>JAZGFE010000023.1:0-2066 GCA_036479215.1 Nannocystaceae bacterium | reverse complement strand
CCGCTGCCCGAGCCCACGCCAGCACGACCGACCCAGCTGGCCAGTAGGTGTAGGGCGAGAGCCATCTCCGCGAGTGTGCATCAGCTACGCCGCCTGCGGGTGGGGGTGGTCCGTAAGGGGTTTACTCTTGTAGTTGGCATCCCCAGCGTCACCGCTCAATTTCCTCAGCTCCGAGCGCGCCTGCAGAAGCGCGCCCTCGTTGAATAACGCCCAGCAATAGGACATATGCAGCGTCCCCGAGCGTGTCCGCAGATCAAAGTTCGCCTCGCAAAAGTGGATGACACGCTGAGTCATCTGTCGGGCGGTTAGAGCTCTCACGAACCGGTCGGCGTCATCTGCGGCTCCTGTTCGAGCGAAGAGCAGCTCACCGTACTCGCACAGACCGTCCAGCTCGTTCCTCGATTCAAGTTCCCGAACCAACGCGACGAGATCAACCAGCGCCCCGGTGAGCCTGAACTGTTTCGTCCGGGCATCAATCGGATCGGTTCCTTTGGCCTCCGCCACGATACTCTCCAAACGACTGGCGTCAGCATTCGCTATGCCGGTCTCTTGTAGGAGAGTCATGATCTCTGTCGCGCGTTCCGGCATACCCGCGCGGCAAAACATCTCGACCTGAAGGAATCTCAAAAATTCCTCGGGCATGTGTCGGCGGAGGTCAGCGAAGTGCCGCCCTAAGTAGGCCGCCGCGCGGTCGGGGGGTTGCAGGAACGACAGTGCGAGACGGGCTGCAGCTGCGTCCCTCGTAATTCCGCCATTGCGCGCAGTCTCCTGTTCGATCGTCCGCTCCACCTCTTGAACGTCCAAATCGACACCAAAGTCCACACCAAAAGGCACAAGACGGAGGGCACTCTCAGGCTGACGGAGATTGTCGACGAGGAGTCGACGTCCTTTTTCGGCTGTATCGGGGTCGCTCAGCTGTAGCCAGAGTGCATAGTCGTCGTCCAGCGTAGCGAGATCCCGTAGCCGGAGTTTTCGGGCAGTTTCGGCCGACGTACGAAAGTGTTTGTACGCGGCTCGGCGTGACCGAAGAGCCCCGGCGCTCGAGGCTAGTGGGCACTGCCTGACCGGAAACGGCACTTGGCGGATCACGGTATTGTGGCGCTCCGCCGGGACCGCGCTGAGAAGGTGGGTCACGCCAACCAGATGGTGGAGCCCCGGCATGTCGGCGAAATCATCGTCAGTCAGACTGCTGACCGTCTCCCGGGCGTCCTCTGTCCGTCCCATCTCCAGCTGCTGGGCAAGGACAAATAGTCGACCCTCGGGGTCCAACTCCGCCACACCAAGCCTCGCCTCAGCCATCCATTCAACCGCTCGTTTGGGCCCATCATGCTGGGAGATGACCTTTAGCGATGCGGACCGAGAAGCAGGTGAACCAATCACCGCCAGCTCTGCGAGAGCGACGCTTTTACCGTGGCGTTGAGACGAAATGCAGGCAGCTGCGATGTCGATCTCCGGGCAGTCCCCCAACTTGCGTGCCAGCTTGAGGCACCGGTCAGCGTCCTGGCGTGATGCGGAAGGTGAGAGGACACGAGCGCACCACGCCAGTCCACGACTCCTCAGTGCACGTGTCCCACCGCAGAGCTCTCCGGTGGTTAGTCGGCTGGCGAACGCGCGCGAAAAGGCCTCGCTGTCGAAACCGTCGAACAGCCTTGAGCGGCGGAGGACGTCGATCTCATGCTCGATCCTGCCGTCGACTAGGTCCCGGGGGAAACGAGAGGGAGCGAAGAGCTCGGGGTTGGTGCTCGTCGGGTGGCCAGACCGTCGTTTCTGCAACTCCGATTCATGCGTGTTTTTCCACCCTTTGAGCAGTTCGGGCGGATACGACTCGTGTTGTCCGTCGATGATGCCGTGGTGAGTGGGGCAGAGCAGTATGAGATTGTCGGGCTCGTTTAGTTGTTTCGGGGATAGCTCCGCGTTGGCTCGCCCGATGTCGTTCGAGGGTAAACCCCTTACGGACCACCCCCACCCGCAGGCGGCGTAGCTGATGCACACTCGCGGAGATGGCTCTCGCCCTACACCTACTGGCCAGCTGGGTCGGTCGTGCTGGCGTGGGCTCGGGCAGCGGC
>JAZGFE010000022.1:0-4860 GCA_036479215.1 Nannocystaceae bacterium | reverse complement strand
CCACTCTCGCCGCCCACGTTCGTCCAATGAACCACGTAGTTGACCGAACTGATCACTGATTTCGGCGGTTGTCTTGTGCACTTGCCGCAACCTGATCCTCTCAATTCGAAAAGTCAAGTTATTTTTATACGTGCCCTAAGGCCCGCGAACGCGCGGTGCGTGGCGCGAATGAACGGCTCGCGAGTGGCGTGCCGGCTAAGCACGTCAGGGTAGCTCAGCACATGATGCTGATGGGCAGATGGTTGGTAGACGATGGTAGACGCGGGGTCCATAGCGAGAACTTGCTCGAACTCACGACCCAACTTGGGCAGATCCGAATGGGGCACAAAACCTCGCACGACAACAATACCCTGGGCTGCAACGAGTCCGGCTATCAGTCGCGGCGTCGCCAGGGCGGCATCAACATACAAATGACTGGGCAAACTAGACATCGCATCACGCGTGCGGAGTGAGTCTGTGAACTAGTCGACGCACGCCCGGGGAGATCGATACCCGCGATTGGCGATGGCCGGGTCTAGTTTTCTTAGCAACCGTGGGATACCCAAGATATCGCTGAAATCACGGAGGTAGGGATGGAACTCCATCACAAACCCCCGCGCCGCCAGTTCCGTATTCGTGTCAAGATCGTGCCCCGGACCATCGTCATGATCACGGATGTACAGGCGCGCGCCAGGCTTCAATACCCGTGTCAGGTTGTCCAATACGTACTGAATGAGCGGCTCGTCCAATTCTGGGAGCACGTGCACACAGATCGCAAGATCGAAAAAATCGTCCGGAAGAAGGTCAAATCGCCACGTCGGCAGGTGATAGATCCCTCGCTGCTCACGCATCGAAAAACCTTCAGGGTCGTCGATGTAGTCAAACAGCGGCACGTCGGGGAAGCGGCGGTAGTACTCATGTTGGGAGCAGTAGCCGTTCGCAATGGCATCGACGGCGCAATAAACCGGGTCAGGGATCATCTGCGTCCACAAGTTTGCCTGCCGCCCGAACCCAGCTCCAAAGTCCAGCACACGCCGCACCCTATTCCTCCGCGGCATGGGGTATATATTTTGAAATTGGTAGTCGGCCGCGTTGTAGTGGTCGACGGGGAGCGGAAGATGGTAGGGAACATCAACAGGGTTCGAGGATTTTATAGATTCATACACAATCTTCGTAATGCGATGACTTTTCGCCACGAGATCGTGGTTCGGTGGTATGTGGTGGTAGAAGACGGGATTATACCAATTGTTAACGTACGTGACGAAGTCGGCGATCGAGTCGTGCGTGCGACGGACCCCGCGCGCCTCCATGCCCGCAGCCCAGGAATCGACCCAGTCCGCCATCCCGTGAGCGACCCCTCCCAGGTCGTGATCCCGGACCACCCGGAAGCGCTCACCCAGGTCACCCGTTTCCGACAGGTGCGGCGACAAATTTGGAGAAGGTTGGGGGGTGCTCACAGTACAAGATCCCTCAGGTTAGGCATTCGACTGGAGCTCAGGACGACGCATCCAGCACCCCGTGCTCGTAAGCTCCCAGCGCCCACGGTGCATCGCGCCATGTCGCGCACGTGCGCCCATCCCACCAGCGCCTCACAACAGCAAGAAACGGCACCGCAAGAAACGCGGGGCCACCGAGGCAACGCCTCGACGCGAGAACTCAGCACCACCACGACACGCGAGCGGCCCGATGTTCCGCCTCGCTGTGGCCCACAGCCGAAACCGGATGGGCAACCTGCTGTCTGCTGCCGCCCGCGCCGATGAGCCACGGGCAAGCCCGCTCGACGCGCTGCCGTCGACCAAGGTCCTGATCCACCAAAGCGACGATCAAGTTGCGGCCGAATTTGGGAAGCCCGGCCCACCAGGGCAGCGCATCACTGGCCACGGACTCGCCCCAAAAACTCGCGGTACTCCAGACCTATCAAGCATGCGCCGCTACTGTTCGACGATGCCTACGCGATGTGCAACATCCAGCTGCTGTGCACGTCGACCCCTCAGGTACTGTTGGTTGGCATGCGATGTGCGTCCTACTACCTGGAAAACTCGGTTCTCAAGACACCGATCGAGCGACTTGATGATGTATCCGCGTTCTTCAGTCACGCCCCCGTGATGGGCGTGGATGCTGGCGGTCGATGACCCGGAGGAACACCGGCTGCGACCCAGATTCACCCCATCATGGGATGTCTCGTATCGCCTCGCTGCGAGCGCCAAGGCGTGCTGGGGGCAATGATATGAATGCTTGCGCTTCGTGGTCGTGGATAACTTCCGGCTCGACCGGTGTGGAGCGCCTGCTACCCGCGGGTGACGAGTCACTCACCGCGCGCGGAGAGCAGGTTGTCCGTGTCGAGCAGCGTTTCATGACTCAACAGCGCGATCTTGGAGTCTACTCGCAAGCTCGTGTCCGTTCCGCATGGGCGAGGTCTATCGACACGCCAGCGACATGGGCCCAGTCGATCTCTGTGGTGTCGAGCAGCGCGAGCCTGATCATGAACAAGGGCACGCCCATCTCGCCTGCCAATGCTAAGGCGGTCATCGTCTTGCCCGTCATCGGTGGGCCCACGAGGAGCAGCTCTCGGTGCAGTGTGAAGCGACGCGCGTGAAAGCGCTTGCGCTCGCGTTGTCCGTACCGTGCCCGGTCCAATTTGTCACGAAGGGAGCTGCGAGGGCCATATCCCCGAGCCGTGTCTCCGGGTGGCTCGCCGCGAGGAGACCGCTCCATTCACGTCGTGGCTCGGCGAGCGCGACATGGCGTCGAGGGCCGTCGGAGCTGGCCGCTCGTGATTGGGTCTTGGCCCTGTCATGTACGTCGCGTAACTCAAGCGCATAATTTCCATAGCGAGAGCCTGTCGCCGAAGCCGCCACCCACCTGGCACCCGCGTAGAAGCGAGCGTCATCGCCCTCCGCCTGGCTCCGGATGAGAGCCTTGATCCGGCCCGCCTTCGCCATGATGTCCTTGCCTGCAGCCGTTGCAACCAACACGATCCGCCGTTACTACGCCGACCTGACTGCTATGAAAGTAGCGTAACCAACCTGTCCACGAAACGCGGATAGGTCTATGTATTTCTTCGTCCGACATGGACGCCGCTGAATGCTCAGCGTGCCATGGATGTTACGCTCGTGAGTTCACGCGTATGGCACGCACGCGACCTGGCCGGCCGAGAGGCAGATAGGGGGCCTCGCCCTGAGCCATCCCGCTATGGCGCGCTGGCATGTGCACCGGGACAACGATAGTCTGCAGACATGATCGCAACGACGGACTCGCCGCAACAGAAGACTCTCCAGGAAGCCGCCGAAAAGCAGATCCGCGAGCATCATCGCGTCGTGGACTACGATACACGTGAATATCCCGTCGAAACGCTTGTCGACAAGTATCTGAATGGGCGCGACACGGACACCAACGAGTTATTCGTCCCCGAATACCAAAGAGACTTCACTTGGGAACGCCCTCGCCAGTCCAAGTTCATCGAGTCGGTTCTAATTGGACTCCCAATTCCCTACATTTTTGTCGCGGACGTCGGCAAGCCCGAGGACGACGAGCGAGACGCGCGGCTCGAAATAGTGGACGGCTCGCAGCGTATCCGGACGCTTGCCAGCTTCCTTACCAACGAGCTCGAGCTCTTGGACCTCAAGAAGCTCACCAAGTTGAATGGCTTTCGCTTCAGAGATCTTCCGAAAGGGCGTCAGCGACGATTCAATCGTCGAACGATTCGTATGATTGAGCTCACCGAGAAGGCGGACGAGGAGGTCCGTCGCGACATGTTTGAGAGGATAAACACGGGATCCAAGGACTTGGAGGATATGGAGAAACGTCGCGGGATTCAGGCAGGGCCGTTTCTCGATCTCGTTGCCGAATGCGCGAACTGCCCGCTATTCCTCAAGGTCACCCCCATGACCCAACCTCAGATCGCGCGGCGCGAGCCGGAAGAATTCGTGCTCCGGTTCTTTGCATACGCAAACAAATACAAGGATTTCACGACTCGTGTGCGAGTGTTCCTCGACAAGTACGTCGAGGACGTAAACTGCCAGATGAAGGAGTTGCCCGAGAAAGCGAGGGCAAAAGAGCTTGGGAGATTGAAGTCAGCGTTTAGAGACATGCTGGCCTTTGTAGAGAAGCATTTCGAACATGGCTTCGCCAAAGGGCCGACGAACAAGAAAACCCCACGTATTCGGTTCGAGGCTATCGCGGTCGGCACTTCGCTCGCGTTGCAAGAGAAACCCGATCTACAGGTAGCGCAGAGGCAGATCCAACAGCTACTAGCATCGGATGAGTTCAAGAGGCACACTACAACTCACTCGAGCAACTCGAACCCACGGGTCGTGGGCCGCATCGAGTACGTGAGGGACGGGCTCCTTGGAGGCAATTAGTGAAGGACGTCAGACAAGACTTCACCCGGCGCGCGAGGGAGATCAGCGCATTCATTCGGCTGCTGGAGCAGATCGAGCATCTCACGGCGACCCGCCGGGGTGGTGGCCTGAGCCCAGACATTCCTGCGGCGTTCACCGGACCGACCGTCGAACGCACCTTGAAGGGAGCCTGCTACCTGTTGCTGTACAACATCGTCGAGTCAACCGCCCGAGGCGCTGTCGAGGCCATTCATTCACACATGCACGACCACGGCGCACTTTTCGATGACATGCGCGGTGACGTCAAGGCTCAGATCCTGAAACTCCTGCGGAAGAAGAATCCAAGAGATCTAGTGAGGCGACTCGGGTCGATCGCCGCGGACGTCGCAATCGTGGCGTTCGACGCGGGAGGACTGCCCTGTGTGCCAATAACAGGTGGGACACGGCCCCCCTGGAAACGACTGAGTAAAGGGCGGAGAATGGACCGAGACCATGCCCAAACCTCCGAGCACCAGCGAGGTCATCCCGCTGCCTGAGAACG
>JAZGFE010000021.1:0-5032 GCA_036479215.1 Nannocystaceae bacterium | reverse complement strand
ACGGCGACCAAATCACCAAAGGCCCCTACACCTTCCACGGCAAAGTCGGCCTCGCCCCAGAATGGAAACACGGCCTCTGCGACGAAGACTGCCAAGAGTGGGTCTCTGCCTGCCTTCTCGCCCGCACCAACGAAACCGGCGCCACTGTCAGCATCGACATGCGTGCCGGCCATCCCGCAATCGGGACCGCCGCTGGCAATGCTACCTTCACCGAACAAGAAGCCGCTTTCTTTGGCAACCTCTTCGCCAATCCACCCGTCGCGTTCAGCTGCATGGGTTCCGAATGGGAAAATGCCCTCTACCTCAAGCGCTCCTGCGCAAACACTGCCGGCGGCTGCTCCATCGGGACTGCCGACTATCTCAACTGCTTCTACCAGTGCGCTCCTTCTGCTGAAGGCGTTTTCGTCGACTGCCCAGATACCATGTATACCCACTTGGGACCCGCGAACCACTACCCCGCCATCACTACCTATCTACCCGTGTGGTGGACCACACTCTAGCACCCCCCCTCGCCGCTCCGGCGGCGACCCCGTGCTCCTCGCAGGGCACGGGTAGACAAGTCCCGCGTGGGGCCCGGGTCAAAGCTCGCAGGCCGGCAGCCGCGTCGAACCGGGTATAGGGACGCCCACCTCGAGCGGGATCTCTCCGTCTTTGATCACTTGCCCGTAAATATCCGTGACACGAAACTTGAACGGGCCCAGACCCATGCCGTCCTTCGCTAGGTAGAAATTGTCGGCGGTACGAGGCAGTTCCTTGTACACACCCGCCTCGTCGCGATATTCGACCGTCGCTATGGGATGCGGGGCGTTGCGAATGTGCAGCTCGGCCCAGTACTCCTCGCTGTTCTTGTGGAAGTAAAATTCCACAGGTCCTTCGACTTCGCACGGGACGTACTCCCAGGTGATATCCACCACGCCATCATCGATATCCGCGAGAACTTCGAACGCCTCGGGATTGAGATCGATATGGCCGTACGTGCAAATCTCGTTGGTCTCGATGGGACACTCGTCGACAATCTTGATGTCGATGGTTTCTTCTTCGCCGTAAATACGAACACAGGCCCCACACACGGCGGCCTCTTCGTATTGCTCGGTGTTCAGCGCACCGTAATATTCGGGTAAGGTATCCGTCTCGTAACTACAGTGCACGAGCTCGCTCACGAGTTCGTACCACGTTGCCCGCCCCTCGAACGATTCATCGTTGCACGTCGGAGCCTCCGCGGGCTCGACCTCCCCCGAGTCTTCTGGAGTGTCGTCGGCTCCAGTGGTGTCGCCAGGCGTGGTGTCCCCCGCGTCGTCATCGTCGTCGTCGTCGTCGTCATCGTCATCGTCGTCATCGTCATCGTCATCGTCATCGTCATCGTCATCGTCATCGTCATCGTCATCATCGTCATCACCCGCCCCGTCGTCGCCATCCCCGGGCCCGTCGTTGTCATCGTTTCCTCCACCTTCTCCACCTTCTCCACCTTCTCCACCTTCTCCACCTTCTCCACCTTCTCCACCTTCTCCACCTTCTCCACCACCCCCATCACCCGCGGTATCGCCCTCGGACGCGCTTCCCGCGGAGGAAGCCGAATCGTCTGGGGACTTCCCAGCACATCCCAAAAACAGCGAGAACGCCGCCATCGATCCGAGGCGAACGCAGTGGAAGTAGGTGAAGTTGCGCGCGAGTGACATGGAGCAGGATACCGGGTGCGATCCGTGCCCTCAAATCGGGGCACGCTGAGCCACAACTGGTTGAACTTTTCGCCAGGCAGCGGGCAGCACAGCAGCCGCGCTCGGCGAGCCCTCCGCCTCGCTCTCTAGGTGCGCTCCAACAGCGCGATCGACTCCACATGACTGGTGTGCGGGAACATATCGAGCACGCCAGCCGCCTTCAGAGTGTAGCCGTGCCTCCGGACCAACTCGCCCGCATCGCGCGCGAGCGTCTCGGGACTGCAGGCAACGTACACGATACGCCGCGCACCCAGCTTGCTCATCTTGGCCACCACCGCTTCGGCGCCCGAACGAGGCGGATCCAGCAGGACGGCATCGTAGGTCGACTCGAACGCCCCCGCGGCGTCGAGACCCGCGTAGAGATCGGCGACCTCGAAACGCAGATTCGAGAGCGCATTGCGGCTCGCGTTGGCGCGGGCCCGCTCGACGAGCCCTTCGTCTCCCTCGACCCCCATCACACTCTTCGCCCGACGCGCCAACGGGAGGCTGAAGTTCCCCAGGCCGCAGAACAAATCGAGCACGTTGGACTCGGGTCCCACCTCCAGAAGATCGACCGCCAAATCGATCATCTTGCGGTTCACCTCGGCGTTGATCTGGAGAAAATCGAGGGGCAAAAATTCGAGCTCCACATCGAAGGTATCGATCCGGTAGCGGAGTCGCTGCGGCCCATCGAGTGCAACCACGGTACCAGGCCCCCCCGATTGCAAGAACACTCGAACTTGGTGTGCGCGACCGAACGCCACCAACTTGTCGCGGTCATCCGGCGTCGGCGGATCCAAAACCCGAAACACCAGCGCGGTCGCTTCATCACTCACCGTGAGTTCCACCTGGGGAATCCTCGCCCGAAGCGAAAGCTCACCTATCAACTCGCTGAGCGGCTCGATAAGCTCCCCTGCGGGTGGGGTGAGTACCAGGCAGGCCTGCAAATCCGCTACGAATCGTTTGTCCCGCTCCCGAAACCCCACGAGAACTTTGCCCTTCTTCGGTACGTCCTTGATCCCGAGTCGCGCTCGCCGGCGATAGCCCAAGTCACCCCCAACCACCGGGTCCAAGACCCGCTGGGGCTCCAGCCCACCGATCTCCCGCAAGTCCGCGAGCAACAACCCTTGTTTGAAATCTACCTGAGCCGCCGGGTCCATGTGCTGCAGGCTGCATCCGCCACAGACGCCGTAGTGGCGACACGGTGGCCCGACCCTGCTATCCGCGGGGTGAACGACTTCGAGCAACTTTCCCCTGCCGACCCCTCTGTACCTATCGACCTCGCTATAGCGCACACGCTCACCGGCCAACGCGTCCGCGACCTCGACGGTACGTCCGTCGAAACTGGTGATGCCGACACCACGGCGATCGAGCGAGGCGATGTGCGCCTCCCTGGGCTCGCTCGGTGGGCGTCGGCGGCGCTTTCTAGCCCCCATGGCGAGCGGTAGTCTATACAACCGCCCAGAAAGCGGAAGCGCGATGACGCGCAAGCGCCACAGAGGCCTGCGCGCACCGCCGCGACACCGCCCACGTGATCCGGCAAACTGATGCGCGGATGGTCGACGCACCGAGCCCCACTGCGGACGACTCGCGGGACACACGCGACCGCGCCATCGCTATCGTTAGCCAACTCTACGCCGACGGCGTGATGAGCGAGGACGAACTCGAACGCCGAATCGAGCGCGTCGAACAAGCCGAAACGCGGGACGAACTCGACGAGATCATTCGTGACCTCAGACCGATCTGTCCCAGGTCAGATCAAGGCCTCACCCGTGCCATCCACCTGGCCAGGACCGAAGATGTCGCACTCAACCGACGCATGGTGGCGGTGTTCGGAACGGCCCAGCAAGTTTCGACCTGGCTCCCGGCGCGGGTCAATCGCGTGTTCACCGTCTGCGGCAACGCGCATCTCGACTTTCGACAAGCCCAGCTCGGAGCCGGCACGACCGAAGTGCGGCTCCGCTGCGTCATGGGAGAGATTACGATCATCGTGCCCCCCGGGATGTCGGTCGATGTGGAATGCAACTTGGTGCTGGCCAACGTCGGACGCGATGAGCCCGACAGCGCGACAGCGCACGCACCCGGCATGCCCGGCATACGGATCACAGGGCTCGTCGTCCTCGGCAAACTGAAGATAGAGGCGCGCCAACATGGGGAGACGGCCCGGGAAGCCAAACACCGACGACGCTCGGATGCGGAGGTCGAACACCCGCCTCAAGCACCCCGAGCCTAAGCGTATCCGTCGAAACCGGTGGGCGGTGGCGCCTCACCCGCCGTTGCGACCGCCTGGTGACGTCGATAGTGCCGTACCTCCGGGCGCTCGACGGCCTGCGGGGAGCCAGCGCGGCGAAAACCCCGAGCCCTGCTCGCATCCGCGCCTTCTCCTTCGGATCGACCTCGCGCCTCGTCTTCCGCCCCCTCCTCCGCCCCGTCCCCCTGCCCGTCTCCAGTTGCTTCGGCCGCTCTCCTTTCCACCAGCTCACCCTCAGCCCGCATCATGGCCTGCGCCGCGCTGGCAGCCACATGCTGATCCTGCGCGGAGGGTTCGGCAGGGGCATTCGCGGCCCGCATCACCACACGCATCTTTTCCACCGTCGCTTGGGGGTCACCGGCCACCGGCGAGACATCGATGGACACCTCTCCGCCGACGGCGTAGCGGTTGCCGTCGGGCCCGGCTTGATAGGTGTACGAGGGCGATCCTGCGTAAGATCCTGCCGCGCCCGCGTGCGCACCCTCGTGGGCCCGAACCTCTTGGTCACGCGCCTGCAGTTGCACCACCTCGTCCCGCTCCTCGTCGCTCAACGACTCATCGGGTGCCTCGTCGCCCCCGCGATCCGCCCTGTCACGCGCCTCGTCGCTGATGTCGACCCGATCCTGTGTCTCTCCACCGGCCTCGATAGCGCGAATCGCTGGCGGCGAACCATCGGGGTGCAACACCTCGCGCCCTTGCCCGCGCTCCGCCGCCGCGCGCAAGACCTGCGAACGCGAGTCGGACCTCTCGAGCGACGAAGGGGCGGCGTGCCCCGTGAGCGCAGACGGCATACGGGCCACATCGACCAAGAACCGCCGTCCTGAAGTGAGCCCGCGGCCGCGGGCCTCCACGCCTTACGACGGCCCGCTCGCGGCCGTGTGAAGCCGTACAGACGGTCATGTATGTTGCTGCGCGGGGCGTCACCCGGCGGACGGCGCCGTGGCCCGAATGGGCCGGTTCTTGCCCGAGCCCGTCCCGTCTTTGGGCACGATCTTCCCCTTGGGCGATACCATGTCCTTCAGCTTGCCCTGCTTCGGCTTGGTGGCCGGGCCCGCACCCGCGCTCTTGCCATCCGGCTTCTTGCTGC
>JAZGFE010000020.1:0-3848 GCA_036479215.1 Nannocystaceae bacterium | reverse complement strand
TGGAGACGATCAACATAAGGAGGCATCGTTTCCACCCCGACTGGAACTATACGATATCACCTAGGGTTTAGGTAGATACAGTGGTGGCGAGTGGCCTGATGGATCGAGTTGTTTTTATACGGCCCCTAAGTCCGTGAAAAAGACGACTCTTGATCAGCTTGGCGCACCACCGTGATTCAGCGAGAACCGTTGGTCGTCAAAGGAGTTCTTGGTCGTCATCGGACACTCCTTGCGCAGTATCGCGCGTGGTTCGGTGTCCACCAAACGGGGGCAGGCTCAGGGTGGCGGGTTTGCATGCGCCGACACCAAACATCACAAGGCCGGGGCTCAAGAGCCTGTGATCCGCCGCCACCACACAAGCGGACGCGGCGGTGCAGATGAGCTCAAGCTTCTTGTGCGAGTCGGCTCCCCCTTCCCGCGCCCGCCGACCTGCGGTGCCCCGTGGGCCCCGTGCTGCCCGCGGCAAGCCCGAGCAGCGCGTGGCCAGGCGGCGCGTTCACGCGGAGATCGCCCCGGGGTTCCGACCCTCACGCCCGTGGCTTCCGGATCGCGGAGGCGCCACGCCGGCACCCACCGCCACTGCAGTGCCTCCCATTGGCCAGGCGATCGCTCTGGATCCGTTTGGCTCTAGGAACCGCCACGATCGTCCGTCGCTTCGCGCTTGAGGGTAACGCGGGTGTTCACGATGCCCGTCCTCGCCCCTGTGGCGTCTGGTAGTCTCCAGTTACGTGGGAGCGGAACGAGACCAACTGAAGGTACCAGGCCTGGTAACCCCGAAACGCCGGCTTCTTCTGAGTCTGCTCGCCATCGTGTTCCTTGGCGCTCAACTGCTGCTGGGGGTCCGCGGCTTGGTGACACGGGACAACCGCTACGGCTGGGGCATGTTCGGCCATCAGGTCAACTTTGCCATCCGGTACCACTACGTGCGCAGCGATGGAAAAACGAAGCGCTTCAAACCGGACCTGCGGGGTAAAGCGAGAAAGTACGGTGGCAAAGCCGAGCGGACCCGCTACGGAATCGGAGCGGTACGCACGCTGGTCACCAGCATATTGGAACACGAGTTCGAGCACCGCCCCAGTCGAGCGATCGTGGCCTGCAAAGCAACCATCACCTACGAGATCAATCAGTCTGGAGACCCGATTCGAGAAGTGCTCCTCTATCCGCCGGAGGCAGATCAATGAGAAACCATCCTACCGGAAACCACCCCACCGCCCGCGCGGTATCTCGCAGCGACACGTCGGCCCGCTCCGCCTCCCTCGCCCACCGGGCGCTCGCGGCCTGGAACCGATTTTTTTTCACCGAGGGCTCCAATCGCACTCTGTGCCTGGTGCGCTTGTTATTCGGCGCGGTGTTCGTGCTCCGAAATACCCTCTACGGCGGGTTTCACAACCCCGGCAACATGAAGTTCGAGGTCCCGCGACACCTCTACGAATCGCGCAAGGACTACACACTGGCCGGGAACCATGCCCCCGTATGGGGGTTTGGATGGCTGCCCATTCCTTCGTTCGACCAGCTCCAGCTATTGGAAGCCGTGGTCGTCGTCCTGGGGGCCTTCTTCGCCCTCGGCCTTTTTACCCGCGTCGTGGGCCCGCTCGTAGCGCTGGGTTTCGCCTACATCTTCTTCCTGTCCCAGTTCCACTATTGGCACCACGCCCAATGCCTGTTGCTTGTGCTGCTCGTGCTGGGTTTCTCCCCTTGCGCCGACCATTACAGCCTGGACGCCCTGATCCGCCGCTACCGGGAAGGGCGGCCGCCGCCCCCCCGCATGATCTTGCCCAAGCGCCTGCTGCAGCTCACGGTATCTCTCATCTACTCGCTCACGTGCATCGTCAAGTTAAACGCGGGCTGGTTCACCGGCGACATCCTACGCGTGTTCGAAAGCGATGGCAGCATCCGCGGCATGTGGGCGGACGCGATTCTTTCGGTCGTGCCGCTGCAGGCCATGTCGCTCGGCACCATATTCGTCGAAGGCCTACTCGCCTTCGGCCTATGGTTCCGCAAGACGAGAACACTCACGGTGGTCTCCGGCGTGGGACTGCACCTGGGCATCGACATGCTCATGCAAGTCCGCACCTTCAGCCTGCAAATGTTTGTGCTCTACTTCCTGTTCAGGGAAGAGCGGGATCCCGCTTCCGACGCGGACCCAAGTTGAGCAGACAGATCGGCGAAGTGGTGGAGTTCTCGGGGGAACTCCACCACCCCAGGCCCTCCTGGTCCGAACGCGCGCTCGGCCGCTAGGCTGCTGCAAGCATCTCTTGCGGTGTCGGACCCATGCTGTCCCGTGGAAATCGGAACGCAAAAGTCGTGCCTGAACCTGCCTCAGATACGACGCTCACTGACCCGTCACGCTCGATGCACGCCGTGCGGACCGCACCAAGCCCGACCCCGCGACCGGAGATCTCGCTCACCTCGTCCTTCGTGCTCACACCCTCTTGAAAAATGGCCTCCTCCAGATCTGCCTTCGACGATACAGGCATTCCTTTGGCAGCGGCGCGCTCCTTCACCTTCTCCCAATCCACGCCGCGGCCATTGTCGCGCAGCTCAATGACAAACTCGCGCCCATCTACGTAGGTGCGCAACCCCAAGCGTGCGGGGCTGTCCTTCCCAATCGATCGGCGCTGACCTGGAGTTTCCAACCCATGATCTACCGCGTTGGGTACGACGTGCACGAAACTCGACCAAAACGAGTGCCAGCGCGCCGGCTCAAGGCGCAACATCTGGTCGTCAATTTCGATATCCACATCACCCTTTCCGAGCCTCCGCGCCATACGCTCGGCCTGTTCCGCTACGCGCTTGAGTCGTCCTCCCGTCGGCTCGAGCCGCAGGTCGCTCACCAGCGTCGCCAGTTGAGCATGGTCGTCCCCACTGAGGACTGCGGCCAGAAGCTCCTCGAACTGGCTGCGCTCTATCTCGATGCGGTGGTCGCCTTGCTCGCCAAGAACCTTGTCGAGTGTGGCCTTGAACCTCCCCCAGCGCTCCTGCAATGGGCGTGTATGCTCCTGGCAGATTTTCCCATCTTCGGAGAGACGCGTCTCGATATCGTGGCAGATATCGGCCACCGACTGCACACCGAAGATCATGGTGTTTCCCTTCAGTGTATGGATCGCGCGAGCCATGGTCCTCGTTTCCGTGAGCGAACCGCTGCAGATACTGTCGACCAAGTCCCCAGCCTCATGCATAAATTCGGTAAATCCAGATCGGTCGGAAACGATCCGATCCAGGACATTGAGCGTCTCCCTCTGCTCCGCTTCCAGTCGCTGGCGCTCGCGCTCCGCTGTAACGTCGGAAATGACCATCAGCACGCGGTCAAGCTTGCCCTCTTTCATGATCGGTCGATAGTGAATCTCACACTCGCGCCCGTCGTGCACCAGCTCGCTGGGCATCTGGGCCAAGTTGAGCTCCAGTGGCATGATGTCGTCCAAGACCTGCCCCCAAGCGTTCTCGAATGCCTCGGCGAACCCCTTCGCGCTGCGGTCGAGGTATCCAGCAACCGCCTGGCCCTCGCTCGGAAGGCCAAACCACTCGCCCAAAATCGCGGAATGCTCCGAGGTCATCTTCCCTGCCAGATCGATAGTCAAAAAGCCCTGATCGACATTGTTGAGCACAAGTCGCATGTCCCGGTTTCGTCCGTCCAGTTCGGCAGTACGAGTCTGGACAATTTTCTCGAGGCCTATCACGTTGTCAAAGAAGCTGCGCGCGATATAACAAGTGGCCACAGATTCGGGAGTGTCAGAAATTTTGTGTATGGGCGGACGAACTGAGAAAGTACGGAAGCCATGCCCAGACGAACACAGACAGTAATCGCCGCAACGGACGATACTAAAATACGCGTCTCACTCCAAGACAAG
>JAZGFE010000019.1:0-11472 GCA_036479215.1 Nannocystaceae bacterium | reverse complement strand
TGGTACGACCTGTCGCTGACGATGAACCAAGATCGATTCGTCGCTCTGATGCGAAGATTCGACCAACTTATCCATCGTCAGATTTTTTTTCGTGAAGTGCTGGGCGCTGTATGAGGGGATGGCTCAGGCGCGCGCCTGGCAATCCACGGTTGGCTTGGATTCACGCGGAATGCTGGGTGGAGGAGGATGCCGTATGCCTTCGGCTGGACTTCCACGCCGGGGCATTCGGTCGCGCCGACATCGCAAAGTTGCTTGAGCGGTGGCAGCAGGCGTTCTCGGGCTCGGTGGGTTCACGTGGCACACAGGCCGCGAGCGTCTGATGTTTCGCTTTCTCGTCGTTTGGCTGGGTCAAGTCCTAGCGGGCTGTGGCTCCAATCTCGCCACGTTCTGTCTGGGCATCTGGTTGTACCGTCAGTCGGGGTCGGTGACCCAGTTTTCGCTTCTCATGTTCTTCCACACCGTCCCGTCGATACTGCTGGCCGGCGTCGCTGGCCGCGTCGCTGATCGGTGGAACCGGCGCCGGACGATCATGGTCGCTGATGCCGTAAGTGCGCTGGTGGCTCTTTTGTACCTGTGCATGTTCAAAGCCGATCTGGCGCAAGCGTGGCTGATCTACGTGCTCGCCTTCGTCGGGGGATCGATGAGCGCCTTTCAGTGGCCGGCCTACCGCAGTTGGTCCACGGAGTTGGTCGAGCCGCGGGACTACGGCCGCATTGGCGGGATCATGAAGCTCGGCGAGGGAATCCCCTTCCTGCTCGGCCCGGTCCTGGGGGGGCTATTGATGGACCGGGCTTCTCTTTCAACGGTGTTCGCGATCGATCTGGCGGCATACGTCGCCGCAGTCGGTGTGCTCGCCACTGTGCGGGGCCACGGGGCGTCCCCGCCTGCCGCGGACGATGTCGAGGGGCCAACAACCGCGGGCTGGGCACCACTAATCGCATTCCTCCGCGGGCGTCCGGGGCTATCGGGACTACTCGTCCTAGCGCCGTTCATCGTCTTCACCGAGGGGTGGGTCGTGGTCCTGTTTCAGCTTTTCATGCTGCACCACGTCGATGCAGCGCAGATGGGTTTGGTGCTCTCCTTAGGCGGGACTGGCATGGTGGTGGGGGGCGTCATCATGGGTGTGTGGGGCGGCCCGCGTCGGCAGGTCTACTGCGTCCTGGGAGCTATCCTGGTCCAGTCCATACTCGTCGGCGCCCTCGCGTTGACCAAGCCAGGTTTCTGGCTGGGAACTACTGCTGCTTTTCTCTACTTCCTCACTATCCCGTTCCTCTCTGGATCTAATCAGGCCATCTGGCAGACGGTGACACCGTCGGCGCTTCAGGGCCGGATGTTCGCGCTTCGTCGGGCCACTGAATCTGTAGCGACGCCGGCTTCGATGTTGACGGCCGGCGTTTTGGTCGACTTTGTCCTCGTGCCGATGCTGGCTTCGGACGGCCCGTTTTCCTTTGTGGGAACTATCGTTCCCTCGGGTGCAGCACAAGGGATCGCGGTCTTGTTTCTCCTCGTGATGCTTCTCAATCTAGGTTTCCTCACCTTTGCTCTCTCGTATCGCCCGCTACGCAACGTGGACCTCCTGCCAGCTGCGCACGTGAACGACAGTGCTGCGGCGGCTCGCCACGGGCTCCACACAGTGGAGGCCGGCGCGAACCCTGGAGGCTCACAATGACTCGCGTGATCGAGCCCTGCGATTCTGAGCTCTCGCCGCTGCTCGTAACCGCGGAATCCTCGCCGGGGCATCTGCTCACGTTGTTCCGCGAGGGATTAGGCGGCTTCAAGCGCGAGGCGGCGCGACGGGGCTCGATACTCTTCCGAGGGTTTGACGTGGGGGACCGGCATGCGTTTCACGTCTTCGTCCAACAGGCCGTCAAGCCGCGCGACTACGTCTATGGGAACTCCCCCCGAACACGGATCACCGACGCTGTATATACGTCGACCGAGTATCCCGCGGAGTTCCCCATCTCTCTGCACAATGAAGTCTCGTACTGTGCTGATTGGCCGCGGTACCTGCTGTTCTTCTGCTGTCTGCCCGCCCGGCAGGGCGGCGAGACTCCGTTGGTTGACAGCCACGCGCTTTGGAAAGCGTTGCCAGAAAACCTGCGCCGACGTTTCGAGGCGCGCGGGCTGCTCTACATCCGGAATCTCCACGCGGGAAAAGGGCTGGGGCCTTCGTGGATGCAGACGTTCGCCACAACGGAACACGAGCAGGTGGAGGCTCTATGCCAGGCCGGCGACGTCCGTTTCGAGTGGAGAAACGACAACTCCCTTCGGTTGTGGGAGGTGCGACCTGCCACCCGTTTGCATCCAGACACCCAGGAGCAGCTGTGGTTCAACCAGGCCGATCAGTTCCATCCCACCAACCATCCGCCGCGCACGCGTGATGCTCTCATGGAGTACTTCAGCGGCCGCGAGACGGATTTGCCACACTACTGCACCTACGCCGACGGTTTGCCACTCGATCCGGCGGACCTCGATGTCGTGAGAGAGACGGCGGCCAATCTCGCCACCGCATTCACATGGCAGCAGGGCGACCTTCTGCTTGTCGACAATATGAAGGCTGCACACGGGAGAAACCCTTACCACGGCGCGAGGGAAATCCTCGTCTCAATGTTTTGACGGAGGCCGGTTATCTGATGGATGCGAACATATCAGCAGCAGGAACAGGGCAACTCGTCGGGTCTGCCTCCACCGCGCTGGATCCCGGTGTGGCACATGCCGGTCTCATCACGGGCAATATCGGTAACACGCCCACGGTGCGATTGGCGAAGCTCTTCCCTGAGCTGAAGGTCCACGCGAAACTGGAACTGCTCAATCCGACCCAGAGCATCAAGGACCGCTCGGCATTCCACATCCTCTCCGCCGCGGAACGAGACGGGACTCTGCGCCCCGGCGCCCCGGTAGTGGAGTCATCCTCAGGGAACTTTGGTCTGTCCGTAGCCTTGTACGGGAGCATCCGCAACCATCCGGTGATTTGCGTCGTGGATCCGCGTCTGATGCCCTACTACCGCCAGATGTATAGGATCTTGGGGGTGCAGGTGCAGATCGTCGACAATATGGACCGGGGGAGCTACCAGCTCTCAAGAATTCGTAGGGTGAAAGAACTGAGGGCGAGTATCCCGGACGCGTATGCTCCCAACCAGTACGACAACCCGCGCAACGCGGAGGCGCACTATCTCTTCACCGCGGAAGAGATCCTCCAACACACGGCCGAAGAGCCCATCGACTATCTCTTCGTGGCTGTCAGCACGGGGGGGACCCTAACCGGGGTTGCTAGGCGAGTTCGGGAGCGGCATCCGGCTTGCAAGGTCATCGCGGTGGATGCTCAAGGGTCTACCCTTTTCGATCGTCGGCCAAGGCCTCGCTTCATGACCGGCCTGGGGTCGAATTACGTTAGCCGTAACTTGGACAAGGGCCTCATTGCCGGCGTGGTCTTGGTGAGCGATATCGAAGCCACGGTCATGGCTCGGGTCCTCACGCGGAAGGAGGGGATTTTCGCCGGTATCTCCTCGGGGGCGGTTGTGGCCGCCATCCGGAAAATGGCCCCCATGATCCCTCCGTGCAGCAATGTTGTCACGCTGTTTCCAGACAGTGGAAACCGCTACATTGAGACATTCTATGACGATCGCTGGGTCCTAGAGAATCTAGGGCTCGACCTGTCGCAGACAGATGGCGACGCCGCGGCCCTCGAAGATCTGGTCGCGCCGATCGTGCACCCACCCAGTAACGCGGTTGGCTCGGGGATACGCTTCATCCTCGGGGAAGCGACATGAGAGTGGTCACGGCGGCTCTCGCAGCAGGGCACCGTTTCGTCGCGGCCACGTCGCAGCGCGTCGTCGTCGTCGCGCAGAACTACGCGCAAGTACAGGAGATCAGAAGACATGTCCCATAGTCCAACCGACCGCGGTATTCGGATTCTTGGTGCGGCCGACGTTCAGTCGACGCTTGAGGGCGCCGAGGCGGATATCCTCTCAGCGGTCCAACAGGCCTACATCAGCCACTACGAGGCTCGTACGAGCCTCCCGCACTCCTCGTTCCTACGGTTTCCGCAAAATGATCGCAACCGCATCATCGCGCTTCCGGGGTATCTGGGAGAGCCGTTCAATGTCGCGGGCCTCAAATGGATTGCTTCGTTTCCGGGAAATACGAGTCACGGGTTGGCGCGGGCCTCGGCGCTGATGGTGCTAAACGACTTGAGCACCGGCTTCCCAACTGCGGTGCTGGAAGGCGCGACCATCAGCGCCAAGCGTACCGCCGCCAGCGCAGCCTTGGCCGCACGCGTTCTCCATCCCGATCCACATCCTACGAAGGTGGCGCTCGTGGGTGCAGGCCGGAGCAATGCCGAAGTACTCGCCTTTCTGCGTTTCGTCTTCCCCAGCTTGACGAACGTGTACGTGCATGACGCGGATCGGGAGTGTGCGTTTCGTTTCGTGCGAGACCACGCTGATTCGGCGGGCATCGAGTGTTATGTGCTCGAGCGGGCTGAGGACGCGCTGCGGGAGGCCGCGTTGGTTTCGTTCGCGACCACAGCACCCGCTCCCTACCTAGCCGACGACGGGGCTTGGGCCGCAGGGGCGACCGTGCTGAACATCTCACTGCGAGATCTTCATCCTGGCACGATCTTGCGTTCTGTGAACGTCACTGACGACATCGAGCATGCGTGCCGAGAGCGGACATCTCTGCACCTGGCGGAGATCCAGGAAGGCCATCGTCGCTTCGTGGACGGCACACTTGAGCGGGTGCTGCTGCGCGCCGAGCCCTATCGTTCTCTGGATGACGCCCGGCCGCTCATATTCACCCCCTTCGGCCTTGGAGTGCTGGACCTCGCCCTCGCTGCTCTTGTGCTACAACGGGCGGAGGCCAGTGCCGTGGGAAGTCGCGTTCCGGGCTTCTCGGTGCCGGTGACGTCGTGACTCGGAAGAGGTGCCACTGCGGCCGTCTCTCGGCCCCAGCCGCCTTCGCGCGGCGTTGGAAACGGCGGTTCTCATGATCGGGGTCGTGGGAGGGATGGGGCCATACGCCGGCCTCGATCTCGTCGGCAAGGTCTTCGCGCACACCTCGGCCGTTCGAGATCAGGATCATCTTCCGGTCGCCCTGCTGTCCCTGCCCGACGAGATCCCCGACCGGACGGCGTTTTTGCTCGGCGAGGAAGCCGAGAACCCAGCGAGCGCGATCGGCCGCATCCTGCGTCAGCTCGGCGATCTGGGCGCCACTGTAGCGGGCATTGCCTGCAACACTGCACACTCGCCGCGCATCTTCGACGTTGTCCAAGCCTCGCTGACAGAGCGGAGATCACGGCTCAGGCTCCTCAGTATGGTTGAGGAGACCGTGCGTTTCTCTCATCGTTGCCTCCCGAGAGGATGCCGAATCGGGATCTTGAGTACCTCGGGCAGCCATCGCGCTGGAACCTACCGTGAGGCGTTCCGCGACACGTCATTCCGTGTCGTGGCGCTGACGGATGCCGAGATGACCGACCTGGTCCACCGGTCGATCTATCACCCCGGATGGGGGATCAAAGCTCATGTGAACCCGGTCAGCGTGCAAGCGACGGAACGTCTCACGGAGGCGTGCCGGCGATTGGTTTGTCGGGGGGCGCAGGCCGTGATCCTGGGCTGCACCGAGCTTTCGTTCGCACTTCCCGAGCCGCGCGCGAGGGGCCTCATCGCAGTCGATCCCGCAGTGGCCCTTGCGCGGGCGTTGATTCGTAGCGTACGGCCAGATCGGCTGATGCCGCTCTCGGCCGGCCACGCCAGCGGTCATGATGTTCCGGTGCCCCGGTCGGCAACACCTTTTCCACGCCTATGATGCCTCGACAGCGCCCATCGTGAACACATTTCGTCCAGATCGAATCCACTCTCCGCCGGCACAAAACGCGCATCGTCTTGGCCTATGGTTTCAAGCCATCTATGGGTCGTGTGACCAGAGAGATTGCGAGCTTCGTCTGGTGTGCTTCCATCACGCTGGGGGATGTACTCAGTTCTTCCGGGGCTGGTCCGCGCACATGCCGTTGGGCGTGCAGGTTGTGGCCGTCGAACTCCCGGGGCGAGGACGACGTCTGCGCGAGACCGGCGTTCCGTCTATCGCTGAACTCGCCGAGCGGATTGCCGAGGCCTGGGTCCCGGAGCTTGGAGCCACGATACCGTTCGTGACTCTCGGCCACAGCATGGGGGGGCTCCTGAGTCTTGAGGTGCTCCTCCGCCTAGCCACCCGCGGGCTGGTCCCGCGCCTCGTCGGGATATCCGCCCTGGGCGCACCGGGGTTCCGATCCCAGGAGCAGCGACTCTCGCTCGCATCCGATGCCGAGATCATTGCGCAGATTCGCGATCTCGGCGGTACTCCCGCTGCGGTGCTCGCTGACCGGGATTTCATGGCGAGCGTATGCGAACGGCTTCGCATGGATTATCACGCGATCGAGACGTTCCGGCCGACCCCGTGGACTCCCCTGAACTCCCCCTTGGCGGTCGTCGGCGGCGCGCAGGACCCTCTGGTGAGTAGGATGGCTCTCGATGCGTGGTGGTGCCATGCGGGCGAACGGTTCTACCGTCGGGACTTCCCTGGCGGGCACTTTTTCCTCAAGGAGCGGGCGGCAGAGGTTCTCGAGTGGCTCATGGGCATTGCTCGGTCCGGCCCCGGCACCGAGGGGGACCGTAGCGGCACAGCCACGAACTCGTTGAGGCTCGAATGATGGCGAACGGATGAGACTATGACACGACTACGACTGCTACTACCGGTAGTGATCCTCTGTACTGGGGTAGCTTGTTGCGTCTTTCTAGTCAGCACGAGCGCGTCCCCGCTCAAAAAGCCCGGTGATCAGCCCGGCACCTTGGTCGAGACGCGAGTCGCAGCCCCTGTGACCCGGGAGCGATCCCTCAATCTCCATGGTGTCGTCATGCCGGCCCAACAGGTCACGGTAACGCCTGAAGTTGGAGGTCGGGTGACTTGGATGCATTCCGAGCTTGTCGTCGGTGGGCGCCTAAAGCAGGGCGAGCCAATGCTCCGCGTGGATGGACGCGCCTATCGGTTCGCGGCGGCGGAGCGAGAGTCGGCGGTCGAAGAAGCGACACTCCGGCTGAAGCTGGAGGAAGCGCAGCACCAGGTCGCTCAATACGTCTGGAAATCTGGCGGCGGAGAGAGCCGCGTGACGGAACAGGGGCGGGCTCTCGCTCTTCGAGAGCCGCAACTCAAGGCAGCGAAGGTCCGTGTTTCGGCGGCCAAGAGCGCTAGAGCCCGGGAGCGCTTGAGCATCGAGCGAACCAGCTTACGCGCGCCGTTCGATGCGTGGGTGCGAAGCGAGGGGGTGGAGCTGGGGCAAGTCGTTGGGCCCGAGAGCGAGCTGGTGATCCTGGTGGGGACAGGCGCGTACTGGGTGCAAGTCGCGCTACGGGTGGATCAGGTCTCTGCCGTGGGTATACCCGGGATTGGCACACAGGCGACCGGTACCACGGCCATCGTCAGACAGGGCAGTGGTGGGGATGAGGTGGTGCGCGAGGGTAAGGTGGTCCGACTGCTAGGCGATCTCGATCCCGAGAGCCGTATGGCGCGCGTCCTGGTGGAGATCGACGACCCTCTCCGTGACGTGGCCTCACCACGCGCGGGGCAGCGTCGAATACCTCTCCTCGTCGGAGCATTCGTGGCGGTCGAGTTGAAACTTGGCGAGGTCGCCGGCGTGTACGAGCTGGAGCGGGCGTGGCTGCGTGATGGCGACCGAGTTTTTGTGATGAGCCCCTCTGGCGTGCTAGAGGTACGCGACGTGGAAGTGGCGTGGGGCACCAGTGATCACGTGTTCGTGAGCCGCGGCTTGGAGCCCGGGGATCGCTTGGTCACAACCCGTGTCGGGTCACCGTTGCCCGGCATGAAGCTTCGCACAACCTCCGCCTCGCCAGCGGCGGAATCCGAGCCAACTGACTCCCTGGCTGCGGCCGGAAGTTCTCTATAGCGCTTCTCAGTACGGACCCCCTTGTATCCCTTGTTCCTACCGCGAGATCGCCACCAGGTTGCCCGATAGGCGCTCGCGATGTCCACGAAAGACGCGAAACAGCCGCTTGCCTCCGGACCGATGCCTGACCCCGAGTCACCGAGTCGCCTGAAGGGACCCATCGCCTGGATGGCGCGAAATACTGTCGCCGCGAATCTGTTGATGTTGTTTCTATTGGTTGGGGGCCTCTTCGGACTTCGCGGCGCCAAACAGGAGGTCTTCCCTGAGTTCGAGCTAGACACTGTGCTCGTCCAGATCGGCTATCCGGGGGCGGGCCCATCGGAGGTGGAGCAGGCCGTGTTGCTCGCAGTAGAAGAGGCCGCGCGCGCCGTAGACGGCGTCAACATGGTGAGCTCCATCGCGGCGGAGGAAAGGGGCGTCGTCGTCGTCGAACTGCCTTTGGGAACGGATGCCAACCGGGCGCTAGCTGACATCAAGAGCAGTATAGATCGCATCACCTCTCTCCCGGAAGCTGCTGAACGGCCCGTCGTGAGTCTAGCGAGCAATCGGGAAAAGGTAATCACGTTGGTCGTTCACGGTGATCAGGATGAGAAAACACTGCGTCGCGTGGCGGAGGACCTGCGGGCCGGGCTACTCGCCCGCACCGAGATCTCGATGGTCGAGTTGTCCGCAGTACGGCCCTTGGAGCTCAGCATTGAAGTCCCACAGGAAGAGCTTCGCCGCTACGGGCTGACGCTTGAGCATGTCGCCGAGGTCGTGCGTCGTGCTAGCGTCGAGGTACCCGGCGGCGGCATAAAAACTTCCGGTGGTGAGGTGCTTGTCCGCACCGCCGAGCGTAGGACGAACGCCGATGGGTTCGCGCAGATCGCCATCTTCAGTCGTCCCGATGGGGCGGAGATCCGGCTCGGGGAAATCGCGCAGATCCAAGACGGGTTCCGGGAGACCGGCCAGAGCGCGACATTCAACGGACTCAACGCGGCCATGGTTCGGGTTTTTCGAGTGGGGAGCGAGAGCCCTGTGGACCTAGCGAGAGCGGTTAAGGCACACGCGGAAGAGGCTAGGGCAGGGCTGCCGGAGGGCATCCGCGTCTCACCGTGGTCCGACCAGTCGGAACAGTATCAGCAACGTGTTGAGCTTTTGACGCGAAACGCGTTGTTGGGGTTGACCCTGGTGATGGTTGCCCTGGCGATCTTCTTGGAACTGCGGCTCGCGTTTTGGGTCACCCTCGGCATACCCATTTCGTTCGTGGGGTCGCTGCTTTTCTTGTCGCCGATGGACGCGAGCATCAATATGATCTCGCTGTTCGCTTTCATTATCACGCTGGGTATGGTCGTGGACGACGCGATTGTCGTTGGCGAGGCGATCTACAAGAAGCGCCAGCAGGGGTATCACGGCCTGGATGCTGCGGTGAGAGGCGTTAGCGAAGTTGCCGTGCCGGTGGTCTTCGCGATCTGTACCACGATCATGGCATTCGCGCCGATGCTGTTCATCCCTGGGTCAACGGGGAAGTTTGCGCGACTCATCCCCATCGTTGTGATCTCGGTGCTCGTGATATCGCTTGTAGAGTGCCTATTTGTACTTCCCGCGCACCTCTCGTACGGGCGACCGGAGCACAAGGGAGCTCACGGGGGACTAGACAGCCACCGCCGTCGGCTGTCGCGCGTGTTTGAGAACATGGTCACGCATCGGTTCGCTCCGTTTCTGAGGCAGGCGCTCGAATACCGTTATGCCTTCATCGCGTCCGGCATTTCGGCGCTGCTTGTGGGGGTGGGGCTGGTGGCTGGGGGGCGGATGGAGTTCAACTTCATGCCGAAGGTCCAAGGGAACGTTGTGCTCGTCGACGTCGAGCTTCCGTTCGGTGCGCCCGTCAGCGACACGGAGGAGGTGAGCGCGCAGATCGTCGCTGCCGCCGAGGAAGTGCTTGACGCCTTCGGCGGAAGAAGCGAGGTCTCCCGGGGAGTGTTCGCACAAATCGGCAACACGGGGTTCTTCGGCGGTGCGGACGACCCGGCTGACCTTGCACGACGCGGGAGCCACAAAGCCGAGGTCGCGGTCTACCTCGCCCCATTAGGCCCGCGAGAGTTCTCTTCGAAGGAATTTGCCCACCGATGGCGCGAGCGCGTGGGCGAGATCCCTGGAGTCGAGAACCTGAAGTTCAACTACAACAGTGGCGGGCTTCAGTCCTGAGCACCTATTGAGGTGGAACTTTCGCACGCTGATACTGAAGTCTTGCAGCGGGCCGCGGCTACGGTGGCACGGCAGCTGCGGCAATACGAGGGAGTCTTCGATATCGACGACGGTTTTAGCCTCGGCAAAGTACAACTTGATTTCCGCCTGAAGCCAGCTGCGCGCGCGCTGGGGCTCACGGCGAGTGACATGGCACAGCAAGTACGCGCCTCCTTCTTCGGCGTTGAGGTTGTGCGGGAACAAAGGGGCCGTGACGAGGTCCGAGTCTATGTGCGCCCCCCCCGCGCGGAACGCACGAGCGAATTCAGCGTGGACAACCTGGTTTTGCGGACCCCGAGGGGAGGGGAGGTTGCCCTAAGAGACGCGGCACATGTGAGTCGAGGGCGTTCCCCTACTGAGATCAGCCGCCGAGCGGGGCGACGGGTCGTCGCGGTGCGTGCAGATGTAGATACGACGGTGGGCAACGCCAGCAAGATACTCGGGGACCTTCAGCAGGACGTTGTACCGGACCTGGTGGCCGAGTACGGAGGCTTGCGGGTCTCTTTCGAAGGGGAGCAGGCGTCACAGCGAGCATCAATCGCCGCATTGGGACGCGGGTTCGTATTCTCTCTCCTTGGGATCTACGCGCTGCTGGCGATCGTGTTCCGAAGCTATGCGCAGCCGCTGGTAGTTATGTTCGTAATCCCATTCGGCTTGGTGGGAGCACTGGTCGGGCATGTTTTGATGGGCTACTCATTGAGCCTGCTCAGTGTGATGGGGGTCGTCGCTCTTTCGGGCGTGGTGGTGAATGACTCGCTGCTCCTCGTCGCAGCGATCAACGAGCATCGTAGTCGAGGGGTGGATATATGCGAGGCGATCGTGTCCGCGGCAGTACGACGCGCGCGACCGATCGTGCTCACGAGCCTGACTACGTTCGTGGGTCTCGTGCCGATGATCCTGGAGACCTCAGCGCAAGCCCGTTTTCTGATCCCGATGGCCATATCCTTGGGCTTCGGCGTGCTGTTTGCGACGCCCATCTGTCTCCTCTTGGTGCCATCCGTGTACGCGGCACTTCTAGATCTGCAGAGACTAGGCGGCGGTACGAGGCGCTAGCCAGTCGGAGTTACGTACAGCCAAGCAACGGATGTGGGTGCCTTCGCCGTCGCTGGCTGCGGATCCCAATGGCACGACTCCTCCGGACGGAGCGCGCAGCGAGAGGTGGGAACGCGCTCTAGAACTTTGGGATGAACGTAAACCCCTTACGGACCACCCCCACCCGCAGGCGGCGTAGCTGATGCACACTCGCGGAGATGGCTCTCGCCCTACACCTACTGGCCAGCTGGGTCGGTCGTGCTGGCGTGGGCTCGGGCAGC
>JAZGFE010000018.1:0-3188 GCA_036479215.1 Nannocystaceae bacterium | reverse complement strand
CGCACGGAACGCCCTCTCGACTTGAGTGAGCAGCTTGTAGGTCAGCACCACCTGAGCTGAGCTGAGCTGAGCTGAGCTGAGCTGCGGTCTGTTCGTGGGAGGCTGGTTCGTATGACAAATACGCCGTCGGTAGCGGATTCCTTCGCTATCTTGGCGTCGTCGAATGAATAGTCGGATGTCCCCTCTCCGATGTCCGTTTGCACGTGCTTGGACATTTTGTACTTGTTGACAACTTTCCCGACCTGTACGCCGATAGCCGAGGCACCTTGAAGCCGTCCATTTTTGACCCTACCCTTGATCTTGTTGAGTTCGTCTCTCGTGGCCGACAGCAGACTCTCCCGCGTCTTCCTCCTCCGCTTCGCCCATGATCATCGCTGGGTAGCCCCATGCTGCTCCGGCGTAGATGGCATATGCGAACAGCCCAAGGGCGGCGCATGTAAGCCCCGCTCCCACCTTTAAGGCAAAGAAGCGGTACTGGACAAGCGAGTTGCCCACCTCGTGCCTGTTCTTCTGCTCGCGCTCAGCCATAACAACGATCCGCTCAGCTGCACCCGGAAGGACTTTGTTGTACGCGGCGAGTTCTGTGGCCGGAGGGAGCGGGCCGGAAAACTGCCGCGACGCTGTGATCAGGCTCATCGCAAGAGAATGATCGGCGGCGGCCGCCGGCTCGACGATGTCGTCACCTCTGTCGGCACCATCGTCGCCGACAGCCTTGTCGCTCCTTGACACGGTCGGCGCAGATCGACGAGGCACCGCTAGGCTCTGGGACTCGACGCGTCCGGACTCGTCGCCCATGGAGCCTAGGCCGTTTCGCCCGTGGGCTCGTCTTCAGGCCTGGGCCGCGCGGAGGCTCCGCCGCGTGCCTGGGCGCGCCACAGCTCACGCAGCAACTCATTCTTGGCGGGCTTTCGCACCGTTGTGCTCGCTAGCCATGCAACAGCACGCTCTCCATCCGGGCCCTTGGCTCGCAGTCGAACGAGCAACTCGCCTTTGGTCTCCCCGGGCTGCATCTCCGACGCCACCACAGCAAGGATCGATTGCTCCAGATCGCGGCTGACACGTCTCACGTCGCCCCGCAACACCGCGGCATCTGCAGCCCACGCATCGCTTGGAGAAAGTACGTTCGGTAGTCGGACGCGTATCGTCTCAACCTCGAACATTTTTAGGATGCGCCGAAGCGTGCCCCCGATGCTCATGTGTCACACAGTGGTACGCCTCGGATCCCGCGTCAACTATCGTTGATAGCGATATGTGGCAGCGGACTACCAGTCCGGGCCACGACTGAGGTGAGCGCGCAGAAAAACGCGCCTAACCCGACGCCTGTCGCGTCATGCACCACAGGCACGCGAAATCGCTAGCCGCAGCGCAAGGTCCGTGATCGCGGGACGACATAACTGCGGCGGGCAGTCGCTCGGACTGCGGATACTTGTGAGGGAGTGCCTAGGACGTTTCGGCCATGACCAAGCCGGTAGTTAGACCGCGACCCGTTTCTTCACGCCGGCCGCCCGACACGAGGGCCGAGGCCCTGTGTGCCAAGCTCGCAGCCTCGCCCGGCGTTGGGATGCCCGCGCTCACGTGGTTGCGCGCGGCGTCACCCGGGACCGCCACACCAGCTCGAGCTCCTTGCGCTCTCCTGACGATCGCCACACAACGACGCCACCCGCAACACTTTCTCCGCCCACGGCCGCACTCGACGCGAAAGACTTCCCCCGCGGCGTCGAGCCGCGCCATTGGCTCCTCCCCACGTCCTCGCCACAGCCGAAACATGCTTGCCTACCCCGCGGGACGATTTCACTCCGACTTCGACATCTCTCCTTCCCGATTCCGCTCCTCGCGCCAGCGTCCCCCTCCGCCATTCATCGTCCTTACGCGACCAAAGTGACCGACTACCTCGATTCTGGCAGCGGCCATACAGCAAACATGAAAACCGCGTGAGCCGAGAGCAATACACCCTCGCCAGCACCGCGCGACCTCGCGGGCGCTCTTTCCGAGCAGGTGGAGACGCACGAGTTTCTGGAGAGGTTGCATGCTGATTTCCTCGACGGCCGCCGCGTAGGGCTCACCACGCTCAGCGCCACATCCGCCGTCCGAATCGGAGGGCGTCCCCAAAAGAGCCGGCCAAGTGGCGACACGTTCAGCTCGCGGCTCAGTTCAGCCGAGGTGGACTTGGATCAGTTTACCGAGCTGTGACACTGGAATTTCACGCATCGAAGACGCCGGCCGATCTTCAGATTCGTGTTTCGCCCCCATTCTGCCGGCGATTCGGCAGAATAGGGGCACGGAGGGCGCATGGGGATGCGCTGGCATAAGTCCTTGGTGGGGCCGCCTCGTGATCGAGGCGGAAGCCTCCTGGCGTCCATCGAGCCAGTCCATCGCCGCGTAGAGCTCGTTCTCGTCGGCGCCGGAGATGTGAGCACCCGCCGAAGGAATATCGCTGGCGCATGGCATGGGTCGGGAGCACCACAGCCCATGATGCTCAAGCCGAGCCGCTGTACGCGTGGAGAGTTGCAGCCGAAGCCAGTGCCGACGCCCACGAGATTGCGTATCGCGTCGGTGCAGACGTTGCATGGATAGTGGGACAAAGTCCCAACACTCCTGTCCAGCGTGTTCAAGATGGAGCACCTGAACTGGATGCACTCCCCCGAGCGATCGGCGAAGACACTGCCCGTTTCCACCGAGGTTCGTGAATTCATCGGTTTCGAACACCTGATGAGCGACCTCGACACGGTTGTGGACGCATGCCAACCCGACGAAGATACGAGGGAGCGGAAAGGCGAGTATCGCACGGAGTTACTCGCAGATCGCAGATGACATGGCGATCGATGGCATCTGGGAGAAGCTTCGGCGTCTTGAAAAGCGCGTCAAGAGGACGGGGACAGCGAAGCCAAGGTGGTGACATCTGCGCTCCGCTACATCGGAAAGCGAAAAGAGAGGGTGCGGCACTGAGTGATCCCCTCATTGCGAGGCCTTTTGTTCGTTTGGGACATTATCGCCAGGGAGTATTTTCGCGATATAGACTACAAAGAAAACACTTGTGGTTTTTTTGAGAATGCACGATGAGATGTCCATGGCATCCAAGCAAAGCCGAGGTCCCGCCGACCGCGGACTCGGCGAAGATCGGGCCGAGAACTTCATCGCCTCGCTCTTCGCCGACGACCTGCACGCGAAGCGAGTTCTTTCCCTTTCCA
>JAZGFE010000017.1:0-36669 GCA_036479215.1 Nannocystaceae bacterium | reverse complement strand
GCAATCGTTAACAAGCGACATGCCTACATCGCACGGGCCTCCGATCCCGGAATCGGGCCGTGACCGCGCCATAGCGGGCCCTCTGCGGCAGTTTACTTGAAATCGTCGTCTGGAACTTCAGCTTAGGGCCGAGCCATCTGATCCACCACTTCGTCTGCAGCGATGGCCGGATCTCGCGCCTGGGTGATGGGTCGTCCGACGACCAGGTGGGTGGCACCTTCGCTCATGGCCAGCTGTGGTGTCATGACCCTTTGCTGATCGCCGTGCGCGGACCCCACGGGGCGAATACCGGGGACAATCCGGAGAAGGTCCGGCGCGACCATGCGGACCCGAGCGAGTTCGTGGCCGCTGCAGACCACGCCTGCGCACCCTGCCTCTCGTGCGCAGACAGCTCGCATCTCCACAAGTTCGGCGGGCTCGCGGGTGTGGCCCGCCTCCTTGCAGGCGTGGGCATCTTGGCTCGTTAGCACGGTGACGGCCAGAACGCCGAGTTCGTCTCCGGCTTCCTCGACGCAGGCTTTCAAATGGTCGATCCCGGAGCCAGCGTGCACGGTGATGAGTGTGACCCCGTACCGTTTCGCGCTACGGATCGCGCCTCGCATGGTGTTGGGAATATCGTGTAGCTTAAGGTCCAAGAATATATCGATGGAGGGGAAGCGTGCGCGGATCTGCGAGACCACGGTGGGACCTTCGGCGACGAACAGCTCGAGCCCGATCTTGAGCAATCCGATATGCCCCACGAGCTTTTCAGCCGTCGCAAGGGCCGCAATCCGGTCGGGTAGGTCCAGAGGCACGATGAGTCGCTGGCGAGCTTGTGCGAGGTCCATGCTCGTCGGGGTGTAGCGCGGCCGTGCCATTGAGGGCAAGCTACGGTGCGTGCGCAAGGGTGGCGAAAAGTCCGAAACAGTGGGCAGATTGCTCGATAGTGGTTGCAACGCAGCCTTCCCCGGTTGTGTGGCACTCGTCTGGCGCGCCGGAGCGACGCGATATGTCGGTGCGCACGGTGTCGTTGCCACGTATCCTGGCGTGCCGAGTGCTCTCGCGACGACGGCCACAGTATTCGACCTGGCCTCACTCACGAAGGTGTTGTGTACGACGACCCTTGCTGCGATGGCGGTAGGGCAGGGCAAGGTTCGACTCGAAACCCCCGTTCCTTCTGACTGGGCCGCAGCGTGCCGCGGCGCGACGTTGGGTGACCTGCTGGAACACTGTGCTGGTTTTAGGGCGCACCGAGAATTCTTTGCCGAGCTGAGGGGAAGCGCCGCCTATCCTCTAGATCTCGTACGGCGGGCTGTCGAGACGCCCGCCGCATACGGGTTGCGGCAGCGCAGTATCTACAGCGACCTTGGATTTATTGTTCTGGGCGCGTGGCTCGAGCGTCTCTGGGAGCAGGGGTTGGGGCCCGCGTTTCGTACACGGATAGCAGAGCCACTTGGGGTCGCCGAGTCGCTTAGCTTCCGTTCGGTCGCTACCACTCCGGTGCCAGGTGTGGCGCCGACAGAAGTGTACGATGTCGCCTTGCATGGAAGCACGCCGCCGTCGTGGTTTGGTGCTAGGAGGCACCAGCCCAAGCTGAACTGGGCGCAGGGGCAGGTCCACGATGACAATGCTTTCGTCGCGGGTGGGACGGCAGGGCATGCCGGCCTGTTTGGGACCGCGGCGGCCGTGCTTGAGGTCGCTCTCGCGTGGGTCGACGCGGGGCGACTCGCGGGGCTCGATGCCGGTGTGCAGCGGCTGTTTCGGCAACCCTCCACTGTACCCGCCTCCACCCGTCGCAAGGGGTGGGATGGGCCGACGCTCGATGGCTCGGGGAGCACGGGCTTATCCTTGTCGCCGCGGGCGTTCGGCCATCTCGGGTTCACCGGGACGAGTTTGTGGGTGGACCCGATCCCAGGTGATGCTCGCGTGTACATTTTGTTGAGCAATCGCGTACATCCGACGCGCGCGAATCTTGCGATTCGCGGGTTCCGCCGGGCGTTCCACGGGATCGCAGCCGAGCTCTAACGATGCGTGCCGCCCTTGCCATCCGCGGGCGCACACAACGCGAGGCACCCATACTACCGTGGCCGCGGGTCGCCTTGTCCCAGGCCCTGGGGAGTCATCAAATGAGATCTTATGCTGTCCGTATTGCCTTAGGTTTGTTGATGTGTTTGCCTGCTTGTGCTGGCCGGGTTCGCCCCGTGCCAGTGGACGCACAGCTCGCCCTTGATGCGGTCGTACTGTATCGCAATGGTGTGGGATACTTCGAGCGGCACGGCGAGGTGAACGGCGATGTGCTGCGGATCAAGGTACGCAAGGATCAGATCAATGATCTGCTCAAGAGTCTGACCGTTGTCGATCGTGACGGGCAGGCGCTGAGCGTGTCCATGCCGCTCGATCCCCAAAGCTGGGCTAGTGCCGCCCTCGCTACGCTCGCACCCGGTCATGGTTCGCTCGCCCAAGCTCTCGATGCCATGCGTGGCACCAGCGTTGCCGTGCAGAGCAGCAGGGGGCGTGTGCGCGGGCGCATCGTGATGGTGGAGGAGACAATCAATGAACCGATCGAGGGTGGATCTCGCGGAGACAAAATGGCGACGGCTCCTCAGGTGGATACGCGAGACCACCGGCTGACGTTGTTAGATGGCGGCAAACTTCGGGTCGTCCGCCTTTCGGAGATCCGTTCGGTTACGTTGGCCGACGGTGATCTTGCCATGCAGCTACATCGGCGGCTTGATGCGTCGGCGGGGGAGGGGATGTTTGAGCAGGTAGACGTGAACATCCGGCTAGCGGGCGGCGGATCACATGACGTAAAAGTGAGCTACGTGGTCGAGGCTCCGATGTGGAAGCCGACCTATCGTGTGGTCTTGCCCGACAGTGGGCGCGGCAAGGCGCTGCTGCAAGCGTGGGCTGTGGTGGACAATGTGAGCGGAGAGGATTGGAACGATGTAAAGCTCAGCTTGACGTCGGGAGCACCCATCTCTTTTCGCTATGATCTGCATACGCCCCGCGGCGTCGACCGAGTCGATCTGAGTGAGAGTCGTGTACACAGGCGAGCTCGAGTGGCGTTTGGGGAAACATCTCTTGCCGATGATGCCGGGCTGGACGCCGAACTCGAAGCGGATGCCGACGAAGAGGAATCCGCAATGTTCGGAGAGGCGCCTGCCCGCGGACAGCGGAAACGGGCGCTGGCGAAGAAATCCGTTCGCGCCCACCGAGGCCCGCGCTCGGAGTCTTCGCGTGGCGGTTCGGCGGGCGCCGATTCAGCCGATTCCACGGATTCGCCTGCCAGACCCGGGCCGGCGGCGGCTTCGGCCGTGCGTGAGTGGGACGGGCCGAGTGTGGACTTCGAGTCCTTGCGACGGAGTACCCTCGCCCAAAGTCGAGCTCAGCAAGTGAGCGGTCTGACACGGGTCGACCTGAAAGAGCCGGTAACGGTGCCTGACGGGACCTCTACCATGGTGGCGATCCTGAATCAGGAGATCGAGGCGGAGGAAACGTTCATGTTCAAGCCTGGCGGCGCCGGTCGAGGCTACGACGAAAATCCCTATCGTGTCGTGCGCTTTCGCAACGACACGCAACATGTGCTGGAACCGGGTCCGATCAGTATCTACGCCCGCGGGAGCTTCGTCGGCGAGGGGTTGTCGGAGGCCGTGGGCACGGGAGCCAGCGTAACCATCCCCTTCGCGGTCGAGCCGGAAATCCGAGTGACTTCCACGGTGTCGCATCGCGGGGACAAGATGCACATCACGCGGATCGTGCGTGGTGTGGTCGAGGTCGAGAGTTTTCGCCAGACCTCGACCACATGGCACGTACGTGCACCGTCGGCAGACCAAGGTCGCAGCGTTCTTGTCCGACATCCGCGTCAGGGTCCGAACTACAGTTTGCAGGTGCGCCCCGAGGGGACTGAGGACCTCGTGGGCGCGTATCTGGTGCCGGTGCATCTCGTGGGGGGGGCGGGCTCAGCCGATGTGACGCTGGTGGAGCAAACACCCTCGCGTATCCGTTTCACGATTTGGGATGGGCGTGTGATCGCGTTGCTCGACCAGCTTCTTTCGCTGTCGAATATCGATCGGGTGAGCCGCGGAAAGCTCGATGAGATTGCAAGCAAGCGCCGGGAGATCGGGCGTATCGATACGGAGATTGCCGGGTTAGAACGACAGCAAGGAGAACTCGACGAACGTGCCGATCAGATGAGGCAGAACCTGCAGGCGATCAAAAAAGACCCCCGGGCGGGCCAACTGCGAGCCCGCCTCAGTCGGCGGCTCGAATCATTTACGAACGACGCGGCGAAGCTGGGTCGACGAGTCGTGGAGTTGTCGAGCCAGCGGCTGGAACGCAAGATCGAACTCGACGACCTTCTTGAAGAGTTTGACTTTCGGGCCCCAGCTCCGAAGTGAGCTACGGTTCGTCCATACCGACGTGATTGTCCGTGGTGCGTATCTCGCCGTCGATATCGCTGCTAGGGTCACCGCTTTCCCAAATAGCGACGCCGCGGAATTCGGCGCCCCCGATCGTGGTCAGGTGGTAGTCATCGCCCAGCGGCGCCTCGAACCATGAGCTCTGATAGGCGCCCGAGTCCTTGTTGTCGTTTTTCGCTGCGTCGAGCGCATTGTTGCGGAACGTCATCTCAACGAGTTCGCAATCGATGGAGTTCGCTTTCTCCCCGGTCAGGATGCTGTTTCGTATTGCACCTTTGGTTCCACCCGAGCAGCGCAGTGTGGCGTTGGTGCTCGCTTCATTGCCGACGATGGTGTTGTAGGCGAAAAATGAAATCTCTACGTCGTTGAGGTCGAGGGCGGGCGAATTCGCTGCCGTGTCGCCGTTGCGACTGATGGATGTGGTGTGCACGGAAAGAAGACCTCCATTTTGCTTTAGACCGCCGGTGTCGTTCGACGTGACAAGACTGCGCCGAACGCTGAGGTCGCAGTTGGCGGTGTCGATACCCTTGCTGCGACAGTTCGTGATGGTGGTGTCGTCTATCCATAGCGCCGCATCGTTGCAGACCACACCGTTTTTCTTACCGTCCTCGATAACGAAGTTGGTCACGAACACGTTCGCGTTACCCTGCACAGTGAGCATGTCGTCGCTGTCGCGCAGCTGGGGTCGTGTTTCGTCGACGTTGATGCCCACGATGGCGACGATCTTGGTGTTGCCGATGGTGACGTCTTCGTCGTACGGGGCGCCGAAAGCGTGGACCAAGATCGTTCCCGTGTCTGCGTCGCCGATCTGGTTGACCGCGCCAGAGATGGAGCAAAAGGGTGCGTCCTCCTCTCCGTCCCCGCTTTCGATACAGTCTTCATCCCCATGGTCCACGTAGTAGACGGGGTCGTTGTCCATGCATGATCCCGAAGCTAGGTTGCACGCGACCTCGCATTCAGAATGTTCCTCGCAGGGGTGGCATGCGTGGTCCTCGTTGTGACAGATGGGCTTGTTGCCCCCGCACTCGTCTTCGTCCTCCTCGGTGCACTCGACACATAGTTCGCCGTTTTCCCAGCAGACCGGTGTGCTTCCGGCACAGGCGTCGTCATTCGTGGCGGTGCACTGAACGCATTCTTGGTCCTCGTTGCAAACCGGTTCCTCATCGTCGCATCCAGCGCTGTCGTTCGCCGTGCACTCTACACATGCGCTCACTTCAGTGTCACAGGCCGGCGCGGTATCGGGGCAGGCGCTCGCGTCTTCCGCCGTGCAGACCACACAATAGCCGTCGTCGCGGCAGGCGGGTGTATCTTGCGAGAGGCGGAGACAACTGTCTGCTTCGGCGCTGTTGCAGTCTACACAACTCCCGCCGAGACAAAACAGTGCCGGGTCGTCGGGGCAGTCGCTCGGGTCGGGATCTCCGTCCTCCGCTGTGCATGCCGGTGCGTCGCTGGTTCCAGAACTGCCCCCGCTGCCATCGCCATCGCCATCGCCATCGCCATCGCCATCGCCATCGCCATCGCCATCGCCATCGCCGTCGCCGTCGCCATCGCCATCGCCATCACCATCGCCATCGCCATCGCCATCGCCATCACCATCGCCATCACCATCGCCAGGCGTCGCGGATGTACAGCCGTTGTCAACGCATGTCAGATGGTCAAACAGACAATCTTCGTCCGCTGCGCATGCGGTGTCCTCAACCGCGCCGTTGGGGCACGCGGTGGCGAGAAGAATAGAGGGCAAATATGGGCGCAACGGGGAGATCTTCATGGCGCGTCATTGGTAGCACAGACCGTTCGGGTTCTGAACGCCACGGGGCATCATGCGGTTGGCAGCCGTGATGTATGGGAAGGTCGGTGGGGAGGGGGATGACGCTCTTGACTCCCCCGGGGGCTCGTCAAGAGCTTGCTGTCGCCGGAATACCTGTGTGTAGATGTGGGCCTTCATGCGGTCGTGCGTTCCCGGGTCCGCCGAGTTTGCTCTTGGCGCGAACACGCCCAATGCGACTCTCGCTAGAAGCGGCCGGTTACAGCGAGACCTGCGTGACCCCGTGACCACGTCGGTGTGAGCGCCAGAGCACGGTCTGTTTGCTTTTGGCGACCGAGCAGAAACATGGTCGTGCCAGCGGCGATCAGGGCACCCGTTGCCAGCGCGCCGCCAACCTTGAGTTTGAACATGTTCAACTCGCGTTGGCGGAGTTGACGTTTTCTATCTGGGTCTCCGGTCAAGTTTCTCCAGCTGCTTGCGTCGGCTTGTGCCATGGCGGCGGCAGCCGTGACGCCGAGCATCATGGCACCAGCAGCGCTCGTAGCCAGTCCACCGATCATCAGCGTGTTCAAATTGTGCTTGCGGTCCGCTGCTGGTGGAGGGTGAGGGGCATCCGCCCCTCCCTTGTCGGCGCGCGTAGATGAGAGCAGGCCCTCGTTCGCGTCCTCCTGGTCGTTCGCTAGCGCGGCTGCCCCGTTGTCCGGCGCTTCATCGTTCGTGTGGAGAAGGAAGGCGGCTGCCTCCGGTAACGCATCGAGGACGCGATCGACCAACTCTTGATCGGTACATGTTTCGCAAGATCCGCGGAAGGTTGCATTTTCTCCGTTTGCTCGGGAGGCCATGATCTCGAACCCGTAGTGAGCGATCTCGTGGTCGATCCAGTTGACGTGGATCGCCAGTTCCGTGGCCGCGTGCGCGTCGTCGACGCGTGCTATGCCGTGCTCGCCCGCCCGAGCGGCGATTGCAGCTTCGATCTGGGCGGAGATCATGTTGTCTGTATCTACCTCGGTGGTATCCACGCGTGTTCGCGTGGTCAGGGGAGCTTCATCGACATCTTTCGCCGCGCTCGCGCGTGTGGCTGGTAGCCCCCAAAGGGATGCGCTGATCGCTAGAACGAGACCGACGGGACGTTTCATGACCCCCGCACGATAGTCTGGCTTGTGTGGAGAGCCAAGGCAGGTGTGGTCGTCGATTCGCCTCGCCCGTGGCAGTAGCAGGGAGTGCGGCGCGTCGGGCCGCGTCCGATCAGCTGGGCGAGTTCCGCTTTTTGTGCCTGCGAATCGTACAAAGGCGAACGATCCTGGCGACCTGGGCCCCCGTAGCACCCCTGCCCGCTCGGACGCATTCGTCGAAACGACCGAGCTGAAATAGGGCCTGTGTTCGCAGCTCGGTGCGTTGTGACGACGATGCCCAGCAGTTTGTCACGCGCGTGTGCTTGAGGAGGGCGTTCCAGTTGCGATGGTCGTGGGCAGCGGTCGCGTCGGTGCGTGCGCGGGCGCAGCGTTGGTTCTGATGCGCTGGGGTGGGTCGGCTCGAACGGGGGCGTTTTTTTGGCGCGTCGTTGGTGCCCGGAGTGTGTCGGCGGGCCGGGATGGGCGACCCCGCGGCGTTCGTCGGTGGGGGGATCGCGGCCGGGTTCCGGGCGGCCTCCCGACCGCGGGCGGCGGTGGCGTGTGTCGACGGCGTGGTGGTTGCGACCGACGGGGCGCGGATGGGAAATCTTGTGTTCGGCGAGCGACTTGCGACGGCGCTTTGGCGGTGTGCGGGTCGGATCGCTTCGGTTAACACGCTACGAAACGGAATGGCGGAGGCCTCGGCCACCACATGGGTGTCGGCTTGCGAGCCATCGCGCTCTACGAGCATCCAGCCGAATGTGCCGATACCCAAGAGGTTGAGGCAGACGGCGACTGTCCACGTGAGACGCGGACGTACGCGTATTCCGCTGGCGGCGGCATGGGCTTCGCTCGGTGTGGCGCGGCGAACGGCCAGGGCGTGCTCATGGGCCACCCGTTGGGTGTCGGCCACCCGTTGGGTGTCGGCCACCGTGGCCTCGGCCATCCAAGAGGGCCGAGACGACTGGATCCGCGGTTTCTCGAAACCGGGAGCGGGGCCCGGGCCGACGGTTTGGACCGTTCGATGCCGGCGGGAACCGAGCTCGTCTGGAGCGCCGTCCCGTCCGTCGGATGCTTCGAGTCGCACGAGCTTGTGCCCGGCGGATGGCTCGATCTCCACCGCCTCAACGTAGTTGGGGGACGCGATCGGCTGTCCTGGACCCGTCCGCGATACGGAAAACGCGCCCGACGCGCTGCTCTTGTGTTCGGCGGTCGAGCTGTCGCCGACCTTCTGGCCGAACGCCGGTGGCGCGCCGACGCCACCTTCGTGGTGGCGCGCAGGAGCCGGGTGCCGACGCTGTACGACGCCATCATCGGGGGGGGTGGCAGCGGATGCGACGCGGGCTCCACGCTGCGTCACCACCGCGTTTGGGGTGTGGCGTCGTGCCCTCTGGTCGGCGTGGGGCGCCTGCGCCATGCCGTCCGAACCGATGCAAGATTGTGTGCTGGGTTCGTCGTGTGCGAGCGGTCGCAGGTCGAGTTTGGGTGTCGGGCGCCCGCCGGTCGGGCCGCCAGCGCGCTCCCTCGACCTGGCTTGGGCGCGGGCGCGGCGTTCTCGCGTAAGCTCATCGAGCGTCAGTGCGTATCGCCCATCTCTCCGGGCTTGGTGGGGCTGCGCGCCGTATCCGGCAGCTTCTTCGCGTCCCACGGTTCGGAGGATCTCGTCTATGCGGCGCAGGAAGTCGGCCGCGGTCGGAGGCCGCTTGGTGGGATCGCGTTGCAGACAGTCGTCGACCAAGAAAGCGAGTTGGAGTGGGACGTCGTCCCGCTTGCCGATGAGCGACGGTGCTGGTTCAATGGCCTTTCTGGCCATGATTTCGATAGCGCCGCCACCAGAAAACGGAGGGTCTCCGGTGAGCATTTCAAAGAGCAATACGCCGAGGGCGTAGATGTCGAAGCTCAGACTGGGTGGTTTCCCCATGGCTTGTTCGGGGGCCATGTATTCGGGGGTCCCCACCGATTGCCCGGGGCGGGTCAGTCGGGCCGCATTGCTGCTCTCTTGGATCAGTGCGGATACGCCGAAGTCCACGACCTTGACGAACTCTGCGTGGTCGCCGTCGTAGCGGGTGAGCATGACATTTTCGGTCTTTAGGTCGCGATGCACCACATCGTTGAGGTGGGACGCATTCACGGCGCATCCTATGGCGCGGCCGATTCTACAGGCCCGACCGACCGACATCGCGCCTCGCTCCTCGAGCTCGGCGGCGAGTGTGGTGCCCGTCACCAATTCCATGACGAGGTAGAAGCGGCCGTCGGGCAGCTCGCTGCAGTCCATTACCTTGACGATATTCGGATGCTCGGCGTAGTTGGCGAGCTTGGCCTCGTTGCGAAAGCGTCGCGCGAGGTCGGGGTTACGGCTCCACTCGAAGCGCAGCACCTTGATCGCTACCGTTCCGCCGGCACGAATATTCTCCGCGACATACACGCTGCCCATCCCACCGCAGCCGATCAGGCTGAGCACGCGGTAGTGGTCCGCGATGACCGTGCCCTCCTCGATGAGTTCGTCGTGGGGGATGCTCGGTGCGTCCAGATTGTGGTCTTGTTCCGCCGTACTGGTCATCACAGGTTCGCCGCCAGCGCGTGGGTGAAAAGAAGAAGAGCGACGGTATCACCGCTCCTTTCCCGGCGCAGCCAAAAAGCGGTCCAGTTTTGCACGATGTTGGTCTGAACTGGCGGCGCGGCGAAGCGCTGGATCGATGTTCAAGGGTGAACGGGCGAGTCCGGATGTGTGGCAGCGCTTGGGTGCGTGTATTCGCGCCCAGGACCATCCTCTGCGCAAATGTGGCGGAGGGGGTCACAGTGCGCACCGAATTTGCAGTCCTCGTCCGTTTCGCAGTCCCAGCATCCCGACGGAGCCGCGCCGTCGCCGTCGAGTACACGCGACAAAACCAAGTCGCGGAAGTTGTCGCCGAAGGGAGCGAGATTCAACGCTTCGGTGGCGTGGCCAAATCCGTTGGCGAAACACACTGTGCCTTGGGAACGTGCCTCGCCCTCCAGGCGGTAGTGTCCCCAGTCGAGGTACTCGCTGCGGAAGTGGCCCGGGGTGCAAGGCGCCGCCACGGAGTCGTCGTCCGCGATTTCCGCGTTCTCGAGATTGAGCCACGCCGGGTCGATGGGTTTGCCGGTGTCGGTGTTGATGACGCGCAGGCGGACTTCGTCGACAACGAGTCGTCCCCCCCACAGACTCGTCGCAGGCAGGCAGGTGCGGGATATCGTGTCGTCTAGAGGATCGGCCTCGAACACCACAGAGCCGCTGATGGGGCCGTTGATCCGGTAGAGAAGGTCGTCCAGATCAAAGTCGGCCTCGAACTCGACGGCACGGTCGGAGAAAAGCAGCGCGGCGGGATGGCTGCGCGCGATACCGCAATCGGGGCCTTTGCTCTCGTCCGCATCGGGGCTGTTGCGGGACGCGACCACCTCGAGCAGGTGTTCGCCGGGTCCCAGCACTTCGCTGTGCTGGATCCAGTCCGTTGTGCAGGACGTGCAGAGAACCTCGACGCCATCGATGCGGATCGACATGCGCCCGATGCCCATGCCGGCGCACGTGGCATCGGGGTGGTGGTCGAAGAAGCTGGTGGCGATGCGAAACTGTGCCGAAGCGTGCGGGTCCTGCGATTCTGTGACTTCGCGATCTGTCGTTCCCGGGCAGTCGGAAGCCGCAGCGTCTGGACCCTCGGCGATGCAGGCAAGCGCGGTGAAACAGGCCGGGTCAGCCGCGTCTGTCACACCGTCGAGGTCGTTGTCGATTCCGTCCACGCATTGCCAGGGCGTGAAGATTCGAAGGTTGTCGAGCTCGGCAACCGTACCCTCCTCCACGACGAGAGCTGCGGTCGGGCGCGCCCAGTTCGTGGGTTCGCTGGCGGTGGGCCGAATGTCATCGACTGCATAGGGCTCGCGTCGCCGCGATAGCCCGGTGGCGACCAGCGCGTAGCTCCCATCGTCGAGCACTATGCCTGGGACGCGTCCCGCGGGTTCGGCAAAGGTGTCCGGGAAACAGGGATATTCGCGCACATCGATCGGGTTGCTCGTCGTCCCTGCGTGGAAGACCTCCGTTCGGATGGTGGCGATGCCGACCGATGCGCATTGCGATACCGAGTCGAGGCGTGGCGCGGTAGAGCCGTCGCGCGGCTGCAGACGCCAGCGCAACTCGTAGCTAGGGGACGGTTCGCAGCCTGAGACGGCGCCGATGCCGATGCCGAGGATTGCTGCGGGTAGGAACGGCTTGGTGCCGGGTCGGAACATGGCCGCGCTGGTCTAGCAGCCTAGCTCGGCAAGATCTAGGGTGTGGAGCCCGTGGCGGCCGTCGTGCACCACTTGCGCGCTACATTCTCGCGCCCCGTCCAGCGTCAGGGTGAGCGAGTAGATCCCGCGATCCAGCTCGGGAAATGTGTGCGTGCCGGCCAGAGATTCACAGGCGTGCGTTCGCCCGTCCAGGGTGAGGCCCAGATCACTGGTCAGCGCGGTGCGGTAGGCCGTGACATCGGTCGTTGTCGAGTACTGGACCAAGTCCGCATCAGGATCGGCATACTCGAGTCGGAGTTGCGTCGTGTCGCAGCGCTCCAAGCCCGTTAGTTCGAGCCGCAGGTCGACGACGGCGGGCGCGTAGACATAGTGGGCCAAGGTGGGGCCACCGGACACGATTTCGAATTCGTCGTCCGCGCTGGCCACAATTTCCGCTTCACCTGCGGCCCCGCGCTTCGCCGGATCGTCGACAGCTTCGCTTTGGATCCGGTACGTGCCCGGCTGAAGCTCAAGGTAGATCTCACCTAGGGTCAAGAGCAACGCGTCGGCGGTGCGAAACCCGGCGCCGCAACCGAACGCGAAGGATCTCGAGCGATCGCTATCGTGGAGGTCTTCGATCTCAAACCTGACATCGCTCACCAAGCCCCCCGAGCAGCTGCGGATCAGAGCGGGCTCGCCATCTACGTCGTTGGTTTCTCCAAGCTGCCAGCTCAGCTCGAGCCCGGACACCCCGTGGTCTGGCAGCACGCACGCACCGGTGGCGAGAGTCGCGAGCAGGAGCAATGGCGCGACGGAGCCGGCGCGCCGGTTTTTCCACGGCGGAGTTGCGGATGCCGGTACCGGCGGGAGAGGGGAGGGGGGAGGGGGACAGCTATCGTTTGGGCTCACGGCAATGCTCCAGGTCGGGGAGGAGATCGTCGTCATTGACGTCCATGTTATGCAACACGAACTGGTAGACCGATAGGTCGGCGAGGTGTCCGGCCCGCACGGTGCGGTGGCGGGGAGCGGGTACCGACGCGCAGTGGGGCGCGGGGACGAACTGGGAACCTCTGTCGGGAGGGGGCGCCACCACGACGTCTACCGTCATCAGATATGGCTCACCTGTGGTGGGGACGTCGTCCACGGTGCCGCGGCGGCGATCGCAGCGAAAATGAGCGGGCTCGACCACCTGACACACCGCAGCCTGCGGACCTTCGGCACAATGGGAGGAGGATATCGTCAGGCGGACCAGGAGATCGAACGGTACGGGACCTTGCCCGTCCCGGCCCGAGATCGCGCATGTGTCCGTTCTGTCGTCGCTCGGGTAGTACGGCTCCACGTCGCGATCGACGTAGATCCAGCTCAGCTCCACTTGCCCCACGTCGGGCGTGCAACCCAGCGACAGTGCCCATGCCGGCGCGCTGGCGAGGAGGATTCCCATCAGGTTGCGCAAACCGAGGCGCGGCGGATTCACGACGGGTGCGCGGGTGCGCGCGGCGGGTGAGCACACCGCGCGAGCATAGCACCCGAGTGCGGTTTCGCGTCGTCCTACCAGATTCGGCCGGCCAGGTTGTCGCGCTGGATTGACCCGGCCGCGGCGCGCCGTGTAGCCTGCGCACGCCGTGGCATTCGCTGAATTTGTTCCGCCAGTAGTGGTTCTGTTGGGCGCTGTGGACCTGGTGGCTTTGCTCACCGCTTCGCAGGGGATCGTGCTTGGGGTTGTGATCCTGTTGCTGACGCTCATCGCGTTGTGCGGCTTCGTGATCGTGTACAAAGTGATCCACGTCAGCCAAGCCCAGTCCCAGTCGATCACGTTTCTCGATCGGTTTTGGGAGAGCAAGCGCCTCGACGATATCTACCGAGATACCGAGCCGCTGCAAAACAGCCCCCTGGCCCAGATGTTCCGCGCGGGCTACGTGGAGCTGTCGAAGGTGCGGAAAAAGGGCGCCGAGCGCGGAGACTCCATGCACGACAAGATGGAGGACACGGCGAATATCGAGCGTGCCCTGTATCGCGCCAAGATCAGCGAGATGACTAAGCTCGAGAACCTGTTGCCCTTTCTCGCGACCGTGGGCTCGGCAGCGCCGTTTATCGGCCTGTTTGGCACGGTATGGGGCATTATGGATGCATTCCTCGCCATCGCGGCAAAAGGGTCCGCCGACCTGTCGGAGGTGGCACAACCCATCGCCGAGGCCCTCGTGACGACCGCCCTCGCGTTGGCCAGCGCCGTTCCCGCTGTCGTGGCGTACAACTACTTCAATCGACGCTTGAAGGTCCTCTCCGCCGAAATGCAGACTTTTGCGTCGGACTATCTAAATATCGTTCGTCGACACTTCTTCTAGCCAGCGAAGACAAGCGCTTTGGCGTCGGTCGAACCCCGAATCTCGTGATCCAGTTGAACCATATGCTTGGCGACGCCGGTGAGCCACATGGTTCGCTGTGGGTCGGAAAACCCGTACCTCACCGCCGGGGTGCGCGGGTCCGGCCGTTGTACGGATGGGCCGACGGCATGGTGCGTGCAGATCCAATCGGGCGGGGCGGCCGTTAGATGTCGGGAATTATCACATCGAGCGACGCTGCCAGTGGCGACGAGCCCATGTCGACCATCAATGTGACCTCCCTCGTGGACGTGATGTTCTGCTTGTTGATCATGTTCATGGTGGCGACGCCGCTCATGTCCAAGTCGCAGACCGTCGAATTACCCAAGGCTGCGGGGGCGAAAATCTCGCCCGAGGAGTTCCAGTACAGTTTCATCACGGTCGACGCCTCGGGGCAGGTCTTCGTGGGAGACCTTCCATTGGCGACCGATGTTGACAAAATGACGGAGGAGCTGGCGACGAACGCCAAACTCAAAGAGGCGGGAGTGGCCTACATTCAGGGGGACAAGAACGTTTCCCACGCTCGCATCGTTGATGTGCTGGTGGCCCTCAAGCAAGCTGGCGTGACAGAGGTGGGGTTCGTGACCGATCCACGGGTGGGGAAGGAGCAATGACAGGCAAAGTCCGTCCCGTGCCCGCCCTGCTCTCACCCGTGACAGCGCTGTGGCGCGAGTTCGGGTCGCTGTTCTCCGTGCCCCTGGCCTTTATCGGCGGTTTCCTGGGGATGCTGGTGTTGTGTGCCACGTTGGTGGCCATCGCAATATGGGCCCCGAAGCTCGCCGTCGCCGGCGAGGATGACGAATTTGAGTTGGAATTCCAGCCCGGAACTTTGGTGCGACTCGGCAAGAAGCTCGAAGAAAGGGAGCTCCCCGAAAAACTCGTCGTGGAGGAAACGCGGGTCGAGGCCGAGTCGATTCCAGATGCGCTCACCAAAGAAGACAAGGCCAAACCCGACCCCGAGCCCAAAAAGAAGAAGGAAAAGGAGAAAAAGGCGAAGGACAAGCCGAGTGACAAGAAGAAGGGAAAAGCGTCGGATCACGAACAGGCGTCCAACAACCCGTGGAACGACCTGCCGACGGTGGAGCAGCTGCCCGGAGACCCATTCGGTACGACAGACGGCTGGAGTGACCTGCTCAAGGAAGGCGATCCATGGGCGACAGCGGTCATGGCGGCATTGAATGGCATGAAAGTGGGTTCATTCGCAGCCGAGTCCAAGAAGGGGCGCTATCAATTTCGACTGAAGATCTGCAAGGACGGCTCGGTGGACAAAGTGATGAAGAAGGCGAGCTCGGGTAACGTGGAGCTCGACAACGCCATCAGGACCGAGCTGCTGAACTTGCGGGTCAAAAAACCCCCGACGCAAGTGCTCAAGAAGATGAAAAGCCGATGCGTGACGCTGAAGTACACCTTCGTGTGGCGGGCGGGTCGGGTGGACTGAAGGCCCCTTCGTATCGAGCGTCCGCGCGCGGACGCTTTCCCCCTCGCCATCTGTGCAGCCCCCAGCGGAGCTGCCGCGATCCACACTGCGGGAAGTCCGTGGCCCCGGCTTGCGCCAGTGGCTCTGCGCGGAGGGGTTGGCACTGCGCCCGCGGGGTTTCACGGGCGCGTCGGATCCACGGCGGGGTCGCGTCGCGCAGCGCGTTTTCGTTGTCGGCGCAGGCCTTTCCCCCATCCCGTGCTGCGGGTATGGTTCGCCCAGGCGCAGGTTCCTCATGAAGCTTACTTTGATCGGTACATCCGTCCTCGCTACGACCCTCATCGCCGCGGCGGTGTGGGCGGGCTCGCCGTCTGCAGTCGCCAACGCGGGCCACAATGCCCAGCCCGCGGAGGTCGAGGGTAAGTTCCGCTTGCTCCGCGTCGCCATCCCTTCGAGCGGGAGGGTGGGGGACCTGCTGCGCAAGAACGCCAAGATCTCCAGCGGGTTCGAGGTGATCGATCGACGCAGCATGGGTGCGCTGGCACGGCAGACGAGATTTGATCCGAAGGGTTGGAGCGCGCTCGGTGCAGATCTCGTGGTGTTGGCCGATGCCTCCGGGGCGCAGATCAAGGTGCGAATGTACGAGCTCTCCAAGGGGGCGCGTCCGGTGTTGTCCCGCGGTTATCCCAAAGACGAGCTCAAAGCGGCGAACAAGTTCATGAACGAGATGATCAACTACTACACGGGCCAACCAGGGGTGTTTGGCTCGCGCGTTGCGTTCGTCCGCACTCAGCGCAAGCCGATGATCAGCAAGAACGTCCAAAGTGTCGAGATGAACGGTGAGGCCCCCGCGGCGATCACCAACAATCGTTCTCTCAACATCTTGCCCTCCATAGGCCCGGGGGGCCAGGTGCTGTTCACGAGCTACGCCAAGCGCAACCCAGACCTGTGGGTGACGAGCGGTGGCGGTCCCAAGCGGATCAGCAAGTATCCTGGTCTCAATCTTGGTGGTGTGATGAGCCCCGATGGGGGCACCGTGGCGGTCGCCCTCTCGAAAGACGGGAATTCGGAGATCTATATTCTCGACCTCAGCGGAGGTGTAAAGGCGCGCTTGACCAACAACGCCGCGATCGACGGTTCTCCGACTTTTTCCAGTGGTGGTCAAATCGCCTTCGTTTCGAGCCGTGCGGGGGGTCCTCAAATTTTCCGCATGAGTGCAGCTGGGGGGCGGGCGACCCGCGTGACGAGAAAAGGCAGATATAACCAGTCCCCCGATTGGAGCCAGGGGAAAGGGCAAGGGCAGTGGATCGCCTACTCCGGGCGCGATAGCTCCAATCGTTACGACATCTTCAAGGTCAACATACAAACAGGTCAAGTGGCGCGTTTGACCCAAACACCGGGGAGGAATCTCGATCCCTCGTGGAGCCCCGATGGCAGGCTTATCTCCTACTACCGCGACGGGGGGGTCTACATCGCCAACAAAGACGGAAACAACCAAGTGCAGATCGTCAAGGGGGCGACGACGCCCGATTGGGGTCCGCGAGCGTACTAGCTCTGCGATCTGCCGCCCGCCATCGGTCGTCGCGGGCGCGTGTATCGGCTAGAGTGCGGGGTTCCGCGCTTCAACGCTTGACGGCTTCGTGGTCGCAAGGTTTGATCCCCGCGATGCGATCATTCGTTGCCCAGCCGATCCTTGCATGTCTCGTTGCCTGCGCGCCGCCCAAAGCTGCCGCGCCCTATCCCACCTCGGTCCCCGTTGTGGAAAGGACGGTACCTGTGGTGGCGGCGAGCCCAGCTTCGCCAGCTGGCACCGTTCGTTTCTTGGATCGAACGATCGACCTGCAGCCCTTCATCGCGGGCTTCCCTTACGACGACTTCGAGGTCGACCTGAAACATGGCGTGATGTTCTATCTAGAGAAGCGCTCCGCTTATACGCTGCGGAGCCTTGAACTGGGAGACCTCTCCGATCCAAAACTGGATCTCGATCGCGGGTCCATCGTTTCCGACGTGGACTGGTCGACGCGTGGCCTCCGACAAATCAAGTTGCATGCCGACACACGGACGTTGTGGATCTTGGCCGACGAGAACAACGATGAACGTTGGAACTTGTGGACACTGTCCATGCAGAGCAAGGCCCTCGAGCCAGTCACGCACACAGACTACGTCTATGGATTCGGGTTCAACGATGCCCAGACTCAGCTCGCATATATCGGACGCCAAGGCGCCCGCGCGCCCTTTGAGACCTGCGTTTTCACGTTGGACCTGGCGACGAATGAACAGCGGCAGGTTGCTTGTGATGCCGCGAGCCTGCGTTTTACCTGGGGAAAGGTCCGCTTTGGCCCGGACGACAAGAAACTCTATTTCAACGGGCAGCTGCAGGGTGATCGCGCGCGTGGGCAGATCGTCCAGCTGGACTTGCGCGCCAGCAGCCCGCGTCCACGTGTTGTGACGGATCGGAAGACTCCACGCCACGGTCCTCGCGTGCTCGATGGCTGGCTCGAAAACGAGCTGGTCTTCGTGGCCAATGATGACGGCTACAACAACGTATACGCGTACTCGCTCAGGAGTGGGAAAACCCGGCAGATCACCCATTTTCTGGAGGATGTGGGCGCCGCAGCCATTACCGATCGAGGCTTGTTTGTCGTACATGGCACGCCGCGAGGCACGACCATTGAGGTCGTGGACCCGAAAACCGGCGAAGCGAGAACCCGCGCGCAGGTACCCGGATCGGTCCGTTTGCTCGATGCGCATGCCGGGCGTGTGATGTGGACCCAGCGGGGGCCGAGCCTCGTATTCGAGGCGAATCTCACCGACTTACGTGACAATGGCGGGACGTTGGCGCTGCACAATCGCCGCCTTGTTGAACTGGATCCCAAACTGGCGGGGCAGATCGTCCAATGCGAGGCAGAAGCGGTGGAAATCCCAACGTTCGACCAGGACCCGGCTACCGGTAAGACTCGAGGACTGCATGCCTTTGTGCTCCGACCCAAGACGCCGCTGGCAGACGGGCGGCGCCTGGCCATGGTGCGGTCGTTCTATGGAGGATCGAATAGCTACAATCGTTACGACCACGTGATGTGCGCTGCGGGCATCACGCTGATCTCTCCTGCGGTGCGGGGATCCTACGGATTCGGCCGAACATTCTTCGGTCTCAACGACAAGGACCTTGGTGGGGATGAGATTGTCGACCTGTTCTACGTGGGGCGTTGGATCGAGCGGACCTTGGGCTTCGAGCCCCCGCAGATCGGGGTCTACGGTCGAAGTCACGGTGGCTACGCCACAATGCGGGCTCTTACCTTCCCGCCGGAGACCAACGGACGTGGCGCCTCGTTCAAGTTCGGCTTCGGCATGGCAGAGGCGGGGTTCTCCGACATCAAGGCCTTTCATGATGCCAGCAACATTCCCGACTGGGTCGTGCTTGAGGCCGGCGACCCGGCGCAGCCTGAGGGGCTTGCCCGCTTGGCGGAGCGCAGCCCGATCCATCACGTCGAAAAATTGCAAGTTCCGATCTTCCTGCTACACGGTGCCAACGACTGGAGGGTACCCGTGCAGGGTAGTCGTTCATTTGCCGAGCGCGCCAAAGCAGCGGGAAAAACGGTGTCTTATCTCGAGGTGGAAGGTCAGGGCCACCATATCGAGGGCCTCGATCGGATCTCGGCCGCGTTTCAGGCCCGATTCGATTTCCTTGTGTCGCTGCAATCGGGAGCCGAGGTTGGGTCGGACCCACGGAAGTAGCTCGTGAGCGAATGGGGCAGGGAGCACGTCATTGCAGACTCGTGGGCTTGGCCAATGCGCAGCGGTTATTCATACGCCGATCCGCCGCAACGTGATGAGTGCACCGGCGGGGTTCGTGTCTTCCCGTAGGTCCACCTCTCCCTCCAGAACCCAGATATTGTCGTCATCCGGGTCGAGTAGAACCTGCCGGACGGTCCATAGAAGCTGTTCTTTCCGTTGTATGAAGGTTTTGTCTGCCATGCGCGCGCGGTGATCGAATACCATTTTTGTGTGCTCGGAGAAAAAGGGATCGAGCGCGGCTGCGAATCTTTCCTCGGTCCACAGGTCGTGCTCAGTAGACCGAATCGCGGTTGAAGCTGTGCCAAAGTCCTTTGCCGCCAGTGCTTGCACGATGTGATGGAGTTCGGCTCGGATCCGGGCTCGAAAAGTTTTCCCATCCCGCGAGATATCGACAGCTCGCGCTTCTGCTTCCGGCGCCTCTGCGGCCAGGGGATCGGCATTGAGCATCTGCTCCCATTCCTGCGTCAAGCTGGAATCGACGCGCCGCAACAAGGTCCGGAGGTAGGCAATCATGTCGAGCACAGCCTCGGTCTTGTGAGAGTCCGGCACATTTTGGACAAGGGTCTTGTAGGCCTGGCTCAGATACCTCAGCAATCCCCCTTCCAGGCGGGCCATCCCGTATTCGTTGATGTATTCGGAGAACGACGCGTATCGTTCGTACATATCGCGGGCCACAGACTTGGGGTGGATGTTACGGTCGCCAACCCAGGGGTGTTTGACCGTAAATTCCGTGAATGTCTGGTAGATGAATTCTGCTTTGGGCTTGGGGTGGCTCAGCTTCTCGAGCTCCTCCATCCGCTGCTCGTATTCTATGCCTTCGGCCTTCATCTCAGCGACACGCTGATCCTTGAGCTTATCGACCTGACGGCGCAAGATGGCCTGGGGGTCCTCAAGCACGCTTTCCACCAGAGTCAGTACGTCCAACGCGAAATCCTCGTCGGCAGGATCTAGGTAGAACACAGCCTCAAGGAGATACAGAGAAAGGGTGTGGAAGAGCGAGAAATCGCGTTGGAGGCCGTCAGCGAGGCGCACATCCCGGCCCCGCATTTCGGGGCGCGGGTACAGCTCCACAATGCCCGCTTGTCGCAGAGCGCGGAAGAGTTGGGCACCTTGGTGTCGCAATCTCGACTGACGTGGTTCGCTCTCATAGGAGGAAGCGATCAGATCCACCAGGGCACCATATCCGGCTCGATTGTCTGGGCGACCGTCGATACGGTTAAGCGATCGTTGCAGGAGATTGATCAGCATGCCGTGATCGACCCGTAGTCGTGAGCGCAGCGGCTCCGGGTCCGAACCTTGGAGCCGGCGATATGTCGACTCGTCCCATGGGACGTATCCGCGTTCGGGGGGATTCCTGCGGACAAATTTGCGCTTTCCACCGCTTGACGCCGTCTTCGCGTCGAGACGCTTGTTCTCGATCACATGCTCGGGGGCTTGGCAGACCACCCATCCTTGTGTGTCGAAGCCTTTGCGCCCGGCTCGGCCCGCGATCTGTTTGAAATCTCGTACGGCGAGGATCGAGGTTTTCGTGCCGTCGTACTTGCAGAGTTTGGCGAATAGCACGGTCCTGATTGGGATATTCACCCCAACACCTAGGGTATCGGTGCCGCAGATCACCTTGAGCAGGCCCTGTTGGGCCAGCCGTTCCACAGCCAAACGGTACCGAGGTAGGAGGCCTGCGTGGTGAACGCCGATGCCGGCTTTAATGAAACGTTGGATGTCCTTCCCGTAGGGGCTGTCGAAGCGAACCTCCACGAGCTCCGCGAGGATTTTCTGTCGTTGCTCGCGAGTGATGATTTTTGTGCTCGTAAGATTTTGTGCTTGCTCGGCGCACTCGCGCTGCGTGAAATTTACGATATAGATCGGTGCGCGGTCGTTCTCGATGAGGTGCGCGATGGTTTCATGGATCGGAACTTCGCGGTACTCAAAGTCTAGGGGAACGGGCCGGTGGGTGGAACGCACCACGCTGACGCGCCGGTGGGTCGCCTCCCTCAGGCGTGTTTCGAAATTCCTGGTATCGCCTAGGGTCGCGGACATGAGCAGGAAGGTTGCCCAGGGCATGGTGATGAGTGGAACTTGCCACGCTGATCCACGGTCGCGGTCGGCGTAGTAGTGAAATTCGTCCATGATCACATTGTCGAAAGGAACCTGGGACCCCTGGCGCAGCACCAGGTTGGAGAGAATCTCGGCTGTTCCGCACAGAATAGGCGCGTCACGGTTGACGCTAGCGTCGCCTGTCATGAGCCCGACATTTTCAGGCCCAAACTCCTCGCATAGGTCGAAAAATTTCTCGCTCACCAGGGCTTTGATAGGTGAGGTGTAGAACGAACGTTCGCCGCGGCACAGACTGCGAAAATGTGCCGCGACGGCGACCAACGACTTCCCGGATCCGGTTGGGGTATGCAGGATCACATGGTTGCCACCCACCAGCTCGAGCACCGCCTCCTCTTGAGCGGGATAGAGCTCGAGTTTCGATTCGATGGTCCATTCGAGGAACTGCTCGAGGATCTCGTCGTCGTCGGGGCGCCGACCGGCGGGGACGCGCTGGCCAAGTCGCGCCCGGTGTTCAGTGTCGGTGGGAGTGCTCACTTGAGGGAGCTTTCTCGCATGCGGATAGATCCTGTGAAAGTGGGTGAGGTGCGCCTGCTACGCCCCACGCCCGGCGTGTGGGGTTCGTGCATCCTGCTGTTGCTCGCGGTGTCTGTAGCCCGGAGCCAACGTTGCGCGTTGGGGCATTTCGACTAGATGTAGTTCGTGGGGTCGGGCACCCCAGAGCGCTCGAAACCGCGTCGTCTCAGCCGACAGCTGTCGCATCTTCTGCAGGCGAGGGCACGCTGCCCGTCAACGGTCGTCGGATCGTAGCAACTCACTGTATCCGCGTAGTCTACCCCGTGGGAAGTGCCCAGCGCGATGATCTCGTGTTTGGGCAGATGCAGCAGTGGTGTGATGAGTTTGAGTCGTGGCCCCTGTTCTTCGAAGCGAGTGCCGAGATTGGCTGCGTTTTCGAATGCTTCGAAGAATTCGCCGCGACAGTCGGGGTAGCCGGAGTAGTCCACGGCATTGGCACCGATCCAAATTTCGTGGGCGCCGATAGCCTCTGCCCACGCGAGTGCGTAGCTGAGGAACAGCGTGTTTCGTGCAGGAACGTAGGTCGAGGGGACTTGATCCGCGCGGCCGATATCGCGATCTTTAGGGATCGGCAGGTTGCTATCTCGGACGAGCGCCGAAACGTCGGCGACCAGAGGCGCGAGCTGGCGCAGATCGATGATCTGGTGAGCGGCGGAGCCGTGGTGCGCCGCCTGTCGCTTCGCGGCAGCGAGCTCGATGGCATGTCGCTGTCCGTAGTCGAAGCTCAGCGCGTAAATCATGCGCGACTTCGCGGCCGCGAGCGCCAAGATTGTACTGGAATCGAGCCCGCCGCTGACGAGCACGATGGCCCGGGCTGGCGAGAGTTTGGGGGGCGGTGGAAACTTGCCGTATCCGCTGGCGTGTTCGTTGGCATTCACGCGCTAGATCCCTTCGAACTGGGCGGAGAGCTCGAGCGATTGCTGGAAGTGCATCTCCCCGGTGGAGATGGATGTCGATTGCACGACGTTGAGGGCAACGGGGATCATGGCGTCCAGGTTGAACGACAGGCTTCCTTTCGTGTGCTCCTCGTAGGTGATCGTGATCTTAGCTGCGGGAGCTGGTGTCTCGTTGGCACCGCTGCCCTCGATCTGGAAATCTATTGTGATTACCCGCTGGCCCGAACTCGAATCGATCGCCTGTACGTCGTAGGTACGATCGACTGCGACCCGTACTTCCGTCGCCCCCAACGCTCGCACTTCTTCTTTTCTGGGGACCTTCACGGTCTGACCCGAGACAAGACGCTCGTCGGGAAGCTGGGGTAAACTCAACACGGCGTCTCCTAGGCCCATGGACTCGACCCGCAACTCGGCGCTGGGTTTCCCGTTCGCCGCGGCCTCCATACGCAGTCGATCCAGCGTCCCTCGTCTGCGGACATTCTCCGACAGTGCGCTGGTGGCTCCCTCGTCGTCCTCGCCGCGGATGTTCACGATAGCGAAGTGGCGTCGACCGGAAAGAAACTCGACCAGGTCGATGTCGGTGTCGCCGTCGGGCTGGAGAGCGCCCTCGACTTCGTATTTGTGGACTCGCTCAACAGTAGAGTCCACACGCAGGGTCTCGCCAGTGTGTGGCCGGACGTCCAAGGTGCCCACCAGGTTCATGACCAACCTGCTCGCACCTTGGCCGCTCATATGCAGCGACATGCGTAGGCGTTCGCGCAGCTTGAATGGTTCGGTCGGGTACGAAAGCCGGAACGCGAGTGCGGCCGCGGCTGGAGGCACGCCCTCGGGATCCGCGGTCGGTGTGACGGGGGCGGTCGTGCAGGCACAAGCGAGCGCGCCGCTGACCCAGATAAGGTGCAGCTGGAGACGGGCGGGCGACCGACGCATCGCCGCTACGCTAACCGCGCGACAGTGTCGACGCAAGTCGCGGCGAACCGCGCTCCCCGTCCACGCAGGAGGCAAGCCGGCTCCGCTGTCGGCTTGGGTGGGCGCGCACCGGCGGTAGACCTGTACGGAGAGCCTCGCCGCAGAAACGGGCGTCAGGTTCTGCTAATAGTGCGCGACCTTCATCTATGAGCGTGCTGCAGACGATTTTTGGACGCCGTGATCGGTTGCCCCGGGACCAGGCCACACGTGTGCCTCGGAGCGTGCGCAAGGCGACCAAGGCCCTAGTTGAACGGATCCAAACGTCGATCGAGACGATTTCGGCCCTGCCGGGCATCGCGGATATGAGTGCTACGAAGCGAGTGCCGAAGGGTTTCTACGCCGCCGTGGAAGAGTTGATCGCGCACTACGATGCGTACGCCAAGCTTGTGCGGGAGGGGATGGAGCTGTCCAAGCTTGAAGTGGCGGGACGGGGGGCAGGTGTTGCCGCCTGCTACGAGGTGCCGACGGGGGTGTCGGGTCTCGAGACCCTAAATATCTACCGAGCGATACGCCCTTGGAAGGACTTTCCCAAGATAGCGAGCGACCTCGGCCGGGCGGCGGAGCAGCTGTTTGCCGATATTCAGTCCGGGCACAAAGGCAAAGATCCAAAGAAAATCCGGATGACCGGTGGGGCCGTGCGCAACGGGAGGCGCCAGTTTGCTCGGCGTGCGGTGCCGTGTCCTTTTCTCGATGAGAGGGCGCGTCGCTGTCGGATATGGGATCAGCGGCCGGTGGTGTGTCGCATGCACCACATCAACACGGACGCCGCTTGGTCGCTGCCGACCCACGCGAACTTCGGTCGGGCGAAAGCGAAAAACATTCGTCTCCCCGTCCGGCAGCAACTCGAGCTGGCACGCCTCGACAAGCGCATGGAGTGGCAACCATCGCCTTTCCTCTATGCGGGAGTCCTGCAGCTGCTGCAGCTGGCCGACGGTGAGCTTATCAACGAAGTCGGTGAGGCACCGAGGCGCATGCAGCAAGACGGCCGCGTGGCGCAACGGGCGAATCGGAACGTGCGTCACGCAGCGAAGCACAGGAAAAAAAGACGCGGATAGCGACGTCGACCTACTCTGGCTTGCGAACACAACGAGCGGCGAGCGCGTCGCTGTCGGCAGCTGGTGTCGCGGCCCATTGGAGCTCGCGGCGATCGCTCTGCGTCGCGGCGCCGCGAGAGGTCCAAAACGGCCCCGGGCCCCGGAAATGCTCTGCGAGCGTCTGCACGTCCGACAAGCTCGGCAATCGCCAGCCTCGCAGAGGCACGCGTTCCGCTGTGGAAGGTACTGCGAGCAGGCGGCAAAATGACTCCGCTTCCCGTCGATTCGTGGCCTCCGCGACACCGCCGAAGATCATCCAGCCATCGGTCTCGAGGTAGAGGGGGAAGCTCGGTGGTTCGCGGGGTACCGTGAGGGCTTCGTCCGCAGGACCTGGGTCCTGCACGCAGCGGAAACCCAATAGCGGGGCGTGGCTGAGGATATTCCACCCCTCAAGCGAGGTGGAAGACGCGAACTTGGGCGCCTCGCTCCGAGCGGCGCGTCGACGGCCCGCATGGGAGGATTTGATGACGTGCCGGGTCGCGTTTTTACTTGGAGCGCGACAGCTTGCTGCAGGCGCTTCGCCGCAGGCCAACGTACGCTCGAAGGCGTGCCGGCGGATGGCAAGAGGTCCCTGCGGGCTGCGGAAGGTCTCGGCGAGAAAGGGGCGCAATCCCGCATCCGGGTCGTACGTCTCGGCTACCCATTCCTCGCCGTTCGTACCCAGCTCGAGAATCCCAAAGTAGCTGGAGGTGTCGGGTCTCGATCCGACGGGTCGAAGCGCGCTCGCAAGCTCATCGCGAAACTCGTTGCCCCACGGGAATGTGCGCGCATCGGGTCCGCGCGCCGCATACTCCCATTGCGCCTCGGTGGGGAGGTGGGCTTGGTGGGCGCGGCAGAAGGTGGCGGCTTGTTCGTGGGAGACGCAGGTTTGAGGCAAGCGGCGCTTGATACGCGCATCGAGATCTCGCTGCTGTGCTCCGTCGTTACCGTCGGGGCAGCCGCTCGGCGAGCATGAGCCCGCGTCGACACATTCCCGGTAGGCTTGTCGGCTCACTGGTGTGAGATCGATCCAGTAGCTGTTGACTGCGGTCACACGCGGTGGGTTGCCAGACCATCGAACCGCAGGTGAGGTGCGGGATCTCGAGGTGTTGAAGCTCGCGGGTACCGAGCCCATGACGAAACGTCCCGCGGGAAGCTGTACGCGTTGCACATATCCCGCATCTCGAACGCTTAATTGGACGCAGTCGCCATCCTTTCTTCGACCGTGACCACGTCCACATCCCGAGTCGGCGGCGGGCGGTTGTGGGGGCTTGACCTCCGTTGCCGCGACGCGGGTACTCGCGATGGCAGGCGGGAGCGAAGGGGCCGTGTCTACGGCGTCGAAGCGGCGGGCGGCGTCCGTATGGCAAGCGGCCCCAAGGAGAGCGAGCGCTGCGGGAAGGTGGAGGCACTTGCGACTCGGCATCAGATCGGGCTCCAGTTGGTGAGGGAATATACCGGTGTTGCGGGCTCACGGGGTGCGATGCGCTCGGTGCGCGAAAGTCCACTGCCCAATGAAGTTCCCGCGACGGCCTGGTGGCTGGGTTTCACGTAGCAGAGCCTGCATGACGGCGGGTTTTCGCTGGCCGACTGGCATCTTGGGGAAAATGCTCCATCCTAACCAACGGACGCCAATCCTGAATCTCGAGCGCCCGAAAGGGGTTTCACCATGAGTCTGCTAGCCAACATCGATCATCTTGCGGCCGCAAACGGGATCGAGGCGGTGTGCGTGGTCACCACAGCAGGTGCGCACGATACGCGTGGGCCCGACGAGAGGTGGCGCGAGCTACTTCACGGAGCGGTCCGTTTGTTTCAGATGACCGCGGAATCATCGATCCGCTTGGTCGTGGGGAACCACACCATGGTGGTGCAGCGCGAGAACGACGAAACGGTCGCCGTGGTGCTGACGACAGGGCATGCCATAGCGAAGTCGCTTCGGCGTATGATTCGGCGAATGGCCAAGAAAGATCGTGGTCCGCTGCGTCCCGAGCCCATGGTCACAACGTCCGCCCCGGTTGTGGAAGGGCCGGCGACGCCACCGAGTGGCCCACCCAACCCGATGCCGTTTTCGGGCAATCTGGGCTGAGTCAGGTCGCGTCCACCCAACCGACCTTGGGGATTTCGAGCTCTGCGGAGGCGAACTCTGCGGTGCTGATGACGGGGATGCTGGGGACGCTGGCTCGGAGCAGCTCGGCGAATGCTGGGCGCGCGCAGGTAGAGGTCACGATGATGCGATTCGCGGTGGGACGGTCGGCCAGTGGTGCAGGGCGCAGCGACGCCACCCAACTCTGTTTCTCTTCCGGCGTCGCGGCTAGCGAGAGGACGCCGGACGCCGTTGTGCAGCTCGAAAGTACCGATTCTTCGAAGTCGGGGGTGGGGCGCAGGCACGTGACCGTATCCCCCTGTCCTTCGAAGAGGTCCGCTAGCCAATGTCGAGCGGTGCACTGGCGCAAGGTGTCGAGCCACCGGGAGCGTTCGCTCGGTTGATGAAAAATCGGCTCTGCGGCCGCGACCCCCAGTAGCATCGACATCGGTGGCAGTGGTATGCGCTCGCGTAGCAGTCCTTTGGCCAGCTCAAGCAGGATCGGCCGGGTGACCACGCGCATGGCTTCTTGGACCACCGCTGGTTTCTCGCGGCGAGTGGCTTCAATCCACCCATCGATGCTTTGGAGGTCGATCAACTCGGGTGCGAAGGCCATCACGGCACGATAGCCTTCTAGCCATAGCTGGTCTTCCCGATCGTGTCCGGGTTTGAAAACAATGGAGGCGACGGATCGATCGCCAAGGCGCATGTCCACCCGACCTCGGGGACGACTCGTGTCCCGAGCCAATACGAACTTGGGCATGCGGAGACCGAGTGACGCTTCACATCGATCGAGCAGGTGCGATAGGCCTCGCTCGATTCTTCTGGGTTCCGTGAATTCATCCGCGGCCACCCGGAATACGAGGGGCGCCGGTGTCTCGTTCGAAGCGTCCCGTGGGCCACGTCGTTGGGCGTGTAAGAAGGCGACTACCAGCAAGCTCGCGGCCGTCACACCGAATGGAAGTGCAGGCATGCCCGGCACGAGGGCGAGTATGCCCAGCAGGGCAGCCGGGGCGACGAGCATCGCCGGCTCGAGCCAGGGGGTTGAACTGTGGCGGTCGATCCGAGCCACCAGTACGCCGGCGGCCAGACTCACGAGGAGAGCGGGGATCTGCGCGAGGAGTCCGTCTCCGATCGTCAGTCGCCCGAAGGTGTTCAGGCTCTCAGCCCACGACATGCCAAAGCGCCCCATCCCGACGGCCAGTCCGCCTACCAAGTTGACCGCAATGATGGCGAGACCAGCGACCGCATCGTGCTTCACAAATCGGACGGCACCATCCATCGCGCCGTAGAATCTGGAACTCTCGATGAGTACCGCCCTTTGCGTGGCCGCCTGCTGGGGGGATATCGCCTCCGCGCGAAGGTCTGCATCGATGCTCGCCTGATGCCCGGGTAGCGCATCGAGAGCGAAACGTGCCGTGACTTCGGCGACGCGCTCCGCTCCCCGGGCGATCACGAGATACTGCACGAGCGTGAGGATCAAAAAGACGACACCCCCGACGACCAGATCCGATCGGACCACGAAAGTGGCGAATGCGTCGACGACCTGACCCGCGTCTGCCTCACTCAGAATCAGTCGTGTCGTGGATATGTTGAGCGCCATCCGATAGAGCGTGGCGAGGAGGAGAAGCGTAGGGAAAGAAGAAAAGTCCGCGCTGCGATCGATCCGCAACGCGGCCGCCAGCAGGAGTACTGCCATAGCGAGGCTCAACGAGAGAAGAAGGTCCACCACTATGGTCGGTAGCGGCACGAGCACGCAGACGAGGAGCGCCACGACAAGGAATGCGGGGCTCAGGCGCGGCAGCTCATGCGCCAGCTGTCCACCAAAGGCCTGCAACATTGCGCGAAGGTCTCCTATGCTTCGGCGGCCATCGGCGGGCATGTACGGGGTACGCTAGCAGGAGGCGGAGGCACGGCGCTGTCACGGCCCCCGTGCAACGCGTGTTTGTCGCCATGGTTGATCAACCCCTTCGGAGATCGGAGGTGAGGTGTGCCTGGGTCGCCCGCGTTTGAAAGGACAGGAAACCCGAAGAACTTTGCACCGTGGGTTGATGGCCCGAGTTCGCCTTGGTTGGAAGCGAGGCGCCCGACTGTGGCTCCGAGGGGGTACGGAACTTGACAGGAGCGGATGCGGCAGCCAAAAGCCGAGCGTGGGTTTGTTCGGCCGTATACCGGCGACACTCGGCGCTGGTGTCGCGTACATCGCGCTATCTGGAGCTCTGGGGGGGGGCTGTGGCACGTCTTCGCCCGAATCCCAGCAGCCTGCCCCCCAACCGGCGCGCTCCGAGGACGGGAGAGGGCCGGCCTCCACGTCTCCAGCGAGCTCATCCCGCGGCACGCGGATTGCGCCTGTCTTTGCGCCGGAGATACTCGCGGCGCGAGTCGCCGCACAGCGGCGGTTGTTGGGTGCGGGCGATCTCTTCGAGGACAAGCAGGGGCGACCTGTCGTGCCGCCAGGCGAGCGCGACGAAGGACGTCGCGTGGTTGCGGATGACGGTATCCTTGACGCGCTACCTGGTTCCTCCGGGCTCGCGGCCAACGAACAAGCTCGCCAGGCCGCGGCCAACGGCAATGCGCTGGGGCTGTTTGTGCCGTTGGAGAATCCAGGCGGCACTGCGATGCATCGTTTCTTTGAGGCGCTGCGCCAGCTTGAGCACGCAGACCCTGGCTCGCCTCAGAAAGTTCGAATTCTGGCCTACGGCGCGTCGCATACTCAGGCCGATATCTATACCGCCTATTTGCGTCACTATTTACAGTTACGTTTTGGCAACGGTGGACGAGGATTCCTTCCGATAGCGAGGATCAACCGCTGGCATCGTCAGCCCAACATCAAGCTCGAGCATCACGACGGATGGGTCATCACCCATGCTCAACGCCGGGATGCACCAGAGGTTGGATTCTATGGCCTGATCGGGATGTCGGTCACGGGCAAAAGTCGCCGGAACTGGGCGCGTGTCGGCCCGACCAACGCGAAGATCGAAGCGGACCACGGCAGTGCGTACGAGATCTACTACCTCGCGCAGCCGGGAGGCGGTCGGTTCCGGTTGTCGGTCGACGGCAAGGTGGCGGGTGTGGTCGAGACTCGGGCCGGCTCAACTCATGCCGGATACCACGCGGTGAGCCGGGAAAACAAGGCTCATGAGATCGAGGTGCGAGTGGCGGGACGCGGCGAGGTGACGTTGTTCGGTTTGTCCGTGGAGAACTCTCGTTCCGGGGTGGTTGTGGATACACTGGGTATTTCTGGAACACGGGCATCGAACATGCTTCGCTGGGATGCGGAGGTGTGGGCGGACAACGTGCAGCGCCGCGACCCGGCGCTGGTGATGCTCGCGTACGGCACGAACGAGGCTACTGACGAGGACCAGCCTATTGGCCACTATCGGGGCCAACTCCGGCGTGTGCTGCAGCGTTTCAAAGATGCGTTGCCGCGGGCGAGTTGTCTCCTCGTTGGTCCCGGGGACTTTCCACGCGAGATCGAAGACGACGTTTGGGTCGAACGTCCTCGCATGGCGCAAATCGTCGATGTGCAGCGCGAGATTGCCTGGGAGATGGGATGCGGGTTTTGGGATACGATGGCTTTCATGGGGGGGATCGGCTCCATGCATGTCTGGGCCACATCTCGACCCCGAATGGCCTCCCGAGACCACATTCACCTTTCGCGCCGCGGTTATGTGCGACTTGGGATGGCCCTGACGGATGCCATCATGATCGACTACGACAATCCCGAACCCTAGACCGATAGGAGATCCCCTCGTGCCCGATGCCTCTTTACTCGAGACTTTTCCGTCCCCTTGCACGCAGCCCTTCGTGATCGAGCACACGGCACACGAATTTACATCGGTGTGCCCAAAAACAGGGCATCCCGACTTCGCCGAGGTTGTGGTGCGTTACGTGCCCGACGCGAAATGTGTGGAACTCAAGAGTCTCAAACTCTACTACCAGTCGTTTCGCAACGAGGGCATCTTTTACGAAGCCGTGACGAACCAGATCCGCGACGATCTCGTGGTGTCGATAGGGCCCAGCTGGCTGCAGATCACGACGCGGTGGAAGGGGCGGGGCGGGATCAGCTCTCGCGTCATCGCTGTGCATGGCGACGTGCCGATCGAGTGGCAGCGCCCCTAAGCGGGCAGAAATTTGGAAGCGTGGTGCGTACGTGACACGGTCTGCGGGCGTGCGCCGGATGAGGCCTCCCAGTATGAGAACCGCCGGACGCGCTTTCGCGCGGGGCGTCACCTGGTTGCGTCGAAATGCGTATCTCGCGTTGAGCGCGGCTTGCTTGTTGTTACTCGCTCGCGTGGTCGATTTTGCTGCACCGCAGCACGTGCGGATCGACCCGGATCAGGCGGCTCGCGTGGTCGGGGATGCGCCGTGGCAGGGCTTTTCGACCGCCTCGAACAACGCGAACGCAGTGCAATTTCGAGCTACGCTGCGGCGCTACGCCGACGCAGCGGCTCCCGTTTCTGGGCCGGACGCGCGGGTGGATGCCACCGCACAGATCTTATCCCAACCCGTGGTGACGACCATCATGGGTGTGGAAGCGAATATTGAGCAAACGGTCCGTCTCGACGGCGGAGATCTCGAGCTGCACCTCTCCCTGGTCGTCACACCCCGTGCCGACGGGCCGCGGTACCGAGGTAGGCGTCGCATGACCGTGGAGCGGGAGTTCGTTGTGGAACGTCACCGGCGGGGTTGGCTCGATTCTTCGGTGGAGAAGCGCATACATCTCAAATTGCGGGGCGTGTTGACCGTTGTTGAAGGGAGAATCCAGCGGACGGTGTTCTCCGTGGGCGAGCACCTGTTTGCGCTCGATGTGGAGATCCAACGTTCGCGGGGCTAGGCAACGTAGGCTTCAGAGAAGGAGATCCGCGCGCGTACAGACCATGGCAAGGTGCGTGCGCTAGCATTGTGGAAACTCGGATCATGCGCCGCCGAGCGTGAGCTCTCCGAGGGCGAGCTGGTCCGCTCTCAGCCGCCCCGAGATCTCCGGGGGTCCCGGACTCCCGGTTCAGGTGGCAACTCTACGCGGACACAGGGGGGATCCTGGGCGCGTAGCGAGATCCTGCTGCTGCAAGTTCTCCGAGAAGATGGCGGCCGTGCTATGAGGCGGCTCCGTGGTCGGGGGGTCGCAACGCGAAGGTCAGATGATATGTCGCGATGCCGAACGCAACCCCGACGTTGAGCGATCCCTTGATGCCGTGCATCGGTAGCCTGACAATGTGGGCACAGCGGTCGAGCACGCGGGGATCCACTCCGGATACTTCGTGGCCAAAAACGAGGATGAGGGTGCCGGAGGCGGGCAGGCTCGTCAGCGTGTCGTGGGTGTAAAGACACTCGGATCGTGGACCTCCTTCTACGGCCCAAAGCACATGGCCGCGGGAGCGGAGTCGGTCCGCGGTGGCCACCGCGTCGGGGTATTGTGTCCATGGGACGGACGCCTCCGCACCCAGCGAGGTCTTGCGCAGCTGCGGATGATCGGGCGTTGGGGTGAATCCGCACAGGTGAAGATGTCCAATGCCGGCACCGTCGGCGGATCTGAACATCGAACCGACATTGCGGACACTGCGGATGTTGTCGAAGAGCGCCTCAAGCTCGACGGCACGCGGCGGACGGGGGTGGTCTCGGACCTCGTGGCTTGGATAGGGCGCATCAATGCGTTGGGTCGCCGTGCCGCAGCGTGGGCAGGCGCGACCCAGATCGGTGCCGTCGGCTACGGGGAAACGAAGCTCACAGTTGGGGCAGCGTCGAGATACGAACCTCACTCGGCAGACTATCGCAGCTTCGCGGCCCAAGGTGGCAAGGGGCGCGGGGCTCCGGGGCGGAGAGCCGCACCAACTTACCAACCCGCCGACGCGCGGGATCGGAGTCGGCGATCCGATGGCCGCGCGCCACCGGGCGCGCCGCGGGCGGGGGCGTGAATGCGGCCACGAAAAGCTGGAATAGAACGATCGCCGCACCCGTTCCCGTCTGTGCGCCCACGTCGACGCTCAAAGGGATTTTCTATGCCGCTGCGAAAGATACTCCTGCTCTCCTTCCTTGCGCTCGCCAGCACGGCAGAAGTCTGGGTGCTGGCGGACTCTGGGCAAGCTGTGCGCCTTGCCAGGCGAGAACAGCCCTGCGCGGGGTCCGCCGATCCAGGTGCTGTGCGCCATGTGGCAGACAGCCGTCGCCGTACCTAGTGTGCGTTGCGCTATTGGCGCTCGGCCATGTAGGCGCGGACCCAAGCCTCGATGCCATCGAGGTCGTCGGTGGAAAAGCAAGGTATGCCGAGGTCGAAGGGCGCAGCCCGTGTGGCGATGGCCCGCACGTCATGTAGCTGGCCCTCCCGTGTGAGGCTGCGCCCGTCCGCACCGACGACTTCTATCTTAGGGATGGGCGTCTGCTTGTAGCCCTCGACGAATACGATATCGAGGGGGTCGGGCAGCGACGCGAGCACTTCGTCGAGTTCGGGTGGCCGGGAAGTGCGGGTGGCCAAGCCTCGTTGTCCCGGCGAGGCGAACGCCACTGCCACGGCTCCCGCTTCGGCGAAGCGGTAGGTATCTTTGCCCTTGCGGTCGAAGTCGAAACGGTGGCCGTGTTTGACGGCCGCGACCCGCAGGTCGCGACTGAGCCTCCCGATGAGATGGGCGGCGAGCGTGGTCTTGCCGCTGTTCGATAGGCCTACGATACCCAAGACTGGCGGGTAGCGGCGTGCGGCCACCGGACCCGTCAGCCAAAGGGGCACCGCGTGGCCAGCCGCGAGTGCGTCCGCGGAACGTGGCAGGGCGGCGATGGCGTTGTGGCCCAGCGCAGAGAGGGGACTGCCCGAACTGGGGGCGTTGAGTTCGTCGATCTCGAGACCGCCGCTCCCCGCTCGGGCCGTCATCCACACGCAGTGAGTCAGACCCGAGCGTTTGGTCACGGGATGGGGCAACAGGGCGATCGCCTCCGGCCTGAGGGGGATCGCGGCGCCTTGCAGCGCCCGGAGGGCAGGGCGTACAAGCAGTTCGAAGGTCATGGCGGCGGCACCGGGATTGCCCGGAAGGGCGAAGACCCACGTATTGCCGCAGCGACCGAAACTCACCGGCTTTCCTGGTTTGAGTGCGACTTTCGAAAAGATGAATCGCGTGCCCAGAGCCTCGAGCACCTCGCGGGTGTGGTCACGTTCGCCTACGGACGCGCCGGCGCTCGTGACCAGCACATGGGGGCGATCGACGCCACGGCGCAACTGTTCCTCCATGCGAAGAGGATCGTCACCGACGATACCGAGCAGCTCGACGTCTGCGCCGCATTCCCGGGCCATGGCCGCTAGCACGTGGGCGTTGGAGTCCACAACGGCGTCGGGCCGAGCCTCTTGTACAGGTACCAGTTCGTCGCCGCACGAGGCGATGGCCACGAGTGGGCGGTGGTGGACTTCGACTTGGCTGTGACCGAATGCCGCCAGCGCTCCGATGGCGTGGGCGTCGATTCGCGTCCCCGCCCGGAGCACGGGGGCGCCTTTCACCACGTCGCTCCCACGATGGCGAACGTTGTGTCCCACCGCGACGGCGACGTGAAACTCGACTTTTCGCTCGTGCGTGCGCGTATCCTCGACTCGGATCACCGCGTCCGCTCCCGGTGGCACTCGGGCCCCGGTCGTGATGCGCACGGCCTGTCCCGGTCCGACGCAAGGAGAGTCGTCCCCTGCACCCGCAACGCAACGCCCCACGACGGCCAAGGTGGTCGGTGTCGCGGTACTCGAGCCCGCGACATCAGCGGCCCGCACCGCGAAGCCGTCCATGGCCGCATGGGTGCTCGTGGGGAGATCCCATCGGGCGACGATATTGCGGGCGAGGAATCGCTGCAGTGCGCGATCGAGGTCGACGTTTTCCGTGGGGAGGGCCTCGACGGCAGCGCGTACGCGTTGGATGGCCTGCTCGATGGAGATCATCATAGCGTAGCCGGACCATACCGCTACCCGCGGTCTACGGGGAGTCACACCTCAGGTTCGCGGTAGGCGTGGCGTGCGGCGACCGCACGGTCGAAACGGGGTGCGTTTGTCACCGGTCATGTTGCGACGCTGGCGGCCGATGGGCATGCTCGTGGGGCGCCGGAGTGCGGCGCAGCGAGGCCGATATGTTCGAGCAAGCACGAGCGCACTACGAAACGATCTTGCGAGGGATCAAAGAAGCGGGGCTCTACAAACACGAGAGAATTCTTTCGTCCCGTCAAGCGGCCACGATCCGAGTGGGTGATAAGGTCGTGCTCAATTTCTGTGCGAACAACTACTTAGGGCTTTCCAACCATCCAGAGGTGATCCTCGCCGCGGCAGAGGCCCTCGAGGAGCGCGGGTACGGGATGTCCAGTGTCCGATTCATTTGTGGCACGCAGGATAGGCACAAGCAACTCGAGGCGAGTCTCTCCGACTATCTCGGAACCGACGACACGATATTGTACGGTTCGTGTTTCGATGCCAACGGCGGCCTGTTCGAAGCCTTGCTGAACTCAGATGACGCGATCATCTCCGATTCTCTCAACCACGCCTCCATCATCGACGGGATCCGCCTGTGCAAGGCTCAGCGCCATCGCTACGCCAACACCGACATGAACGAGCTTGAGGACAAGCTCAAGGAGACCCAGGGCGCGCGGCAGAGATTGATCGCGACAGACGGTGTATTCAGCATGGACGGAGTTGTGGCGCCGCTCGACCAGATTTGCGATCTGGCTGAGCGCTATCATGCCATGGTCATGGTGGACGATAGCCATGCGACGGGTTTCATTGGTGAAAACGGGCGTGGCACCCATGAGTACCATCGTGTCATGGGTCGTGTAGATATCATCACCTCCACATTAGGCAAGGCACTCGGTGGGGCCTCGGGAGGGTTCACGAGCGCGCGCCAGCCCATTGTCGACCTGCTGCGCAATCGGTCGCGTCCCTACCTTTTTAGCAATTCGTTGGCGCCCATGATCGTAGCCGCGAGTTTGGCGGTGATCGATATCTTGTCCCAGAGCACGGACCTTCGTGACAAACTCGAAGCCAACGCCCAGCGATTCCGTGCTGGGTTGGTGGCGGCCGGTATCGGGATCCATCCGGGTCATACGCCCATCGTACCGATTATGCTCGGTGACGCACGCCTCGCGGCAGAATTTGCACGCGTATTGCTTGACGACAACATCTACGTGATCGCTTTTTCGTACCCCGTTGCACCCGAAGGTCAGGCCCGTATTCGAGTACAGTTATCCGCCGTCCACGAACCATGTCAGATCGACCGAGTCATCGTAGCGTTCCGAGAGGCGGCGGATCGGCTCCAAGTCACGACCTAGTTGTGCAGCGGACGTGGACTACTGCATGCGCTCCGGCGTCCAGTTGTGCACTGGCCGAGGACTGCGCGGGTACGGGTGTTTGGTTGTGCACTGGATTTGCACTGGATTTGCACTGGATTTGCACTGAGCTTGCACTGAGCTCGTAGCCGGGCACCCCCCGATTGCGGGGGACGCGAGCGTGGACGAAGCGTCGCGGGGAATCGGTGAAATCGTGAAATGGAGGTGTTGCATCTTGCGGTTGAAGGGGTAGAGTACTCAGACAAAACGCATGAACTCATCTCGTCCGACCCGTACCTACAGTGTATTCGTTCTAGTTGCGAGTGTTGCGCTTGCTTGCGGAGTGGAGCCCGAAACGGGGCTCTCCGTCGGTTCACCGCCCGGCACTGGCGACGCGGTGGAAGGGACAGGAACGTCGAGTGGCGGCATGGGGGATGGGGATGGGGATGGGGATGGGGATGTAGGAGATGGGGATGTAGGAGATGGGGATGTAGGGGATGGAGATGTGGGAGATGGAGGCGTGGGAGATGGAGATGTGGGAGATGGAGATGTAGGAGATGGAGATGTAGGAGATGGAGATGTGGGAGATGGGGATGTAGGAGATGGGGATGTAGGAGATGGGGATGTAGGAGATGGGGATGTAGGAGATGGGGATGTAG
>JAZGFE010000016.1:0-17923 GCA_036479215.1 Nannocystaceae bacterium | reverse complement strand
ATACCCCTCCCAAAACTACACATTCTCGTTCCACCTCTAAACAGAACATTCCTCCTCCTGACCCCGTCTGCCTCATACACAAAAAATCTGACACCCTCGCGCGCGGCCATGATGATCTTCTTGCGCCCCCATCCGGTCCCTTCGCTGGTGAGTCGGTGGCGGCGCATCGTCTCACGGACTCGCGCCTCCTCCCGGTTCCGAGCCCTACATATCTCGAGTCGGCGTTGCCCGCTCAGCCCCGCTGAGCTATCGCAACGTCGTTGCATCTGGTTTTCGCTGGGCTCCCGAGGCGAACAGTCCCAACCATGACAGTAGCGTCAACTCGAAGCATCCCCGGTGTTCAGTCGCCCTTGCCGTAGTGCACCCACAGCCTCCAGCATGGCGAGATCCATCCGATAGTGCGTCGCCATCGCTGGTGCCATTTTTCGCGTCGGTGTCCCCCTTGGCCGTGTCCCCGTTGTCGGTTGCGGAGCACCGCAACACCAAAAGCGCCAAGTCTGCACCCAATTCCAGGTCGTGCCCCGATAGGCGAGCACGGATCTCCATCTCCAAAACGTGGGTCTCGTCGCCCTCACACCTGGCGTAGATCAGATCGCGACCCCGACCCTCCCAGCTCTCCTCCGGCACGTTGGGGCTGTAGGCCTCGTGCTGCGGATTCCATGGCACGCCGTCCATGTACGTCTGGAACATCAAGAAGTCTTGCCAAGGCAACGCATCGTCGGAGAGTGCAAGCTCAACGAGCACGCTCATCGCGGGCCACCACTCACTGCACTGGCCACCGACATGTTCCTCGAGCTCGATGTCGCCGGTCACAGGTTCGTCGGGGGCCAGGGGTTCGAGAGGCTCCACCAGCTCTATCGAGATTCTGATTTCTCGGTTCTACTCCTACCGTCGGAGCCTGCCCCGGCACCCGAGCCCGCGTCCCTCCTTGCGGCCGGGCGGCGGCCGTCTGGCGCGCGCACGAGAGAGGGCGCCGCCCCTTCGTGCCCCGAGTCACGTGAACGTCGTCTCCGATCCTCGTTCATGTTACTTTCCGGCGGGGAAGATCCTTGTCATCCAGGTCCATGGCTGGCTGCGCCGTAGCTCTTCGCACGGTGGAGGCTCACCCCCGGCCCCAGAGCTCACGACCTCCAGGCCCAACACCCTCGCATGTCCACCATTACCGTTGCCACCCTCGTTGCTGCGCCGGTCGAGTCGGTGTTCGCTGTCTACACCGACTTGGCGAAGTCGGTTGAGCGCATTCCGGAACTCACGGCGCTCGAATTGCTTACGGAAGGACCTGTTGGCAAGGGTACCCGCTGGCGAGAGACCCGTGTGATGTTCAAGAAGAAAGCGGTGGAGGAGATGTGGATCAGCTCCTTCGACCCACCGCGCAGTTACACGGCAGAAGCGAAGTCGCATGGCATGCGGTACGAGACGTTGTTCGAGTTCGTCGCGAAAGACGGGGGGACTCGTGTCACCTGGACGTTCGATGGCACGCCGCTGACCCTCGGTGCGAGGATCATGGCGCCGATCTTCGGGATTTTGATGGGCGGCGTGATGAAAAAATGCATGCGAAACGATCTCGAAGCCTTGGCCGCCGTCTGTGAACGGGGCGCCGCCGCGGCCCGGTAGACCAGGCAGGAAAGTCGTCTCCACCCCACCTCCGACGAGGACGTGCCCCCATCGTCCGACGGCTTGGAGTGGAGAGGGTCTGCGGACAACAGTTCGCACCAGGCAGTCGAGGTTGCCAAGGAGGTGACCGTCAGACTCAAGGTCGATCGAGTTCCTAGTCCGGCCTTGGTGTCCCTGGGGGACGCAGGGGCTTGTGGCGCGGAGGGGGCCAATCGACGGGGCCTCCAAGGTCCCCTACCGCCCCACGCCCCCGAATACGTGGAGGCGTTCCGCTTAGCGCGCGGCCTGAGCGCCTTTGACCCCCTGCGCGTGGGCGGAGCAGGGTCATGGTACACAAGCGATGGGGACCACCTTGCTCGCGCAGTTGAGCACCACCTTACTCTACGCGATCGGCGACGGCGTGCGGGCCACGGCGATCGACGAAATCGTGCTGAGCGAGAACTGTTTGCACATGGCCAGGGGATGATGAAACGAAGCGCGGGGCTGGAACTCAGCTACTGTACGAATGTGCATCCAGGCGAGTCGTGGTGCGAGCTTCGGCAGGTGCTCGAAACTAGCGTCGCCGCCGTTAAACACCGCGTATGCCCGCATACATCGTTTGGGCTGGGTTTGCGGCTGTCGAACCGAGCGGTATGCGAGTTGTCGGAGGGGCGCCCGCGTGAACAATTCTTCGAAACGCTCGAACGCCAGAAACTGTATGTATTCACGCTCAATGGTTTCCCCTACGGCGCGTTTCATGGCACGCGGGTCAAAGAACAGGTATATGTCCCGGATTGGTCGGACCCCGAACGCGCCGCCTATACGCTGCGGCTCGCGGAACTTCTCGCCCAAGCCCTGCCTAGCCACGTCCGCTACGGCTCCATTAGTACGGTTCCTGGCTGTTTCTCCGCGATGGCGAGCGAGCCGGCGCGGCGATCCATTGTTGCGGCACTCGTGCACATGGCCGCGGAATTATGGCGACTCCGACAAGAGACGGGCAAGCACATCGTCTTGGCGCTCGAGCCCGAGCCGATGTGCTTGCTCGAGACCACCGATGAAACAGTCGCCTTCTTTGAGACGATGCTTTGGAGTGCGGCTGCTTTGTGCGATTTTCGAGCCCGCACCGGGCTATCTGCAAGCCAGGCAGAGTCGGCTATCCGCGATCACCTAGGTGTGTGCATCGACGTCTGTCATGTTGCGGTGGAGTATGAGAATGCAGTGCAGGTGCTTCACCGATTGCGAGGTGCGGGTATCGGGGTGGCCAAGGTCCAGATCAGTGCGGCGTTGATGCTTGTCCCGACGCCAGCCTCGCTGTCTTTGCTTGAGGCGTTCGCGGATGATGTCTATCTACATCAAGTTGTCGTTCGTGGCCATGACGACAGGCTGTCCCGCTTCCTCGACCTTCCTGACGCGCTGCGAAGCGAGGCGGCCCGCGGGGCGAAACAGTGGCGCGTACACTTTCACGTGCCCGTATTTTTCGATCGGATCGGTGCCTTTGAGACCACCAGATTCGAGCTGGAGACCGTGCTTCCGCTGCTGGCCCGCGAGCCGATTTGTGGCCATCTGGAAGTTGAAACCTACTCGTGGAATATGCTTCCATCTCACCTGCGCGCCGACACCTTGGTCAACGATATTGCGCGGGAACTCGAATGGGTACAAGGGATCATGGTATGAAGCTCTTGGTTGTGGCTCGGCTTGCGCGTGTCTCCAACTTGCCGACGGTGTGGTCGAACGTGCTCGTGGGGGCGGCCTTTTGCGGTGCAGAAGTCTCGTGGTCCCTGACCTGTCTCGTGGCACTCGGTGTCAGCGCGCTCTACTGCGGCGGCATGTTTCTCAACGACGCATTCGACCATGTTTGGGATCGCAAGCATCGTGCGGAACGACCCATCCCCCAAGGTCTCGCGCAACCAGACGAGGTGATGCGGTGGGGAGGCGCGCTGATGTTGACGGGGCTGGCCATCTGCGTAGCGGCCGGCGGTCTCGCGGGTCTCGACGTGCCTCGCGTGGGGGTGTGGGCAACCTTGCTCGTTGGGCTGATCGTGGCGTACGATCGCTGGCATCACGAGAACCGAGGCGCGTGGTGTCTGATGGGCGCATGCCGTGGTGCGGTGTACCTATTGGCGGCCGCCAGCCTGGGTGCGCACTTCGAGCGGGGCATTGCCCTGGCCGCCGTGGTGTTGTGGGCGTACGTGGGCGGCCTGACCCACGTGGCGTGCTTCGAAGCGCGCGAGGGTCGCGCGGCAAAGTGGGCGAAGTGGGCGTTGTGGGGCCCGTGGATAGTCTATGTTCCTCGTCTTGGCTTGTCGTTGGGGTTGGGGGTGGCTGTTGTGGGCGCGCTATGGGTGCGACATACGTTGTCGTCGTTGCTGGCGCGTCGTTCTACAGTAGGCGCCAGCGTCGGGAGTTTGATTTGTGCGATGCCCTTCGTCGACGCGATGATCCTGGTGAGCGTGGGCGAGCATGCGCGTGCCGGAGTTGCGCTTTGTATGGTGGCGTTGTGCGCGAGGTGGCAACGACGGATCAGTGGCGTCTAGTCGACTTTGTGCCGGCAGCCAGGGGCACCGGAGTCGGCCAAAAGGAGGGTGTGCGTGACGTGCGTGATCTCGGATCACACCGCGGTGATAAGCTGGTGTCATGGTGCGTGCCTATTCATGGATCTTCGGAGGCCTTCTTGGTTGCTCTCCGGCGTGTGTTGCCCAACAGCCAAAGGACGATCTCCTCGCGGGCGACGATGCTGCTGCTGAGGATGACGATGCTGCTGCTGACGATGACGATGACGATGCTGCTGCTGATGACGACGACGATGACGATGACGATGACGATGACGATGACGATGACGATGACGATGACGATGACGATGACGATGCCGATGCCGATGACGATGCCGATGCCGATGACGCCGATGAGGCCGATAGCACCGATAGTACCGATAGTACCGATAGCACCGATAGCACCGACGTTGTGCTGCCCGACATCGCGTTCGACAAATATCATGACCTGGCGGAGATTTCGGCCTATCTGGAGGCTGTGGCGCAGGCCGTGCCGTCCATTGCGACCTACGAGCAGCTAGGTTCTTCGGGCCAAGGAAAGCTGATCGACTACCTGGTCCTCAACGCCACCGGCCAAGATGCACCTCCGGCTCTCTACCTAAACGGGTGTCACCACGGCGATGAAAAGCCGGCGACCGAAACGGTGCTGTATCTGGTCGACTATCTTCTCCGAAATACCTCCAACCCGGACGTTGAGCGATTGCTTGGCGAGTTCTCCATCTACCTACTTCCTGTGGTCAATCCAGATGGACATGAAGCGAACACGAGATCTAACGGAGCTGGCGTCGACCTGAACCGAGACTACAACTCGCCCCAGAAGAGCGGTCTATTCACGCAGCCAGAGACGCAGCTGCAAAGGCAGCTACTCGACGAGAAAAACTTCGTGGGCGCGGTCGCGTACCATACTGGCATCGAAGTCGTGCTCTGGCCGTGGTGTCACACGGGAGACCCGACCGACGACCATGACGTCTTGTATACGGTTTCGAAAGCCAGCGCCGGCGCGATGGATATGCCATATCGTCAGAGCTACGACGACTATCCCACCGACGGGGAGTTCATCGACTACGCCTACTGGGAGCACCAGACTATGGCGCTGACCATCGAGGTTGTGGCGCCGAAACAGCCGGACGCGGGCACCCTTCCCGCGATTCTCAAGCGCGCGATGGAGGGTACGATGGCGTTCATGTTGGCGGTCGCCGATATGAACAGAGGGGCGATGCGCATCGAAATCGCGCCGGATACGGTGCATGCCGACCCGTTGACACCCGTGGTCGATGGGGTGAAGTTGGAATAACGCGCCCGAGCGGAGCGCGGACATCCGCGCCTGCCGCGGCTACCTGCGAGCCAGGTACGCTGCCGCCTGCTCCACGTCGGTGACGGCGGTTGGCCGAAGGGGGAGGGGCCATCCATGGAGAACTGAACGCATCTAGGGCAATGCTATCGTAAGGAGCGCGTGGCGTTGCGTACGCTAAGGGACCGAACCTTGTCGCAACTTGGGACTAGCCGCGGCATCGGTGTGGGTGTATGAACGCTTCCGATGCTGTTCCGCGCTTTCTGGTTCTCGGCGATCGTCGTCTGCCTTCCTGTTCTTCCGGCCTGTTCGGGTGGGGCCCAAGGGGACGCCGCCCTGACCGAGGCCTCCAACGGTGCCGCGGCGAACGACTCGAATGCGGAAGCGGACGATGGCGATGCAGAGCCCGACGATGGCGATGCAGAGCCCGACGATGCAGCGGCGGATGACGACGGGAACAGCAACGACGATGGTGATGGGGAGAGTGACGACGATGACGATGACGATGACGATGACGACGACGATGACGACGATGATAGTGCTGATGACGACGATAGTGCTGACGATGACGATGACGACGATGACGACGACGACGACGATGACGACGCTGATGACGACGACGACGATGACGACGATGACGACGATGACGGCCTGCCGAAGTTCGACGTGGGTTCGCCGGAGGAAGGCGATGGGGGCGGCGGCGCTGGAGAACCTACGGACGCGGAGCTAGCCGGGATCGTGTACGCCCCCAACGGAGAGTTGCCCATCAGCGGGGCGCTGGTCTACACGACCCGAGCCGCGGTGGAGGGCATCCCGTCAGGCGCCTATTGCGAGGACTGTGTCGAGTTGCCGCCCCTCATCAAATGGACGCTCACACGCTCGGATGGGTCGTTCACGCTTCCCGCGCATGCGGGTGAGAACGTGAACTTCGTGGCGCAGAAGGGCCAATTCTTGCACGTGACCGAGATCGATATCGAGGAGGGTAGCTCGGTTGTGGATAGGGAGTATACAACCCTGCCGTCTGCCTGGGAGCCCGACGAGGGTCATTGGATCCCGCGGATGGCGGTGGTCCAGGCTTATATCGACTCGATAGAGAACTTGCTCGGGAAGGCGGGTCTTGGCGAGGTGGACAACTTCGGCGCGTTGGTGCCGGGAACCTCATCGTTCGAGGTCGTTGCGAACGGCAATGCTCTACTCGATTCCGTCGATGAGATGCTCAAGTATCATATCATCTTCATCCCCTGCGGTGCGGAGGCTGGGCTGGGCACGCTGCTGTCGGCCGCGCGGATCGAGAATATCAAGAAGTTCGTGGCGGCCGGAGGCAAATGGTATGTGACGGATTGGGCGAACGAGTATCTATACAGCGTCTTCCCCGAGTACCAGACCTTCGTCCAACAGGTTTCAACCCCCGACCTGGGTATGTACAATGCCCCCGGGACGGTCCTCGACCCTGAAATGCTCGCGTGGCTAGAGGCGATGCCGGACAACCTCAAGGACCCCGGCGGCGGTCTGCCGACACTCCACGACCTGCCAGAGGTCGAGTTGATCGACAATTGGTCGTCAATCTCCGCAACGCCCGAAGTGCTGGTACCTGACGATGATGGCAACGACGTTAACGTCGGGCACTACACATGGGTGGAAGGTGCAGCTGGAGGCCCCTATACGCCGAACCACATGACCGTGACGGCGCAGTATGGTTGCGGGAAGATGCTGTTTAGCACCTATCACACCACAGAAACCGCCCACCTCGGCATGGCGCCACAGGAACTCATTTTGATCTATCTGATTCTGGAAATCGGTGTCTGTCAAGACAGCGTCGATCCGGTCGATCCGCCCGAGTAGGCATGGCGGACGCTCCGGCCAGGCGTGCGCGGAGGATAGTCATCGAATACGTGGCGCAGGATCAGATCTTTGACATCTGTAGCGTGGACGATTTCGGGTAGTTTGACGTGGGCTTCGCTGGAGATGTACACGGGCGCATCTTGCGGATCGTCGGTCGGTCGTCCGTGGCTGCCTTTGACCAGGCTCGTGTCCAGGGGGATCATGTCCATCAGCGTGCGTTGGCCGAGCTTCCGGGCTAGCAGTGTGGCACCGATTCTCAGCCTGGGAAACCTGATCGCGGGGTCCAAGAATAGCTCCACCGGATCGTAGCCCGGCTTTCTGTGGATATCGACGCAGCGTGCAAAGTCTGGAGCGCGCTCATCGTCGAGCCAGTAGTTGTACGAGAACCATCGATCGGGGCATGCGATGGCCACGAGTTCCCCGGAGCGGGGGTGGTCGAGTGCAAGCGCTCGCTGCCCGTCTCTGTCGAGGATACGCTCTACGCCTGGAACGCGCGTCAGCAATTTTTGGACCTCGGGAATCTCGCCGGGTTGGCGCACGTAGACATGCGCTATCTGGTGGTCGGCCACCGCGAATGCCTGCGATGCGCCCGGATCGAGCAGTTCTCGCCCAAGTTCTTCACGCACGCGTACCAGGCCCGCGTGACGTAGCACCCGGTTGATCGCCACGGCCCCCGTGACCTCCGTGATGCCGTACTCCGACAGCACGATGACGCGGTAGCCGTTCGCTTGGGCAGTCGCCATTATCTCGCCGCATAGAGCGTCGACGCGACGAAGGGCTTCCTCCATCTCCATCGATCGCGGACCAAAGCGCTGCCCGTCGTAGTCGAGGTGAGGCAGGTACACGAGAGCCAAGTCAGGGCGCGCGTCGAGCATGCGTATCGCACAACGAGCGATCCACTGCGACGATTCGAGCGAAGCTGTGGGCCCCCAGAACTTGAACAACGGAAATCGACCGAGTTCGGATTGCAGCGTATTACGGAGCTGAGCTGGCTCCGTGTAGAGGTCGGGGATTTTTCGGCCATCGGCGGGGTAGACGGGTCGAGGTGTGACGCTGGTGGTGGCACCGCCATACATGTTGAACCACCAAAACAGGTTCGTGCCGCGAAATGAGGGGTCATGGCGTTTGGCCGTTTCCCAAATTTGCTCGCCGGTGATCAAACGATTCGATTGGCACCAGAAGCGGACCTCGCTTGTATCGCGAAAGTACCAACCGTTTCCCACTACGCCGTGTTCCCGCACGGGAAGTCCGGTGAGGAAGCTCGCCTGGACCGCGCAGGTTACCGCCGGGGTCACGGTGCGCAGCGCCCGACTGGCGCCACCCTGCGCGAGGGCGGCAAGGGCGGGGCTGTGCTCGCCGATCAGTCTCCTCGTGAGGCCGACGACGTTGAGGACCAAGGTCGGGTGCTTCACACGGCACCGCCGTGTCTCGGTGGCTTCTGGTTCGCGGGGGGATGCATGCGGACCCTCGGTGGACCGCCCCGACACCCCGGCCCTGCCATGGGGAGCGGGTTGCTTCCTTTCGTACCCCATGCATCCGCCGCGGTGCCTTGGTTGTCGGCTGGCCGCGCGCGCTGTATCACTTCGCCCCGTTGTCTCGATTTGGGTCTCCGTTCGGCACGGGGGCGGGGGCGTCCGCCTGGGCACCACCCGCAGCGCGCATCCGTGGCGATTGACCCCGAAGGACCGAATTCCCCTCCCACAGCTGGGTTTGGTCGATACCTCCGTGCTTGTCGAGTTCGGCTGGATCCAGTCGGCCGCTTTGGGCGAAAAAATTACGAGGATTGTGCCACACGATCGCCTCGATGTCGGCTTCTGAGATCCCCACGTTGCGCATGGCGTCCACCGTTTTGGGGACCTTGAGTGGGTCGCTTACGCCCCAGTCGGCTGCGCTGTTGATGAGGATACGGTGCGGGCCATAACGTCGCACGAGGGCTGCCATCCTGGTTTCGTCCATCTTGGTGCTGGGGTAAATAGAGTGGCCGGCCCAACACTTGGTCTCGAGTATCAGGGGGAGCGTTTCCTCGGTGTTGTGGTCGACGAGGACCATTTCCTCGGGGAATGAGGTCTCCCGCAATAGCGCGAGGGTACGCTGCGTACCCCGTACCTTGTCGCGGTGGGGGGTGTGAATCAATACGGGCAGGTGGTGGTCCCGGGCGAGCTGCAGCTGGGCGCGAAAGAGGCGATCCTCATGGTCCGTCATGTCGTCGTAGCCGATCTCACCGACGGCCACCACGCCGTCCTTTTCTAAGTATCGGGGCAGCATTTCCATGACACCCTCAGCTAGCCGGGGGTTGTTGGACTCCTTGGGGTTGAGACCAATGGTGCAAAAATGTTTGATGCCGAACTGGCTGGCCCGAAATCGTTCCCAGCCCAGGAGGGACAAGAAATAGTCCTCAAAACTTCCGACGTGTGTGCGTGGTTGGCCCAGCCAGAACGCCGGCTCGACCACCGCGACGATTCCCGCGGCGGCCATCTTTCCGTAGTCGTCGGTAGTGCGGGAGGTCATGTGAATATGAGGATCGAAGAGCTTCATGACGGATCGGAGCGGTGCTCTGAGGCTTGGTTCTCGGTTGTGGGCCGCAGCAGTGCAGTGGGATCGTATGCGAGGATCGGGATCTAGCGGCGGCGTTGTCTGGCTAGCCACTGTATATCATCGGGTATCGGACGTCCGGCGGAGCTGCGTTCGCTTGCGTAGCTTTTGAGCATGCGATCGAGCTCAGTTGTACGACGCTCCGGCAATTGCATGATATCTGCAAGCGGCACCCCCATGGTGAGTGCCTTGAGTGTCATCTGAGAAAACGCAGCGTCGTCGAAATGTGCACCGGGGTAGGGGTTGTGTGCCGCGATAGCGGAGAATTCTGCGGAAGCGTTGCTGCGCACAGCGTCGACGGCGACGATCAGGAATCGCGCGGGTTCGGGCAAGTAGGGGAGGGTGCGCGATACGGCCTGTCGCTCCTCAAGCGTGCCGCGATAGTACATATCGGAGACCAACTCCCAGTGGCGATCGGGGGCGATAGACTTCGCGTGGAGGACGAGCAACGTTACGCGTCCGGCTTCCGCGATTGGCCAGCGTCGGGACTGGAACTCCGGTGCGATTGCGGATCTTGTGGGAGGCGGGGGGACTTTGGGGGCGATGTCGCCGATGTCGGAACTAAACTCGAGATGTTGTGTGCCAAGGCGTCGGCCGGCCGCGGCGAAGTGGGTGAGAAAGGCCGGGGTAGAGTGGGGTTGGCGAGCTATGGCACACGCTGATGCGAACCACGCGGCGCTGGCCGGGCTGTCTTGGCTCGCGATCCAGTGTTGCAATGTCGCCGCGAGGTTGGGGCCCATCCACCCGACTCTATCCCAGGCGGGGGCGTGGCGACGCGCGTTCCGGAAACCCTGGGCTGGGCCCGAGGATCCTCCCTTGTAGTGCGCGTGGAGAGGATGGCTGTCCCAACGTGGCGCGGGTCAAGTTCGAAGTGTGAGGAGAGGAAGGGCCCACGATCGGACGTGGGCCGCCGCGGGAGTGGCGGGCTGCGATGGGCGAGGCTGGCGATGAACCCGCCCGAAGCAAGGCTCGCCATTGTCCATGAGACTGATCGTATATACGTGTGGGATCCCTTCATCGTGTCGAGCAACTTCCGATATTGGGGATGGGCGAGTGCGGAGGAATGGGAGCGGGTGTTCGTGGGCTTGTTCCGGGCTAGATGGCCTAGATTGTCCGGCGACGACATCTCGGGTGCGCCGAACACTCGCCCCACAACTCTACAAAGGCGACGACGCCGTGGGTCGCAGCTGAGCGCGAGCTCTCCATCGGCTCTGACGATATCGAGCCCAACTCATTCGTGGGGCTCATCGCCGCCCGGTGAGCCCGGCGCGCCCCCGCCCCTTCGTCCTCGAGCCGCTCGCGGCGTACTGCATCGAAAAGCTCGAGCCCTGTGCGCTCAAGGTCTGCGAACGGGGACGGAGCGATCGCCGACTTCAGCTTCTTCTTCAGCAGATCGATTGCGTCTCGGACCACTGGGTCGGATACTTTGCGGCGGTCGGAGTCCTTGCTCATCGTTCTTCCTGTCAGGGGACCTTACCCGGGCCCGTGTCGGCACCACAGCATGCCTCATGTCTATCAAAACCAATGCCGCGGAACACGCGACACGAGCCGTGCTCCGAGGGCGATCCCCACCCCCGGCGCCGGATTGCGAAGTTCCACTGCCCACGCCACCGGTACAGCTGCCCAGATGCTACTGGAATCATTGCCCAGATGGATCGGAATACGCACTACGGCTCGAGCAGGTAGGACAAGACGATGGTTTCCAACGGTTCGTAGTCGCCATTCCTGTAACTGATGATGGCGGGACCGTAACGCTGATCGGCCGGCCGGGGTTCGATGGTGAATCGCACTGGCCAGTACCCATGCCGACCGAGGATCGCCCAGAGAATCAGTCGCGCCGTGTGACCGTTGCCGTTCGCGTATGGGTGTACCCGAAGGAAGTACTCAAAGACGTGGCAAGTGAATCTCACGAGGTTGATGAGCTGGTCTTCGTCCGAGAACTGCGCTTTGGGCAACTTCGACGCCGCATCGATGCGGTCAAGCCCAGCCCGGATTTCCTTGGAGAAAGAACCCATCGCGTCGGCGACATGGTGAGGTGATAAACCAACCCGCGGATCCCCGGCCACGCCCACCTGATACTCTCTGAGGCATTTGTGGCCGGACCCTCTGTAGTTCCCGGCGTAGTAGTCGCAGTGCTCCGGCGTGAGCCCATGATAGAGCAGACCATGATCAATCCGCGAGTCCGCCGCGCAGTCCGTCGCACTTCGATTGCCGGAGCGCAAGGCCTGCGCCCGCTCCTTCACCCTCGGAACCAGGACGGTACGATAGTCGGGAACATCCTCGTACTCCCACCCTGGGCACGCATCCAGCTGCATGGATCACTCGTCGAAGCCGTCGATCACGAGGTTAGCGAAGTCGTCCGTCCACTCGTTGCCTGCCACGCCACTGGATTTTCGGGCAGCCACGGCCTTGCCGGCCAAAGCGCGCAACGCCTCACTCACGTGGGGGCGCGATTGCGCGTGGAGTTCACGCACAACGGAGCATAGTTCGCTGTGGAGGTCCGCTTCGACGGGCTCGGATCCAGCTGCGGCTGATCGAAGCTCCCGGACCAAGAAGGTCAAATTCGTCGGGGAGTGATGCTGCTCTCTTCCGCTCACCGTGAGAAAGAGGCGCGGACCGGTATCTACCCGTAGAGAACTCCGTTGTTGCCCCGCACCCCAACACCAGACGACCGACGTCTCCCCCACTTCAAGCGTTGGCCGCTGAAGATGAGGGACGGCCTCCGCGACCCTTACGAGAACACCTAGACCCTTGCTCATCGCGCGACGGAGCGTCCTGGGCTCGGTGCGCCCAGGCTGCGCGAGCATCACCCCTAGTTCGTATCGTATTGAAGAGAGCCACGCTGGCGGCGCCAAAGGCTGCCCAATAAGCCGCGCGTCTTGGGTCTCGTCCTCAATCACACTCATCGCGATAGCGGTCATACACTCCTCCGCCACAGTTTGACCTTCGCGAACTCGGTGGTCACAGAGCAGAACCCGGACACAACCCACCTGCGCCCGACGTCGAGCCAGTCCAGCGCATCATCAAGCGTTGTGCCTTCTGGAGCCCCGCGAGCCGTGAGAGTCAACGTCAGCTCCTTCTTTTCGCGTTGGATGACCGCCACGACATGAAGCCGGCCGGTCGGTCCTTTGCCTCCGGGGATGGTGTAGTGCATTGCGATCTGCGTCGCGTCGTGTTCTGGTAAAAAGTTATCTGACGCGCCTCCGCGCCATGCTTGAATGACCTCCTCCACGGCGACCCCATCGAGCGGAATGGTGTTTACGTATGTCACCTCGCACTGGGTTACTGCCGGCAGCCCCAAACCGGCCGCGTCCACAAGTGCGAAAAGTTTTCGACAATCCGCCTGAAACTCGCCACGAAGGTGCGAATAGCGAGGATACACAGCCTCCCCCCGGCGTCTCCAGTTTCGGAACAAGGCACCCTCCTGGATTTGTAGCAGCTCGGATTCGTCCTTGGTTACCAGCCAGGCGCGAACAGGCGGCGGCTCATTGCCGAGCCGAACGTCGAAGAGATCCGGCGAAGGCGCCCTTACCCCGAACCACTCTTGAACCAACCGGAGGGCTGCCTTCTCCTCCCAGACCGGGAACTTGGCGCGAAGCTCGCTCCATCCCGCGATCAGAGGTGCGCGTAGTGCGGTGATGGGTTCAAACTGAACCCCAAGAACGACCTCCGAGACTGGAGGAGCGTGGAAAGCGGCGATGGTGGGCGGTGCTGTCACGGGAGCTGTGGGGTAGCGTAGCAGCTGCGCCGATTCTCCGCAGCGCCGCTGGTGTTCAGATGCCATGCCCAAAGTGGCGATTCCGCCGCGGCCGAATGGATGGGAGATCGGACACTGAACGATTCCGCGCGCCCTTGCGTTTCCCTGCCGGTCGGTGGAGTCAGTTCGAGACGATCGACCAGATATACTGCATGGCTACTCGACACGTGCAGCCAGTCGGATTCGGCGGTGTGCGGCGGCAGGTAACTCGTCCTCGAGAGCATCGAGACCTACGGATAGTAACTATTCATGTGGGTCATTGAATAGTCGATCGCAATACGCCATTACCTCCACATGAGGGAGGCTCCCACGCCCCCTACCGGCAGCTATCACGCCATGGAGACTAACTTGTTGTAGGCAGTACGGATGACGAATAAATCCGGACGAAGACAACGGAGACGAGGCAGAAACGCGGCGGATGGAGAGCGAGCGGGCAATCGGCACGCGGACCGGCAATTATAGTTGACGTTGATCAATTGCGTGTTTGATCACGCGAACTCGCAGATCACGTCCAGGATCCCGTCGAGGAACTGCATCTGCGCCCTGTCCATTCGCTCACGGAGAGGGAGCGGGATCGCAAGCCGCCACTCCCGGTGCGCCTCAGGTAGCTCCTCCACAAGGTGATCGATCATGCGATCACTAAGGATGCTAGCCTCGCGGTCGGAGTTGACCGGTTCGATGTTCTTCAACCAGAACCGATCCAGCGCCTCCCGAATGGCCTCCCTAGGATCGCCGGGGGTTGTAGGCGCGGATCTGGTAGCCACAGCGGCGAGGAGTCTCTCGGATCGCGGCCCGTTCACTTCGGTTTCGGCGACCTCGCTCGCTACTTTCTGCCGATCACTCGCATCGCGGGAAGCATTCGACTGTGTCTGCGGCCGCGCAGAGTCTCTCCGCACCGCCTCCGCACGAGCAGCCTTAAGTCTCTTCCCGATCGCAGACTCGAGTCGATCGATCTCCAGCACGCGCATGTGGAACCAGCTCGTGGACCAGACTCGGTAGATGTGCCACCCCTTGGCCTCAAGGATCTCCTGCCTTAGGCGATCGCGGTCGCGCACCGACAGCGCGCTGTGATAGGTAGCTCCGTCGCACTCGATCCCCATTAGGTACTCGCCCGGAAGATCGGGGTGCCTCACACCAAGGTCGATAAAGAAGCCCTCTACACCCACCTGCGGAACGACCTCGTACCCGAGCTGTTCGACGATCGACCCCACGGCTTCCTCGAAGTCGTTCTCGCAGCTCCCACCAATCTCCTGATCGACTGTCCGGATCTTCCCAGTCTCCGCGAACTCGAGGTAGTCCCGGAGTGCTCGCACTCCGCGTCTGGCGCCTTCCCCCACCAACACGTCTGTCGGCCGCATCGAGGTGAAGACCTCGACTCTCTGTCGTGCTCTTGTGATGACGACATTCAGGCGGCGCCAACCCAGATCTGAGGCCAAGGGGCCGAATCGCTGGTGGACCTTCGCGCCAGCCTTCTCGGGGCCGTAGGTCGTCGAAATGAAGATCACATCGCGCTCATCACCTTGCACGTTCTCCAGGTTCTTGATGAAGAGCGGCTCGTGCTCCGCTGCGTTGGAGATCGCGCGGTCGAGGCTCGTGTCTTCCCTGCGTGCTTGATCGAGCAATAGCTCGATCTCGTCCGCTTGGCGCTTGTTGAACGCAGCGACGCCGAGGCTCTTCTTCGGCCACCGATCAAAATGGTCGGCAATCGCTTCCACGACGTGGACAGCCTCCGATCGGTTCCGGCCTCCCGTCGCATAGCTGGGATTGCTGACGAAGTTCGAGCGCACACCGAACTCCCGCGAATCACCGCGGGGAGAGGGGAACACGATCAGATCGCCGTCGTAGAACTTCACATTCGAGAACTGAATCAGTGACTCGTGCTCAGACCGGTAGTGCCAGCGAAGGCGTCGGAACGGAAACTGCTTGAGGCACACTTCAAGGACCGTCTCTTCTTGCTCCGCGTCCTCGCGACTGGCGCTGTCGAAGAAAGGAGGTCGGCGGAAGCTGCTTGGGGTCGCCAACGACGATGGCCGTGCGCGCGCGCGCGAGTGCGCCGAGGGCGTCCTCAGGGCAGATCTGCGAAGCCTCGTCCATCACGACCAGGTCGAACTCGATCTCGCCGGGAGGCAAGAACTGCGCAACCGACAGCGGCGACATCAGGAAACAGGGCTTGAGCCGCTGCAGAGCGTTCGGCGCACGCCGCACGAGCCGGCGGATTGGGATATGCCGGCTCTTCTTCTGAGCTTCGTGCCTGAGCAGCGCCGCCTCCGTGAGCTCCGAAACGCGACCTGATCCCACTCCCTTGGGAACCTCCTCACGCGCAGCGAGCGCAGCAATCTCGCGGGCCGTCAGCTCAAGAATCTCTCGGTCGGCCTCGGCGAACCGCTCTCGAAGCCGCTCATAGCTGTCACGACCAAACTCTCTCAGGGCGCTTGAGGCGTCAACGCGCGACCGGAGGATGGTCGAGTACACGCCCGACTCGTACGCGGCCGAACACTGATGACCGTTGATCTTACCACTAATCAAGTCATTCACGATCGCGTCAAAACCGCGAGATGAGGCGTGCGCCCGCGACACCTCCCACCGCCCCAGCATGAGAACGCCATCTACCTGATCGACGCATCGCTCAAGCTTGAGTCGAAGGCCACCCAATCCTGCGTCACGCGCATCGAGCCACACGTCGGGATCGAGCTCTCCGATCCGAGAGATTCCGTCCGTATGATCACGCACGCTCTCGACTACACGCGCCACGACGGACATGAGTTCTTCGAGTTGTCGGCGCTGCGGCTCGCCGGCCTCGTCGAAGAAATTCACGAGAAATAAGGCATCACAGCCCGGCAGATCAAGCCTCGCCTGAATCCATTCGGCAAGGCCTTGCAGCGTGGCAAGCGGCGTGTCGGCGTGTCGCCAAAGCTGCTCTCTGAGTACCTCGAAGCCGTCCCAGGCCTCGATCTTCTCCTTCAGATCGATCGCCTCCATATATGACTTCGCCGCAGAGAGGCCTCCGGTCAACGAAGTGGACAGATCGCACCACGGCTGCACGATCGCGCTTTTTGCGGCCGCTATTCTACCCTCCCACTTCTTGAACACACCCGCGATCTCGCTCATAGGCCTCTGCCAGAGCGAGTCGGGGAGTGGGTGGCAGCCTTTGAACTCGGTAACCATCGCGCACCCGCGATCGACGCCCATCGAGGTTTTCTGCATTCGCTCAACGTGCGAAGGCCAGTCGCTGAGCAGATCGCTAGCCTTCGACCCCCCCCAGTCGTTTCGGAGCTGTTGGGAGTGATCAATGATCGCCTGCAGGCGCGGCCAGTCGGTATTGATGCCCGAGAACAGTGAGCCCAGAATCTCGTTCAAGTCCCGATCTGCAGCGAAGCCATCTCGAGCAATCAGGAATTCATGCAGCTTTGACAGCTTGTCGAGGAAATCGGGGCGTCGCTTGAAACGCTTTGGCTCCACCATCGAGGCGCGTATCACGCGTCTGGCACTTCGGTACGCGCACCACAGTCCCGGCAACGTTGCGTCCTTCGCTGCCCTCACGACCGCAATTGCTGCTACGAGATCCCTCGATTCGCCGAGGCCCCGAGAATCAAAGTCTTCTAGCGCCTCGAGATCAGCCACCAGAGACTCAGCCCTACTCCGCGCCTCGTCCATCTATGCCCTGGTGAGCTCCAGGGCATGAGACGGCCTCGCATACAGAAGAAGATCCTGCGGGCCGTCGAACAGCTTCCTCGCCGTCTCGGCTATGCCCTCGCAATCCGAGATCGTCCGGACATACCCCCCCGCGACCTCGAGTACCGGAGCCGCCGTCGTCGACACCTCATCGAACCAATCGATGCAGGCACGGTACGCGACAAGCTCCTGAGAGAGTTCTCCGATGCCAAGTCCGCCTCGAGATGCGGTCCCGCACAACCCCTCGCAATGAGCTTCCAACGAGCTGGCGCACGCAGACGACTCCTGGCCGGCGAAGTCGAATACCGCGTTGACCCTGTCGACGGCACGGAGATAGCTGTCCACGGCTCCAACGACGTCGTCGAGCTGCTCTACGAGGCCCTTCTCCAGAAGGTCCTTGACCACGATCCCCGCGACGTCTCGAGGAAGGCCTGGGAGCAGCTCGTTCGCCGAATTGGAGGCCAGGTCGAAAAAGCGTTGCAGGTGGCCGTCTCTCAGAAGGGGTGTGATGCAAAGCCCTTGGTCGGCCAGAGCGCGCATACAACGCCTGCGTTATTCGCACAAACTCACGTCCCGCCGCGCGAAACCCGGAAAGCGCCGTCGCAGAGCCCATCCTCCGCCACCTAC
>JAZGFE010000015.1:0-7566 GCA_036479215.1 Nannocystaceae bacterium | reverse complement strand
CACATTGCCAGCCCACGCTTTGCGGTAGTGATCGTCCGTTGCGGCGATTACTGTCTGTGTTCGTCTGGGCATGGCTTCCGTACTTTCTCAGCTCGTCCGCCCATACACAAAATTTCTGACACTCCCGATCAAGATGGTGCGCGCGAGGGGGAGATCCAGTGGATCCATGCCCACCATGGCGCCGATCGAGTAGCGATACCCCGCGACCCCGGCCTCGGCGCAGATGGTCCGAGCCAACCGGCTGGCGCCGAGACGCGTAAAGAAGCGAGACGCCATACCCTCCCCTTGCAGATAACCCAACGTGCCACCATAGGAGTAGGGCAGCACCGCCTCCGGTCCCCACTTTCGTATCACCTTGCCCAGCGCGTCGGCGGTTTCGCCGACGGCTTCCTCCCAAGAGATGGGAAAGAACTTTCCTTCGCCTTTCCTGCCGACTCGTTTCATCGGCGAGGTGAGGCGGTCGCGGTGGTACGTGCGCTCAAGGTAGCGATCAACCTTCTCGCACAGGCTCCCCGCCGTGAAGGGGTGGCCCGCGTCGCCCCATAGGTCGACGGCCCGTCGATCGTCGCGTGTGACCGCTACTTGCCATGCGCAAGCGTCGGGACAGTCGTGGGGGCAGACCCCACGCACGATGTCGATGTTCGGGTTCTCCACATATCGATGAGCCTTGCCGCGGGGGATGTGCACCACAGCATGGGGCATAACCATGGGCGGCTGCGCCGTCTAGAGGCCGCCGACGTGGTCCTGTAGCGGGCGGTAGGGCGGCACGCCCCGTTATCCTCGAGCGCCCTACCGTTGGCGCCGATCCGGCGCGCGTGCTGTCCGCCTACCCCAGGTTGTTCGCGGGATGTTCGACTTTGCGCTGACACAAGAAGTTGAGCTTGCGGGCGAAATGGGTCTGACGCAGGCCCGGGGGGAGCTTGGCGTCGTCGAACAGCAGTTTGATGGCGCCGTCGAAGAAAGTCAGGGCTGGGCTGCTCGACGCGGCTTCCCAGTTTTGATCCATTCGAAGATGCTGGCCGCACACCGTAAGTCCAGCCCCATCAAGGAGTTCCTGCGCGCTTTTGAGCGTGAAGAAGCGTATGTGTCCACTGTCGAGGATACCCGATTGTGTGTAGCGAAAGTCTCCACCGAGCAGTCCTAGAGCCACGTGGACGTGGCCCGCGTTGGGTAGCACCACCACCAGATGCCCGTCGGTTTGTACGAGTTGTGCGTACCTGGCGAGCGTCGTCCATGGATCGTAGACATGTTCCAATATGTCGGTCAGAAAGATCGCGTCGAAGTAGCCCGGAGGCACGCCGACATCGACCGTGCATACATCCCCCTCGATGACGCGATCCATGTACTGGCGCGCGAGCTCGCACCCGCGAGGATCCTGCTCGATTCCCACCAGTTCGGTGACGCCACGTGACTTGGTGAAAATGGACGTGCGTCCGCTGGCACACCCGACATCGAGCAGGCGTCGTACGGGAGGGCCGCCATCGAGGATGGTGTCGAACATGGCCTCGACCTCCGGCTGCATGCTGTGCAGAAGGTAGCGCTCCACCCCTTCGTCCGCATCATAGTAGGCGTCTGGCTTGTTGACGATGCTCATGTTCGCTTCGTGGTGGTTACGGCGCACAGCGGTGGTCTTCGAGTGCAACGTCGGTCCGGTGCCGATCTTGTCGTCACGCCTCGGGTCACGTGGGGCACGAAGCGGGGCGTGGGTTTGGGCTGTTCGATCTCGGGTCGCGTCGGCGGGGCGCCCGCCCGCGCCGGCACAGGCGCTGGGAGTCGGCCCTATTCGCTGGATCGGATCGCGGCCCGGCGACGTGATCGTCGCCGTACGATCAGCATTGTGGCCGCGGTGCCCCACCCCAAAGCGGCCACGGGCCAATAGGAGGGTGCACCGTTCGGCGCGCCCGTGTGGAGTCCGTCGACGAGCGCACCGAGCAGCGGTGCCAGCGCCATCGTCGCCGCGGATCTGGCCTGCGCCTCGCAGGACATCACGGTCGCACCCGACTTTGGGTCGCTGTGTCGGTCGAGACGTGCCACCAAGATTGGGCGCCAGAGGTTTTGAATCACGGCGAGCAGGATGAACCCTCCCGCGGCCAGGGCGTGGATTTTCCAGTACAGCAGCGGTAACAAGAGCGTGAACAAGAGGCAGACAGCCAACCACAAGTTGTGGGTTGCGGGCTCGGCTCCTCCCCAGCGGGATTCGGCCCTGTGAGCGTTCCGTGACGCAACGCTGGAGAGAATGTGGAGTGAAAAATAGACCGCCCCGACGACCAGGGCCGTACGGTGCGCGCCCTCGAGACCAGTTGCGAGGGGTAGCGCCACCGCCAAGGCGACCAACACCGGCGCAAGGTAGTCCTTGACGGCAGCGTAGACGCCCTCGAAGGTCATCGACTCGATGATCACGAAACGCAGTTTCGGCTCACGGATCACATGCTTGGCGACGGACAAGGCCCGGCGGTAGACCTCGGCCGAGTTCGCTTTTTTTCGCGTGTCTGCGTCGAGGTGGGCCGGGTAGGTGGCGAGGTTGACCAGGTTCCCGGCGTAGGGGATGATCGAGAATAGAAAAATGTCCGAGTAGCGCCCTGTGTGGAACACGAACGCGGCGGCGATTAGGCTCGAAACGGCGGAACCGGCCTTCGACCAAGAGCGGGTGTACCCGTACACGCGGGTGCCCTCCTGTTCGCGGCCTTCAGACCGGAGCCAGTCGAGTATCATCGCCTTGTGCGTCCCGGTGCGGAACGCATCGCCGACGCCGTAGAGCAGCATTGCTGCCGCGAAGTGAAGGAAGTTCGACCCGAAACCTAGCGTGGCGAACGAGGCAATATAGGCCACGAAGGACGCGATCATGCAGCGTCGTCGACCGTAGGTGTCGGCGATGGCTCCCGAGGGAATCTCGCAGAGATTGAGGCTGAGTTCTCGGACGGCGACCAGCAGACCGATCTGAGTGAAATCTAGACCCCTGTCGAGGAACGCAAGAACCAAGAATGGCTCAAAGTAGCGCTGGTTCTTGAGGAATCCGTAGAGCGAAAAACGAAACAGCACCAGATCACCTTCGACGGAGGCTGTCTATGGGCAGTAGCGGCGGCCGGGGTGCGGTTTTTTTTCCCAGTGACGTCGACGTCCCAAGAACGCTTCCACTTCAGCGTGCATCGGTCCGGCCTTGGCGCGGGCGGCTTTTGTGCTGGTTAGTTTGCTTGGCGCTCCCCGGCGCGGGCCGGCGAGCGTGGGGCGTACGCCAGATAGTTGTAGATGGGCGCGGTGCCAAGGATGGATCGGCCGATTGTCGCGGCAGCCGGCACGGATGTCATCGGGTGTGCAGAAGAAGCGGATGTGCAGGTGGTCATCGTGGGGAAAGCGCGGTTGACATGTGAGATGCCCCAGGCGCTCGATCGCCGCAATCGGGGCACCCGTCGACGCGGCGTGGTCCAGCAGCAGGGTGCGCACGTGCTCGGCTACGTAGACTTGCTGAATATGGGCGTCCGGGTCGAGTGCCAGCGATTCGAGGAACAACCAGGTGCGCGGCACGTCGATCGACACCGGAACGTCGTCATCCGCGACGCTGAGGTCACGGTAGTCCACTCCGCTTCCGTCTGGCTCGATGGGCACGGCGTGTCCTGGCCGGGGTCGGTTGTGTTCATCGAGCGCGTAAAACAGCACGTCCACATCGCGTCCGCTACGGTGCGTGGCGTGGCCGGAAATCTCGCCGCCGGCAGCCTGGCTGATATCGTTGATGGTCAGTTCGCCTCCGGGTAGAAGGCGGTTCACTCGCGCTGCTGCGCGCATGATGGCCGACACCAGTTCGACCGTACCGTAGCGCCGCAGCGCAAGTTTGAGGGGATTGTGGCGGAAGCCCGGTCCGGATGGTGGAAGCGCCGTCGCGCCCCGCAACGAGCCTTCGGCTGTGCTTCCGATGGAGGTCGAAACTGAGGTGGCGGCGGACGGCTTTGTGGTGGGTCGGGGCGCTTGTTCTGGGAGGTTAGTTGGCGGCCGTGTCGAAAACTGCACAGAGGGCGTGCGCTCCGAGGCGTGGCCGCGGTCGGCAGGTTGGGCGGCCCTGGACTCGGCGCCACGGGTGGTCGAGGGGGCGTGTCCGGTGAAACGATTCCCTGGCTCGGTGGCCTCCGTCGGCGTCCCGCAAACGAGAACAGAAAAGAGCAGCAGCGCATGGGGCGCGAGGATGGTCACGTGCATGATTTGGGCCCAAGAGGTGTGTGGGACTATTCGATGACTGAGTTGGTGACGACGATGGGTGTGTCGTGGTGGTTCGAGATTTGGGGGTAGGTCGGGTACCACGATCCTCCGATGTTGTCGGTGATGGTAGAATGATCGATTCGGATATCTCCCGAGTGGTCATTGCTCACGAAGATGATCGCGCTGCCAAACGCGTGGACCTCGTTGCGTGTGATCGTCGTGCCACATACCCGCAAATTCATGCTATTGCCATCGTTGTAGATGGCGCCTCCGCTGCCGCCACCAGGAGTGTCGTTGCTTGGAGGGTTGCCGCCTGTGCCCAGTGCCTGATTGTGGGAAAACACGCTGTTGAAGATACTCCACGACACCCCGATGCTGCTGATGCCACCGCCGTTCGAACCGGCGTTTCCATACCCCTCGCTGCCACCGAATGTGCTGTTCACAATGTACACGGGTGCATCGTTGTGTTGACTTAACACCCGAAGATCGGCCCCGCCGACATCGGGCCCGGTGTCGGCGCATCGGTTGCCAAAAAATCGGGTATTGATCGCCTTGAAGCGGCCGCCTCGTACCCATATGGCGCCACCACCAGTGTGCTCGGTCTCGTGCTGAGAGTTTGCGTCGACAAAGGTCAGATTTTGGACCGTGAGCCGCGGGTGATCCTGATCTTGGCACTCGGGCGTCGTCCAAACCAGGTTCTCGTCGCAGGTGTTCATGTAGAGAATCCGAGTCTTCCCACCGCCGCTGAGTGTCACAAGTCCGCCTCCGTCGATGACAATCTCGGGGCCGGTGTCGTTGAAGATCTTGGCGGGCTGATCCAACGTGATGGTGGTGGGCTCGGGTCCGCATTCGAAGGTGACGACGCCGCCTTCCGCGACGGCATGGATGAATGCCTCGGCGGTGCAACTCGCCGCGGTGCCGGTGCCCACGACCGAGGTCGGATGGGAGATATCCGCGAGACCCGCCCCGTTGGGGACCACACATGTCCCGTCGAGGTTTCCCGCTGGCGGCCCGGTCTTGGGGTCGGTGAGTGGGTTGGGGACGTCGACTCCAGTGTCGGCGGTGCAGCCCCAGGCCAATATGGCCGAGAGCGTCAAAATACCAGCCCGTAGCGATCGGAAGCCGACCGTTCGTGGTTCGAAGGGCATGCGTCGAGCCTTCCCGTGTGCGTGTCTGAAGGTGAGAGCGTACCGTTCTTTTTCGGGCCTGCCGCCGCAACGTTGGAGAGCGCGCCTCCTCGGAGCCCGGGCAACGTCGGTGGAGGCCGGGTGTCACCCGGTGTCGCCCGGTGATCTGGCTGTAGTGCGACGCCGGAAGACGCGGAATCCGCGGCGATCGACAGCGGGGTGCCGTTCGCCGGACGCGGCGTCCTAGAGCGTCACGCGCAGCCCAAGCGCTGCGGTCCACAGATGCGGGAGGTTGGCTTGGGGGTCGGCGCGCCCCTCGAGTGCGGTCTGAAGCATGCCGAGCGGCAGCGCTGTGGTTTGCTGTGGGCTCTTCGCCACGATCGCCGCATAGTACGACCAGATGTAATCGAAGCGTAGCCCCACGGAGAGCCGTTCGAGGACGAACACCTCCAAGCCGCCATGCAGCGGGACCGCGAAACCGTGGAAATCGAAGCGGACGGCGCCCCCGGCTGTCGTGTAGTCGTTGCGTAGCCGGATGTATTCGAATCCGGCGCCCATGTAGACTGCGAGGCGACCTTGGCGGACGAAGTGCAGTCGGAGGCGTGGCCCGAGCTCGAGTACCGACATCTTGGCTTGTAGAACGGCGAGGCTGTCGACATCGAAAACCGAGGTGGCGTCGGCTAGCTCCAGCTCGCCGGGGTCGATGCCGTACAGGGACAGGGCATTGCGGCCAGTCGCAACGTGGGGTCGAAGTTTGCCCCATCCCGCGGCAAGTCCGAGTTCGACGAGTCCCGCCACGTTTCCCCCGAAGAAACCACCGACATGCACGCCTGGTGTCGCCGCGTGGGCGCTTGAACAGATAGATCCCGTGCAACCGAGCGTGCCGATGTCAGCCGACATCACCAAGCCCCGGTGTTGGATGCGATCGGGCATCGGTGTCGGTGCCCGTGCACTGTGGACCGCGCGAGCGTCGATGAGAGATGGCTCGTTCGTTGCTGGACGATCGCTCTCAGGTCCCGACCGGACCGGATCCGGCACGGGAGGCGCCGGCGCGCGCGTTGGCGTCAGGCGTGGGTCGGGACCCGCTCTGGCCGGGAGCACGCCTGGAACGGCATGTGTGAGTTGCTGGTCCTCGGGAGGGGGCCCGAGTTGTGTCGCTGCTGTTTGCTGTGACCCGGGGGTAGCGGCGACATCCGGGGTCACGCTCGCTTTGGGAGGCGCACTCGGGTCGGGGCCCCGCTCGCCTCCGATCCCAGGAGAGAGCTGCGACGTCGCGGCCGAAACCAGGCGAGGGCCGAGGAGGCAGAGCGCGAGTGCAACCCATGTGGCGAAGCGAGGCGTGCGTGTGCGGAGAGGCATCGCAGGAGTGGGGGGGCAGGGGATTTCCCTACGTCGCGCTGTGGGCAATCGGATTCCGTTGGTGCAACGAAATCCAGTGTGTCACCGTTCACCGTTTCAGGCTACACGGCGTACGTAAGTTGACTTACTCAATGCGGTGGGGATCGGGAAACTGGGCGGAGCCATGGCGATCCGTTCCTTCATGCGGAGTCCGTTGTTCGCTCGGCTGCGCGGCGGACCGCGGTTGCGCCGCTTCGCCGGCAGGGCCTGCGCGGCACGGGCCACCGTCGGATGCTCGGACCTGCACGTAGAGAAGTGGCCTCGGCCGCAGGAACGACGGGTGAGCGATGGGTGAGCGATGGGTGAGCGATGGGTGAGCGCGGGAATGAGCGCGGGAATGAGCGCGGGAATGAGCGCGGGAATGAGCGCAGGGTGACTGGGGTATGAGCGGTGTATGAGCGGTGTATGAGCGGTGGTTGAGCGGTGGTTGAGCGGTGGTTGAGCGGTGGTTGAGCGGTGGTTGCCACTGATCCGGGGGGCCGGTCCGTGTGCCACCCGCCGAAGTCGAGTGGCGTGGGACGGGCGCCGTACGTGGCCTAGTGCGGTGCGGCAGACCACGTACGCCAGCAGTCGCTCCGTGGTTGCGTACGGCCGTGCGTGTTAGGATGCCGCCATGAATATGTTGCGATGGGCCCGTCTGGTTGGAAGTCGCATGGTTGGAGTTCCACTGCTTTCCTGTGCGGTGGCCGAGCTCCCGGGGGAGGACGGAATCGGGAACTATTCTTCGCTTTCGGATTCAGGTCCTCTATCTGACACGTCCCATCGCGATGGAGATGGAGATGGAGATGGAGATGGAGATGGAGATGGAGATGGAGATGGAGATGGAGATGGACATGGAGAGGGAGATGGAGAT
>JAZGFE010000014.1:0-16008 GCA_036479215.1 Nannocystaceae bacterium | reverse complement strand
GTTCGCTCAGCTTCTCGATCAACATCTTTTGGGCCGATCGTTCGGTCTTCAGCGCGTCGTTTTCACAAACCCGCTGGAGTAATTCGAAGATTCGTTCTTTGAGCTGGGCATCTTTCTCCTTCAGCTGGGCATCTTTCTCCTTCAGCTGAGCGAGTGCGTCCAACAGCGTCACTCGATCGTTAGATCACGATACGCCAGCGAAGTCGATCCCTCATTTTTTTTTCAAAACGCGTGGTTCGCGAACCGAAAAAGCGCAGTTCGCATCGAGAATATTGGAGGCTGAACGGTTACGGCCTTGTGGCCCATGTCCAGCAGGTCATGGCGGCGAGCCTCTCGCGCCAGGACTACCCCTTCAGCAATATCCTCCGCGACTATCGCAAAGCCGGGGGGGCGGACCCCGAGCGCCTGGCTGCGTTGGGCTTCAACCTCGACCGCAACCTGAACCTGGCATCGTTGGACGGCGCAGCTTGGGAAGCGGCTGATTTCCCCGAGACCGTCGGCGACTCGGATCTCAACCTGACTGTGCTGCAACACGATCGCGGCGCGACTGTGTCTTTTCACCATCGGGTCAACGTTATGGGCGACGAGGAGGCGAGCCGATGGTTACGACGCTATCTCGACCTACTCATCGCTGTTTGTGCTGCGGATCCGAACAGGGCCTGGTGGGAATTGGCCGAAGCAGCGGGTGTCAAACGGTGTACGGCGAAACCGAGGGCAGAGGCGACCTTCGCTTTCGAGTGAATGCGTATGCCGGGACATGACCAGCGGAGTTCAAGATGAACCATAGTTCGGCGTACACCGAGAGATTTCTCGAAATCACAGACACTGTGCGCGCAGCGACCCGTGTGCCCACTGACCGGCCAGTAACCAGGCAGGTCACGCGTTTCCAGATCGCGTCGGAGATCGCCGCCCTCGTGATGGCAGTTTCCCAAGGTTCAGCGTCCGGTGTGGCGGCAATCCTCACGTGGGCGGTTGGCAGCTACATGCGTAAGGTGGGGCGGGGGGACGCAGTCGTACTCGCGGTGCCACTTCATGGTTCTCCTGGCCGTTGGTGCCCTGTTCGCCTTGACATTTCACTGGAGGACTCGGTCAAGGCTTCTCTTGTGCGTGTACGCGATGCATTGCGAGTGCAGGTCGATGATAGTGATGCGCTCGACCTCTCCGCCACCGCCGCCGCGCTGGAACTGTCGCCCAGTGATCGCGACAACGGTGTCTGCGACACGGCTGTGATCTTCGCGTCGGAAAACGGGCGGCCGGAAGCAGCGTTTCCGGCCTCCATTGCTTTGGGGGTGCGATTTCACCAGCGTGGTCTGGAACTCCACGGGGAGCTGCATTGGCAAGCCGATAGTTTTGGGCCGGCTGATATAGCGGTGATGCCGAACCATCTCGATCGCCTGCTCCGGGTATTGGTCGGGGACCTTTCAACCTCGCTTGCCGGGATTTCACTCCTGAGCCCTGCCGAGACCACGGCGCTCGTCGACGCGCCGAATCGTACGAGCGTCGATCGGGCGGGCCCCGATAGTGTTTCGCAGGCGTTCGCTGTGTTCACGGCCCGGAATCCGGATCAGACGGCCACGATCGTGGGGGACAAGCAGCTTAGCTACGCGGATCTGGCCTCGCGTGTTGACCGAGTCGCCGCGGCGCTGATCGCAGGCGGTGTCGCGCCGGGGTCGCGGGTTGGTCTGATGGCCCGGCGTGACGATTGGCTTGCGCCAGCGCTTCTCGGCATCCTGAAGGCGGGGTGTGCGTATGTACCACTGGACCCCGAGTACCCTGAGGAGCGGACCCGTTGGGTTTTGGAAGACTGCGGCGCAGCGGCACTGATCGTTTCAGCCGGAGTATCACCGCGCGGCGATGCGCCCCGGACATTCTTCCTTGACGAGATCCCCCACACTGATAAGGATACGATTTTCCCGAAAGTATCGCGAACAGATGCAGCCTATCTTATCTACACGTCCGGCAGTACAGGGACGCCGAAGGGAGTCAGAATTGACCACGCCAACGTTCTGAATTTCTTCGCGGGGATGGACGCCGTCGTCCCTCGTAGCGGGTCGGACACCTGGTTGGCGATCACCAGTATCTCGTTCGACATCTCGGTGTTGGAGATACTGTGGACACTGTGTCGTGGGATACGAGTCGTCATTCAAGAGAGCGGCCGGCTGCTGGATGACGACGCGCCGGCGGGCCATCCCGATAGTCCGGATTTCAGCCTATTCTTCTTCGCGGACTGTGACGCAGATCAGGCGGCCGATCAATACCGGTTGTTGTTCCGCGCGACCGAGTACGCCGATAGCGAAGGGATGGCCGCCGTTTGGGTACCCGAGAGACATTTCCATCGTTTCGGGGGGCTGTTTCCGAATCCATCGCTAGCCGCGGCCGCACTGGCGGCTCGTACTCGGCGGATCGCTCTTAGAGCCGGGAGCGTCGTGGCTCCGCTTCACAACCCACTCCGCGTCGCCGAGGAATGGTCCTTCGTCGACAACATCTCGGCCGGCCGAGTTGGAGTGTCTTTCGCATCGGGGTGGAATCCGCGCGACTTTGTTCTCGCTCCCGGGAAGTTCGCAGGCCGGCGGGACACATTGTTCCAGGACATCGATCTCGTGCGTCGCTTCTGGCGAGGCGAGGCAGTGACGCTGTCGGACGGCGAGAACGAGCATGATCTGCATCTTTACCCGAGACCGGTGCAAGCGGAGCTCCCGGTCTGGATTACAGCCAGTAACTCAATTGAGACGTTCGCTAAGGCCGGTGCAGTGGGAGCCAATATCCTAACCCACCTCTTGCATCATTCTCTCGAAGCGCTGGAGAAAAAAATCCGAGCCTACCGCGAAGCATGGCGCGAGCACCATAGTGACGCAAGCCCCGGCACGGTCACCCTGATGGTGCACACCTTCATCGGAGAGTCAGAGCGGAACGTGCTGGAAGTCGTCAAAGCTCCGTTCCTTCGCTACCTGCGGAGCTCGGCTGAGCTGATGCGGGCGGCTCTTCCTGAAGGGGTCGATGGGGCCGAGCTTAGCGGCGAGGATCGGGATGCGATCCTCGAGGCCGCTTTCTCTCGTTTTTTCGAAGAACGCGGTCTGTTCGGAACGCCCCGTTCGTGCGTGGCAAAGGTTCGTCGATTGCAGAGCGTGGGGGTGGATGAGATCGCCTGCCTGGTCGACTTCATCCCTGATCCGGAATTGGTCTACCGCCACCTTCCTCACATCGTCGCGCTCCAGTCGCTGCTACGCGTCGGTGGTGTGCAACGTGATGTCGCCGGGCAGATGGCGGCGCATCACGTTACTCATCTTCAGTGTACTCCCTCGTTGGCTCGCGCTCTCATGGAGAGCCAGCGTTTTCGGGATGCTCTGCGGCATCTCAAGGTTTTCGCCGTCGGAGGCGAGGTCTTCCCGTCGGGCCTTCAGACCTTCGTCCGCGAATGCTCCGACGCAGCGGTCCTCAACATGTATGGGCCAACCGAAGCGACCGTATGGTCGGCCGTTCACACGGTGACGACAGCGGACGGCGACGTCCCCATCGGGCGGCCCATCGCGAACACGCGTATCTACGTACTCGCACCGGACCTGAGTCCATTGCCAGCGAATCGCGCGGGGGAGCTCTACATCGGGGGCGATGGCGTGGCGGCAGGCTATTGGAACCGGCCAGGGCTGTCGGCCGAGAAGTTCGTTCGAGACCCGTTCTCAGACCATCCCGGGGCGCGTCTCTATCGCACCGGGGATCTCGCGCTGTGGGATTCAGATGGGCGGCTACGGTTTCTAGGTCGCGAGGACCGGCAGGTTAAGATCCGAGGGCACCGTGTCGAACTCGGTGAGATCGAGGGCCAACTGCAGACTCAGCAAGGGATCCAACAGGCAGTGGTGGTGAACCTTGAAATCGGTAACTCATCGCGGATTTGTGCGTACTACCGCGCGGATAGCAGCGTAGACGAGGGCGACATCAAGGCAGCACTCGCCTCCGGTTTGCCCGCCTATATGGTTCCGGAGTTCCTGATCCGCCTCGAGACTATTCCGTTGACCCCCAATCGGAAGGTGGACATCAAAGCGCTTCCGATCCCCGGCGAGCCCGCCAGGATCGCAGGTCCGGCGCGATTGGGTCCAGTCGAAATCACACTGCTGCAGATCTGGGAGCGCGTGCTGGGCAGGGCGGACCTCGGTGCGCACGACGATTTCTTCCGATCCGGTGGGGACTCGATTCAAGCGATTCAGGTGGCGGCACAGGCGAGCGCCGCCGGGATCGCCGTGAGCCCGAAGATGCTCTACGAGCATCCGACCGTCGCCGCTCTGGCTCGGGTGGTTGCGGTGAGACCTTCGGCGCGATTCGCTGAACCACTGCCCGAGGAGCCTTTTGGCCTGCTTCCGGCCCAACGCTGGTTTTTCGAGATGGAGGTCGCCAACCGTAGCCACTGGAACCAGTCAGCGTTGCTCACGCTGCGTTCGGGCGCACAACCAGCTCCGCTCCAGGCGGCGGTACAAGCCGCGTTTGCTCGGCATCCAGCCTTTAGAGTGCGGTTCAAGCATGGGGATGAAGGGTGGTCACAGTTCTACGATCCAGCGAGAGATCAAGCGGTCGCGTACCGCGTGCAGCAGTGGCGTTTGAGCCCGAAGGCGAAACATGCCGCGGGACAGATAGCAGGACTCGCCGATGAGGCTCACCACTCGCTAGACATCGAAGCAGGGCCTATGGTTGCCGCGGTGCATGTCACCGGGTTTCCCGGCGGTGATCGGCTCATTCTGTCGGTCCATCACCTCGTGATCGACGGTCTCTCTTGGCGGGTCATTCTGGAGGATATCGGCAGTGCGTACGGCGTGGCGCGGGCCGGGGGTGCGCCCGCGCTGCCGCCCGCACCTGGGCCGCATCACTTGGTTCGACTCGTTGACGAGCGGGCTGCGTCGGCAGACGGGGTTGAAGCCGGTGCGTTCTGGAACAGGAAGTTGTCCGAGGTACCGGCGCCGGTATGGGAGGGCATCGCTGCGTCGACGGAGAGGCAATGCCAGACATGGCTCGAAGAGTCCGTTGGCCCCACGGAGCGTGACCTCGCGTCTGCCACCGAGTGCTCGAAGACGGACGCCGAGGTGCTGGTACTCGCCGCATTTGTGGGAGCCGTTCGGTCCGCTGGGATGGCGGACGGATTCGCTGTCGATATGGAGAGTCATGGCCGCGGCGGAGCCGCAGCTGACGACCCCGCGGCGGCGGCCGTGGGCTGGATGACCCGCATCTATCCGCTCCTGATCCCACCGGGCACGGACGACCTTGCGGAGACACTTCGTCAGGTGAAAGTAGCCTCGTCGGAGGTCGCGCGCTACAAGGACGCCTATCATCGGCGAAGCGATACGGCGGTCGATGGTGCGGACCGGCATGTGCCGTCTCCCCAGATCATCTTCAACTACCTCGGGCAGCTCGACGCTTCCGTCGTCGGATCCGATCTGTTCACGTCTTTCCGGCTATCGCCGGGCCAACCTCGCGATCCGGATGCGGTCCGTCATCATGACCTAGAGGTCAATGTGTACCAGGCCGGTGAGGGCTTGGTCTGGGAGTTCATCCATCCGCCAGCCCACATTCGTTCGGCGGATATCAAGCGGCTGGCGAAGCTGTGTGCGACGGCAGTTGAGGAGTTGATCGTCCTCTGTCGGGAGAGGGCTGCCGAGTGCCTCGTTTCGGAGGATTTCCCGGGAGCCGGCCTGGCCCTAGACGAGATACGGGACTTGGCCCAGCGCCCGGGGGGATTGGAAGACGCCTACTCAGCTACGCCTCACCAACGCGCGATCTTCTACCAACTCCACGCATGCCCGTCCGACCGCAGCCGATTCGTCCATCAAGCTCTGTTGTCGGTACGAGGTTGCGAGGACGAGAATCTGCTGGAGGCGGCGCTGCAGCGAGTGGCGGCCCGCCACCGTGCGTTTCGAAGCTCGTTTGCATGGTCACGCTCCGGCACGCTGTTGCAGTCGATATTGCACGATGCTCGCATGCCCGTGCGGCGAATGGACTGGTCGGCACTATCGGTAGACCAAGTGGAACGCCGACTCGCGGCACTGCGGAAGCTGGATCTCGAGCAAGGGGTCGATCCGGGAACCGGGCCGCTCGCTCGTGCCGTGATCGTGCGCACGAGCCCGGCGTCGTGTTTGTTGCTCTGGACTTATCATCATCTGATCGCCGACGGATGGAGCCTGAGCCTGGTCATTCGCGACTTGAATGAGTCCTATCGCACCGGCCGGGATCCTAGCGGTCCGGTAGGGGATTTTGGGGTGTTCGCTCGCTGGATCACACAGGTTGATCGCCGCGCCCAGGAGGCGTTCTGGGCTCGGTATCTCGACGGCATGAAAGCACCAGTCCCGTTGTCTTCACTAGGCCGTAAAACGGATTATTCGTATCCGGTGGAGTATGGGCTCTTGGAGCAGGCGTCTAGCGAGGAGGCCATGGATCTCTGGCAGCGGCGTGCCCGAGAGAACGGCGCGACCCTCCCAGCCATGCTGCAAGCTGCGTGGGGGCTGGCCGTCTGCCGGGCGTCACAGACCAACGAGTCGGTCTTCGGGATCACCGTGGCGGGTCGACCCGCCGGACTCTCTGGGGTCGAACACGCCATCGGCCTATTCATCAGCAGCGTTCCTTGCCGGTTTCGACTTCGGCCAACAGATACGCCTGTTTCCCTCGTACGCAGAATGCACGACGAAGGTTCAACTCTGAGGGAGCACGCGTACGTTGAGTCAGCAGCGCTCAATCGCATGATGGGTCTACAAGCAGGCGAGATGGCGTTCGAGACTGTGCTCGTCGTGCAGAACTTCATCGCACCCGAGCCTGAGCAGGAATCAGGAACACTCCATCTCGACGTGCTCGATTTCGTGGAGCGAAACCCTACCCCTCTCACGATTGAAGTCGTGCCGGGCAACCGGCTGACGCTGCGATACGTTTTTGATTCTCGCCATTTTCATAACTCCCAGGTATTAGACCTACACAGAGGTCTCCTCGCGGCTTTGGACAGCTTGGCGAAGGATCCTTCTGCCCCGATACAACGTGAGCGAAACGAGGCGGACAGGCAGACGGTACAGAAGCGTCAGCCAGCCGCGGTGGCAGAGGGGAGAGCCTAGCAAGATGTGCGGGATCGCGGGATACTTGGAGCCGCAGCCAGGTTGTTCTCCTCCGGACACCTTGTCTGCGATGCTGCAGGTCATTCACCATCGCGGGCCGGACGACGAGATTCAGGTCCGAACCTCTGGGCTCTCCTTGGGGTTCGTTCGTCTCTCCATCGTGGCCTTGGCGGACGGGCGGCAGCCCATCTGGAACCAAGCGCGCGACGTTGTGATGGCGTGTAATGCGAGATCTACAATTGCAGCGAGCTTCGTGCCTCCCTGGAGGCCCGAGGCCACAGATTCACGACGCAGTCCGACTGCGAGGTCCTCCTGCATCTCTACATGGAGGAGGGCGAAGGCTTTGCGGCTCGGCTCAGCGGGCAGTTCGCCTATGCAATCTACGATTGCCGCAACGGCGCGCTCCACTTGGGGCGCGACCAAGCGGGGATACAGCCGATGTTCTACGCTCGCGTGGGGGCAAGTTGGGTTTTTGGGTCGGAGATCAAGTCCCTCCTGTGCTACCCCGGGATCACCAAAGAGATCGACCTCGTCGGGCTAGACCAGCTACTTACGTTCCCCGGTCCGGTCAGCCCTCGGACCCTTTTCCGCGGAATCTCCAGTGTCCGGCCAGGGCATGCCCTGCGCATTTCCGCTGGCAGACTGAGTGAGTCGGCGTACTGGGACCTGGATTTCCCCGACGCCGGGGATGAGGTGCGTGAGGATCCCGCGGCGTTGGAAGATCGGTTTCTCGGATTGTTCATAGGGGCCGTGCGGCGCAGGCAGAAGCATGCAGAAGTGCCGATTTGCACTTATTTGAGTGGTGGCCTCGATTCGTCCTTTATCGCCTCTGTGGCAGCGGGCCTTTCGCGTCCAGCGCCACTCGTGGCCTTGGGGGTGTTGATGGACGACGAGAAGCGCGACGAAGGGGAGTTTCAGGACCGGCTAGTGAGGGATCTAGGTATGGATTATCGGGGTATCCGCTTCGGGGTCGCAGAAACGTTGAGTTCGCTTCGAAAGGCTGTTCGGCACTCCGAGATCCCGCTCAAGGAATCCTACAACGCGGCGAGTCTCGCTCTATCGAACGCGGCGAAGGGGTTGGGGACTAAGGTCATCCTCAGTGGCGAGGGGGCCGACGAGTTGTTCGGCGGCTATGTTGGCTACCGGTTTGACCGCCATCGGGAATCGCGGGGAGCCGCCCGAACCGTGGAGGATATGGCCCTAAGCGAGCGTGTGTTTGGGTGCGCTGATCTAGTCTATGAGAAGGAACTGACTGCCCTCGGCGATGCGAAGAGGGCGATGTACTCTCACCGGTTGCGAGAGGGCCGGTCGAGCATTGATTGTTTGAATTATCCCTTGCTTGACACCCGAAAGGTGCGGGGGCGCGATCGCGTGAACCAACGATCCTACCTCGACTTCAAGTTGCGACTATCTGACCACCTGCTGTCAGATCACGGCGATCGCATGACGATGGCGCACTCCGTCGAGGGGCGCTACCCATTCCTTGACCTCGAGATCCTCGAATTCGCCCGGCGGCTCCCGCCCGAGCTGAAGGTGAACGGGTTCGCCGACAAGTTCATCGTTCGGAAGGGGGCCGCCCGGGTACTCCCTACCGAGTTTGCAGCGCGCGAGAAGTTTCACTTCACCACCCCCACGTCGGCGCAGCTATTGCGTTCGGGTGACTCAGAGGTCCGGGAGCTCCTCTCGCCCGCCCGCACGCGTGAGATTGGTCTGTTCGACCCGGAATGGGTCCAGACCCAGGTCGAGCGGTACCTCGGCACCGACGTCGATGTGGATTTCCCATTCGAGAACGATTGGCTGATGACCGTTCTCACCAGTCACGTGTTTGTTGATGAGTTCGAACTCGCAACCCCCTGACAGCTAGCAACGGTTCATCGTGGAGAAGCAACTAGCCATGCAAGACGATATCTTGACCGCAATCGGAAAACAGGTTCGCGGCCGCGGCGAAGAACCGGCTGTATCGGGGCGCCAAACCCTTAGCTACGCAGAGCTGGACGGGTTGAGCGCCGGTGTCGCAGCGGCCATCCAGTCGGCGGTGGGTAAAGAAAGCGGGCATGTGGTCGTGCTCAGCTCGGAGCCCGAGCCTTTCATTTATGGGCTGCTCGGCGTACTGCGGTCGGGGTACACGTATGTGCCCGCTCTTCCTGACCTGCCGGCCGCACGTCTCGAGTTTGTCCGCCGAACTGTCAACCCGGTGGCTGTGCTACACGACGCTCGGAACAGCTCGTTGGCAGCGCTTCGTTTCCCCGGCATTCCGCTGGTCAGTCTCGAGAACCAGCAGGAGGCCGCCGGCTGGCCGGATTTGTCGCCGGATCATCCTGCGTACGTCTTCTTCAGCTCTGGTTCCACGGGCGAGCCAAAGGGAATCGTGGGCCGATACGCTTCCCTCGGGCAGTTCATTGGCTGGGAGGCATCCTTCCTCGCCTTGGAGGGTCCGGTCAACGTCTCGCAGTTGATATCTCCCATGTTCGATGCGTATCTGCGGGATGTCCTGCTTCCGCTTTCGCTGGGTGGTTGTTGCTGCGTTCCCGACAAGACTGTCCGCGAGGACGCCTCGCGGCTTGCGGCCTGGATCTCCGATACCGGCGTGGAGGTGATGCACGCGGTTCCGTCATTATTCCGCACCCTGTTTGAGGCCGGGTCCGATATGGTCCCGGATTTCGCCACGGTTCGACACGTGTTGCTGTCGGGAGAGGAGCTTCTCCCTATGGATGTCGCCCTGTGGTCGCGACGCTTGGGTGAGAACACTGCCCTCTACAACCTGTACGGCGCGACCGAGACGACGATGACGAAGTTTGCCCACCGCGTCACTCGCGAGGATTTGAAAGCCGCCCGTGTGCCCATCGGATTGCCGATCGCCGGAGCCACGGCCTGGATCGCGGACGGAGAGTTGAAGCCAGTACCCGACGGTGAGGCGGGGGAGATCATCGTGGAGACGGAGTTTGGGACCTTGGGATACCTGGGGGATCCCGACGCAACGCGCCACGTCTTTGTGCCTGTTTCGGGGGCAAACACCGGGGTCGCCTACCGTACGGGTGACATCGGGCGCAAACGTACCGACGGATTGTTTGAGTTCCTGGGACGCAACGATCGCCAGGTCAAAATCCGGGGCGTACGCGTGGAGCCGGGGGAGGTGGAGGTGGCCGCGCGTTCACAGCCAGGGGTCTTGGACTGTGTCGTAGATGTCGAGCTGCACGCTGACGGGATGGCTGCGATGGTTCTTTATGCCGTGCTCACGCAGGGCCTCGACGCGGCCACGGTGCGCTCGCATCTCCAAAGCCAACTCCCGGCGCCATACATGCCCTCCTCGGTACGGGCCTGCCAGCAGATCCCTCGCCTGCTAAGCGGCAAAGTGGACTTCCAGAGTCTGCGTTCGACGTCCAAAGCGTCGCGCCGTCCGGCCGATCCGCCAGCGAACGTCACGGAAATCTTCGTGCTGGAGCTTTTCCGCCAACTTGTCCGAGACGAGGAGATAGGCGTCGAGGATGACTTTTTTGACGTGGGTGGACACAGCCTGCTCGCGATTCAGGTCGTTTCGCGCATACGCGAGCACAACGCGGTCGAGGTGCCGCTAGGTGTGTTGTTCGAGAATCCAACGGCGCGGGGGTTGGCTAAATATATCGTGGGCCGCCCAACCCCCTCGCCGGCGCCGGTGGACAAACCCCGAGCGGTGGACCGTATCGAACTCGGGGCCATGAATGACCAAGAACTGGATCGGCTTCTAGCAGATCTCACCGGGCAGGGATGAGCGCGAGATGGACAGGACATCCACGATGGAGAAATCTGTGCGGTTCTCAGGCGCGAGCACCGACCGGCAAGAGAAGCTGAACCGCTTACGCACCCTGCTTGGGGACGGCGGCAAACTGGTGCCTGCGACCGCCGCCCAGCAGCGGTTCTGGGTGCTCGCCCACGCGGGAACAGAACCATCCTTCTACCACATCTCAGAGGCGGTGGAGATGGTCGGCGATCTCGATCATGGCCGGCTACTCCGCTGCCTTGAGGTGCTGGCGCGTCGGCACGAGGCCCTGCGCACGGGGATTGCGACGGTACAGGGCAACCCCGTACAGCTGATCTTGCCCGAGGTGACTGTGCCCCTGAGTCGTCTCGAGACGACTCGTAGCGAGGCTCTCGAGCACACGTTGCGAGAAGCGGCCAACCGACCATTCGACTTGGCCTGCGCTCCGCTGTGGCGCATGACCGTGGTACCGGTAGCGCCGGACCGGCACGTGCTGCTTGTCGTCTTTCACCATCTGATTTCGGATGGCTGGTCAGTGGCGGTGTTCCTGCGGGAGTTGCTCCTGTGCTACGCGGAGGAGCTAAATGGTATTCACGCACCGTTGGCGGTGCCGTTGCAGTACAGCGAATACGAGGCCGAGCGCCTTGACCGGTTGACGGCGGAACGGGAACAGGCTCAAATCCAATACTGGGCTGAGACGCTCCGGGACACTCCGGAACCACTCGTCCTACCCGTCGATGCCACGCTCAGCGTGGACACGCAGCCGTGTGGAGCCACTGTAGACTTCGATCTGGGAACCAGCGGGGAACACAGCGCGCGCCTGCTCGCCGGGGCGGGCAAGACTACGCTCTTTGGGGTGTTCATGGCGGTGTTTAACACCATGCTGAACGCGCTTTCGGGAGAGACGGATCTTCTGGTCGGGACCGTGGTCTCGGGCCGGCATGGGCGACATGCATGGGAAACGGTTGTCGGCCCATTGATCAACTCCGTAGTCCTGCGGACGCGGATCGACCCCGCGGAGAGCTTCGGCGCATTCGTCTCGCGTTCGCGCGACGACCTGCTGCGCATGCTTGCCCATCAGGACCTACCATTCGATCGGTTGGTTGAGATAGCGAAGGTCCCTCGCAAGCACGGAGGTATTCCCCTCGCGCAGGTGGGCATTGTGTACCACGAGTACCCGGTGCAAGCGCCATCAGGCCTGCCGATGACGCTACAACCGCTCCAGCTGGATACGGGGCGGGCGCAGTTGGACCTTTCTCTGATCATCCTGAACGAGGACGGTCACCTGCGGTGCCGGTTCGAGTACGATTCACGCGTTTTTCGAAGAGAGACGGTAGGGGTGTTTCGGAACCTCTTCCTGGCCATCCTCACCGCCGCTGGAGCGCGGCCCGATGACCCGGTGAAAGAAGTCTGCGTCGCCTCGTTTCCCGCGATGCTGCCGCTGCATCTCACCCAGCACATGCGGCAGATTTGGCAAGGCGAACAGGTGTTCGGTGACCCGCAACTCTACCGCAACACGACGGCCTTTGTGATCCCGAAGGCCCTGGACGTGGACGTCTTCCTACGGGCCGCCGACTTTGTGGCCGAGAGGACCGACGGTTGTAGGGCCTACGTGGACACGAACGGCGGCCACCCGCGTCTCGGCTTCGCGGCCCGTCCCCAGGCGACTGGCTTCCACGATTTTTCCCACGAGGCTGACCCTGAATGTGCCTTCCGGGAGTGGCTTGGCCACGAGATGGCGAGACCGGCAGACGTCGAGGCATGCCCGTACCGTACCGACCTCGCGCGCCTGGGCCCGGAGAGATACATGTGGCACATCAGTGCGCACCACATGTTCTCGGATGGGCGCATGGTGATGGTGGTCGTCGACCGTGTGTCGCGAGTCTATGGTCTACTTGTCGCGCGGCGACTCGAGCCGAGCGCGGTCTCATACCCCCAGATCGCCGACCAGCTCCGCGCCGACTACACGTACCAGCGCTCGGCTCGGTTCCGCAAGGACGCTGAGTATTGGGCGAAGCGGTTCGAGAAGACCGACGACCCTCTGGTGTTCTTCGGTCGAGTGCCCCGAAAGTTGGGGACGGTGAGCGACAGAGTTTCCTGCCGGCTCGGCGCTGAGCGGTCGGCGGGACTACGGGCCATGGCGTCGCTCGGGATGACAGCGAGCAAGGGGCCGGACGCCTTCTTGTGTAATGCATTTGGTGTGATCCTGGCCGTGTATCTGCACAAGATCTCGGGTGGCGCCACACGGATCCCTTTCGGCTCGGTTAACCACAACCGCCGGACGCCGCAGTCCCGCGACATCGTTGGGCTATTCATGCAGGTCGTTCCGCATGTGTTGGAGATTGGTGAAGGAGAGACGTTTCGCAGCCTAATGGGCAAGATGGACAAGGAGATGTTGGCGGCCCTTCGCCATGGCCAGTACGCGGTGGAGAACACGATGGGACGGCCGATCTATGACGTGCTGTTGAACTACCACAAGGAGACGCCCGTTCATTTTGATGGGGCGCAAACGGGCTACGAGGTTATCGTCCGCCGTGCGACCCAGAGTTTCGGCCTGAACATCACCAACTACGACCTGTCCGGTGACCTGGAGCTCCAGTTCGATTTCCACCGGGACGTGTTTGACGCTGAGAAGTATCCGCGGGCGATTGGGCACTTCCTGTGTGTCGTCGACGCGCTACTCGAGAATCCAGACGCGCTTGTGGATTCTGTGTGTGTCCTCGAAGCGCAGGAGCGTAGGGGGTTGCTTGTGGGGTTCAACGATACCCGCGCCGACTTCCCTCTCGAAAAGGGTTTCTACGCCGCCTTCAGAGAGGTCGCAGCGCAGTTTCCAGAGGCAGTTTGCGCGTCGGACTCCAAGCACGCCGTCACCTACTCGGAGCTGATGGAGTCTTCGGGGTCATTGGCGCGACGATTGCTGGCTGAAGGCGTCGGCGCCAACCAGGTCGTCCCGATCCTGGCTGAGCGGGGAACTCTGTTCCTAGAAGCGATGCTCGCCATCTTCCAGCTGGGTGCCGCATATCTCCCTCTCGATCCCGCCGCTCCTTCGGAGCGTTTGGCCCATATGGTCACGGAGTGTGAGGCCTCTGTTATCCTGGTCCAACCATGCTATTTTGATCGACTACTGGACGACTCGCGGGCCCGCTGTGTCACGCTCGGAGAGAGTGGTGTCCCGGTGGCGCTCACGTCTTCGGCCTCGGACGACTCGCGCCTTCGCGGCCCGGTGGAGGATACGGGTCGTATGGCCTACGTCATCTACACCAGCGGGTCGACCGGCCGGCCCAAAGGGGCCATGGTCGTGCAGCGGGGGATGATGAACCATCTCTACGCCAAGCTTGCGGACCTCGATCTAGGGCCGAGTGACGTGGTCGTTCAGAACGCGTCGCAGTGCTTCGACATCTCTGTCTGGCAGTTTCTCTGTGGGCTACTTGTGGGGGCAAGGACCCTCGTTGTCCCGGATGCGACCGTGCTCGACCCCGAGCGTTTCGTCGCGCTTCTCGAACGCGAAGGCGCGACCGTCCTCGAAGTGGTGCCCTCATATCTCCGGGTGTTGCTCGATCATTGGGACCGTCCGTCGCATCGGGACATCCTTCCGTCTCTTCGGCTCCTATTGGTGACCGGCGAGGCGCTCGCACCCGATCTCGTCCGTCGGTGGATGGAGCGAAGGCCCGAGGTTCCGGTGGTCAACGCCTACGGCCCAACCGAGTGCTCCGACGACGTGACACACCACTTCGTGCGCTCGATGCCCGGGTCTTCGGAATCGACGATTCCTATCGGCCGGCCGATCGCAAACACGCAGCTTTATATTCTGGACGGAGGTCTGCAGCCCGTACCGGAAGGGGTCGAGGGGGAGCTTTTCGTCGGTGGCGAGGGAGTAGGATTGGGCTACCTCGCTGATGCTGGCCGGACGCGCAAGGCGTTCATCGCTAATCCGCTACCCGAGGGCACATCGCCTGTTCTCTACCGCAGCGGCGATCGCGTACGCTTGGGCACACACGGTTGCCTTGAGTTCCTTGGTCGCCTCGATCATCAAGTGAAGCTACGCGGCTATCGCATCGAGCTGGGGGAGATCGAGGTCGTACTCCGATCCCATCCGGATGTCGTCGATGCAGTGGTGCTGCTTCGTTCTGTCCAGGGGGCGGATGCGCTGGTCGCCTACCTTGAGCCCATCACCGGCTCGGTCCTCGAGCAGGGAGATTTGCGTAGGCTCGTCGCGGGGAAGCTCCCCACGTATATGGTGCCGCAGCACTGGGTGTTCCTGGACGCGATTCCCCTGACTCCGAACGGGAAGACCGATCGCGCCAGTCTTCCCGAGCCGGATCCTGAGTCCCCGGCAGTGTCGGCCGCCGTGCCGTTGAGTGAGGTCGAACGTGATCTCGCCAGCGTGTGGGAGGCCGTGCTCGAGCACTCGGTGACCGAGCCCGACGCTGACTTCTTCGCATTGGGTGGAGATTCCCTACGCGCAATCCGTGTGCTTTCGCTTGCTGCGTCGAAGGGCTTGCACGTTCGGATGCAACACTTTTTGGACCGCCCCACCCTCCGCGGGATGGCAGCGTCACTTGAGACTGGGTCTTCCGGGTCGGTTACTCTCGCCACGCGTGGGATCCTCGAGGCCCCAGCGGACGAGCTGGGCGAGGTCCCGCTCATCGGGCCCCAGGCGCGCTTCTTCGATAGTCGCCACGGCGATCCGTCACACGACAACATCGCGATCTGGTTGTATCTGGACGCAGCGGCCAGCGTCTACGCCCAAGCGGCTCTGGAGGCGGTGTGCGCGGAACGTGACGTCTTTCGGCTGCGTTTCTCTCGCGTGGAACACGAGTGGAGGCAGTATCTAGGAGCCGAAGTCGTTCCGCCAGTATTCATTCTCAAGCGCCTCGAAAACCCGGCGGAGGCTGAGACCAGTTTGGCCGCGTGGGCAAACGAGGCACAGCGTGCGCTCGACGTGGAACACGGGGTGTTGGCCGGCGGCCTCCTGGTGGAAGCCCCGGCGCCCGGGCGGTCGATGCTCCTCGTGATTGTCCATCACCTGGTGGCCGACGCCGTATCTTCGCGGGTCCTCGTTGGTCGCCTAGACCTAGAACAAGCGCAAAAAAAATCTGAATACTGTGAATTTACCTGAAAGTCCCCTTGTTCGTGTAGTTATGAGCAACAGCGAACACGCGCAACCGAGCGCAAAAGGCACTTTCAGGTGAA
>JAZGFE010000013.1:0-3028 GCA_036479215.1 Nannocystaceae bacterium | reverse complement strand
CCATCACCATCACCATCACCACTCGTAGCCGACGGACCGCTTAGGGCCACCTCGGGATCCAAGTCCAAATCGACGCAACTCGAACCGGCCAGTGTCGCCCCGGTCACGAGAGTGCCTACCACGCATGCGCGGACGCTGTAGCTCATACGGTGGCAGCCGTACCACATCGCACACCTGCCGTCATCAGCGATCTCCCGTCGGCATGTCGTACAGCCTTCCCCCCCGGCCTCCGGGTGAGTGGGTCCATCGGGGAGACCTGGGTCGGATGATCGTCACCGCGAAACATGCACACGGGTCAGAGGGCGAGCCAGTTGGGCACCCTCTGGCGCGACTCCGCCCATCCCCCTTCCCCAGCTGGCTCGTACGCACACATCTGCGGGAGCGGGACTCAGACCCTGTTGCCCGGTCACAGTAGGGAACGCAGATCAGAGAAATGACGGCCACTACGAACGCGACCCAAGACCCCGGAGCAAAGGCGGCAAGGACACCGGAACGCCGTACGCTCATCGACGCGTACAAGCTCGGGATCCTCGAACACGGTTGGGCACTCGCCGGGGACTACGCTCGCACGATCTGGCTCTGGCAACAATCGCGTGATCGCGTGCTCGCGCGGATGGACAGACTCGACCGGCCCTCTGTCGTCGGGTATATCTGCCTAAGCAGCACTGCTCGCCAGCTAAGGGGGATGAAACCGGCCGGTTGAGCGCCACGCCACTCGGTCACCGATATCCTCGGCCCGCAGGCTTTAGCTGTGGATCTCCACATCGGCAATGAGCGGCAAATGGTCCGATGCCCGACGTGCCACCGCCAGACGCGAGCGGAAGAGGCGTGAGACGCCCACGTCACCACGGGCGTACAGGGCATCGAGCGCTCGGAGGGGGGCGTAGGCCGGGAAGGTCGCCGTGCGTTCCTCGGGGCATCCAAAACCGGCGGGGCGGAAGAAGCGGGGACCCAGTGAACCCCACACGTCATTGAAGTCTCCCCCAACGACGACCGGCGTGCGGGCATGCAAGCGTGCGAAGCGGCCTTCGGCGAAGAGGCGCTCGAGCTGTTCGTGGCGCTCGCCTTCCGACAGGCCGAGGTGCAGATTAAACAGGTGCAGACTGCGTGTCTTGCCACTGCCGTTGAGGCGCACGCGGCAACGGCAGTGCAGTGCACTTCGACGCTTGCGCCAGCGAATACGAAGGTCGATGTTCTCGGGTTGGCTAAGGGGGTAGCGGCTTAGAATCGCGTTCCCGTAGGCGCCGCCGCCGCGCACACGCACGTTGTCACAGTAGTGTCGGTGCCTGAGCCCGAGGGCGTCGCCCAACAGATCCACCTGCACATGCCGCCGAGAACGCTTGGCACCCTGGTCCACCTCTTGAAGCAGCACGACGTCCGGCTCGTAGTGCGACAGGACCTCCAGCACGCGCTCGGGACGATAGCGTCGGTCGATGCCTCCGATGCACTTGTGGATGTTGTAGGTGACGATCCTTACCCGCACGTGGTGCTCCTGGGCGACAACAAGGTGAGTCCACGCCGCAGCGCCGCCACCATGATCATAGTCTGAGCGCATGCCACGGCCATCCCGCTTGGCGAAACAACACACCCACCGGCCGTCGCCACGTCACAGTGAGAGCGGATCGGAGAGAACTGCGCCTTGTACGCCGTCCTGGATTCGCCCGTCCGCCCGTCCGCCCCGTTGCCAGACCACGCGCGCAGCGGCACGCTATGCAGCGCGTGTGAGGAAGCGATCTTGGCGCGCCTCGACGTCGCTTCCTAGACAGCAGTATTGTCGGATCGGTGCGCTGCGGACGTGCTTCGGCATCGGACGACACGACTTGCAACGCGACGCGGAACAGCTCGATTCCGCCTCACCCGCGTCGAAGTCCTCGCCATGACGACACACCGCGGCTCCCCACCACCAGAAAAGATTCGAATCATGCGTCGCAGTCTGCTCACATTTTCCGTCCTCGCTGGGTTCCAGGCTTCCGCTTCAGCTTCAGAAGCAACGCAAGGTCCGGGTAGCACAACAGATTTGCGTATCGTTGGCGGCGAGAATACGGCGCCCTGCGGATGGCCGACGACCGTGTTTATCGGGGGATGCACGGCGACACTCGTGCACCCGAAACTCATCACGTACGCCGCGCATTGTTCCGACACAATACAGAGCGTGAAACTCGGAGATCGCAGCGATAGCGCCGAGTTCACCGTGAACACGGAAACGTGCGCCGTCCATCCAGATTTCAATGGGAGCGCTCCTGGCGGGGGCGCAGACTTCGCGTACTGCGTCCTCGCAGAGGACGTCACGACCGTTCCCATCGCCCCCGTCATGTACGGCTGTGAGACGGATGTCCTCGCGGCTGGCTACGCCGTAACCCCGGTGGGATTCGGCGTGGACGGGAACATGCAAAGCAGCCCAAATAAACGGGAGGTCACCACAACGATCAACAAGATCGACGCGAACGGCGAGATCGACATCGGGGGCGCGGGCAAGGCACCTGCAACGGAGACTCGGGCGGCCCGCTCTACATCCAGCTTCCAGCGTCGATCGACCCCGACGAGGGTTGGCGCGTCGTCGGGGCCACCTCGTGGGGCCCCAACCCCTGCGACGGCCAAACCTACTTCAGCGGTTTTCAAGATCCGGACGGCGTCCCGTGGATCGAGCGCGACAGCGGCGTCGACATCACCCCCTGTTTCGATGGGCAGACGGGGGACTGGGATCCCACTGAAGACTGCGGCGGATTCCATATCCACGCGGGTGTGCCGGACCCGGAAGCCTCGTGGGACAATGGTTGCATGCCCGCGGAATTGAGTGGCTACAGCAGTACATGCGGTGACCCCTTCGGAGGTGACGGTGACGCCGGTGACGGTGACGCCGGTGACGGTGACGCCGGTGACGGTGATGCCGGTGACGGTGATGCCGGTGACGGTGATGCAGACGATGACGATGACGATGACGATGACGATGACGATGACGATGACGATGACGATGACGATGACGATGACGATGACGATGACGATGACGATGACGATGACGACGACGATG
>JAZGFE010000012.1:0-27491 GCA_036479215.1 Nannocystaceae bacterium | reverse complement strand
TCTCGCCGGGCTCCACACGACGTCCGCGTAGGGGGTTCAGGTGTCGCGCTTGCGCGTGATGGATGTGGGATGATTCCTCACCAGGATATTTGACCAGCTGATCTCCGGCTCAGGGAGCGATCCAGGCCCCCTGGTTGCCGCCGGTTTTGTACTGCACTGAGAATCTGTCGAACCCGCGCGCCGAGGCGTTCTGCTTCGTCGCCATGGGCAAATACGCGCTCGGGAAGAGTATCCATATTGGCCGCCCAATGATCAATATCCGCAGCCGTTATCGAAAGTATAGAGCGGGCTGCAGCGCATGGGTTACACTCGTCGATCACCAAGCCAATTCCTAAACGCGTGACGTCGATCGCGTCCTGGCAGCCCGCCCGAGTGAATATCGGTTTCTTGAACAGGCAGCTTTCATAGAATCGGTTGGGCCGCGCCCAACGAAGATTCCAGTCCTGGGGTCCTATGGGTGGATAACACACCCATGCCATGTCGACGTTGTTGTACAGCGAGGCCAAATCCTGCGGCGAACGGTACGTTCCGCGGTATTCGATATTTGGATACGCGCCGACCATTTGCTCCAGGTCGGAAAGTTCCTCTGTAGGAAGGCCCGCAAGCGAGATTTCGACATCCCTCGGCGCGAGTTCGGCTACGAGACGCAGCGTTTCCCACGACCACCAGTCACGAAGCAGCCCAAAGTAGCCAATTCGCAACGGTCGATCAACGAGCGGGCGGCCAAGTGGGCGAGCGACGCCTTTGCGTCGAGTACTTCGCGCAAATGCCCGTTCGAGTTTGTTCTCGATCACCATACCCGGCACGGTGGTATGGAGCCAGCCTTTATAGTACTCATCGTAAAATCGGGGAGCGGTGACCACAAGCAGATCGCTCGCCTCGACGAGGCGGCGCTCAACCATGCGCACGAGGCGGCCCAATGACCCCCCTCGGAGCTGAATCGCTCTCACGTCTCCAACCTCGATCACCATGGGTTTTCGCTTGTTGACGCCGCATGCAGCGGCCAGCAGGGCGACATCGATTCCAGAGGCATAGATGAGGTCGTTACGCGCGATCGCGCGGCGAAGCTTCCGGAAAACACGCGGAAGCATCGTGGCCCTACGCGCGTAGCGGCCATGGGAAATCTTGCCTAGATACTCGATCGGACAGTCCGGAAAACGACCCGAATGATAGTCTCTCTCAAACGCTGCGACCTCGACGTCGAACCCAGCCTCCTGGAGCATGGCAACGCGCTTCGAGTTCCTCGGGTGCCCCAGGACCTGCAGCACCCCCAGTATCCGATGTCTCGGCCGCGATGCACTGGTGGGATGGAGGCTGTGCGAGCGTGATATTTGTTCGTTCATGGCGGCAATGGTCCGTGCGGTTGCGGTGGTGTGAGGGGAGCGAAGAACACGCGGATCAGCTCGGGGGTGCGAGCGACCCAGCCGAAGGACGGGTCACCGGAAACGTGTGATCAGCAAGATTTCCAGCGACACCAAACATTTCTCGCGCGACGTCCTCGTAGCTGCCGCCAAGGTGATAGGGGTCGAGAAAGCGCGAGCGATCGCTGGTAAGCGCAGATGGCCGATCGAAGTCGACCAGCGCTGCGATCCCTCGTATCGCACGCTTGAGTCGCTGACTGGTGTCACGGAAGCCGAGGTCGACAAATCGCTCGCGGAGGTCCTCGTGTACCGGCAGCATCACGACCACAAGCGCAATGCCTCGAGCCTCGCAGCGATTACTAAGTTGGGCGAGATCCCTAAGTGCCTGCTCCGGCCAGGTCCAGTTGGCGTACGAGATTCGGGCTACCGACTCCAGTTGCCACCGCCAAAACGCGTCGGCGTCCATCGGCGGCGCCTCGCTCGCAGGGGAGGACTTGGACAAGGTGTGCCACAACAGTGTGGCGGAGGCGCGGGTAATTTCGGGGTGGAAATAGTACCGGAGTGGATGTTCCAAGAGATCGCGCGCCTGGGAAGCACGGTCGGTCCGAATGCTCCCATTGAGGTGGTCGACATTCAGCTGCAGATAGATTCGTTTGGGGTGCCCCTCATCCAGCACGTACGTCGCCATGGCGAGCAGTTCTCGCCAACGGGCGCCACCTGCGCTCAGGTTCATCACGGGGAGGTCGACCAACTCCCCGAGCGTCGCCTCGTCGAAACGATTCATCCGGGAATCACCGATGAGCACGATGTCCGCCCGCTCATGCCGATACCTGGCCACCAGCCATTCGTGATGGGATACCCCCGACGCGATGGCTTGTTTGTTCGGCACCACATCGACCATGCGATTGGCTCGATACGGATCCACAACATAGTTTCCCGCCCACAGGCCGGACAGGACGGAGAGCAGGATGACCGCGTTGATCAAGAACGCACGAGATTGGTCCGAAACTTCCATAGCTAGAACTGAAAGTAGATAAACGATTGTCGACCGAAGGCCCCATACAAGAGTGTAGCAATCACAGCCGTATCGAGGGCAAGAAGCGGGGCGTATCGAGAGAGCCTCGTGTGCGGTAGATGCCAACCACGCTCTGCCGCGGTATCAACGACCAGCAAGACGACTACTCCAGCAACAGCCACACAGAACCTGTAGGCGGTGAAACCCGCCTCCACCACAATTGTACTGTACAACGCTCTAATATCCGAAGCGCTCACTGCCTGTACGAGCCCCGGTAGGTCACGTACAATCCCCGTGATCACGACGCCCGCATCGCTAAGCGAGTCGGCACGGAAGAACACCCAGGCAGCAAGCGCGAGGTGAAACGTGACGAGCAACCGGACCCCGTGGAGCCACCGCAGATTCCGCACCGCGTGTGCAAAACGATATCGTTGCAATGTGGCCTCGATAATGAGCACGCCGCCGTGGACGGCCCCCCACACCAAAAACGTCCAGTTCGCGCCGTGCCACAGCCCACTGACCACAAAGACGATCAGGATATTTAGGTACCAACGTCCACGCGACGTGCGGTTCCCTCCGAGAGGGATGTAGACGTAATCCCGAAACCACGTCGAGAGACTGATGTGCCAGCGCCGCCAAAACTCTCCCATGCTCAATGCGAAGTACGGGCGGCGAAAATTCTGCATGAGGTCGATTCCCAGAATCTTGGACGAGCCAATCGCTATATCTGAGTAGCCGGAGAAATCAGCATAGATCTGGAAGGCGAAGAAGTAGGTCGCAGCGAGCAACGCCCAGCCGCCATAGTTCTCGGGGGCGCCGTAGACGGTGTCCACGTAGATCGCCAGACGGTCCGCCACCACGACTTTCTTGAACATACCCCAGACCACCTGCCGGAATCCAGAGATCGCCATTTCACTGTTCCAGGGGGAACCCTTGCGCAATTGTGGGATCAGATGCGTCGCCCGTTCAATGGGTCCCGCCACGAGCTGGGGCCAAAAAGCCACGAACACCGCGAAGCGGCCGAAATGGCGCTCCGGTTGCAGTTTTCCCCGATAGACATCAATCGTGTAGGAGAGAGTTTGAAAGGTGTAGAACGAAATGCCGACCGGAAGCATGAACTCCAGGATCGGAGGGTCCGCGCTTGGAACTACGCTCCTTGCGATTTCGTGAAATTCCTTGGTGGCCCAGCCCAGATACTTGAATATGAAAAGCAGGCCAAGATTCGTGGCCAGAGAGACCCCCAGAAGTAGTCGGCGTTTGCGCTTGCCTTCCGAGCTCGCAATTGTACCGGCGGCGATGTAGTCGACGACCGTGGAGCCGAAGATGAGGACTGCAAAGTCGACGCGCCACCACATATAGAACAGGTAGCTGGAAGTCAGAAGGACGATCCAGCGTCTCTTCGGCGCCACCGCGTAATACGCTCCGACTGCTGCGGGGAAGAACCACAGAAAATCGAGAGAGTTGAAGAGCATAGTCGCCGATGACCGCCTTAGGTGAGCGCCGCGGTGACTATGGCGACGCGTCCTGGTGGGGGGATACACGACGACGCGCGAGGAGCTGGAACCCTCGCCTGCTCGGCGCTTGGCCTGGGTGAGACATGTCGGACACAACCCTGTTTATCGCGGCAAAGTGAACCCGCTGCGAGGCCTCCCAGGAGTGCTTTCGCAAAAACATACAGGCAGCGTCCCGATAGCGTTGGTAGTCGCCTTGAACCTGCCTTATGGCACGACGCAGTTCCTGAGTGGTTCCGAACAATTCCCCAATCCCATATTCACCTACAATACTGCGTAGGGGCGGGACATCATACGCGACGCATGGAATCGAGTACGATGCAAACAGGTGCACCGCCGTAGGCAGGGAAAGATTGTCGTGCGCCACATACCCAACACTGTCACAGTGGTTGAGTATGGCGTCGAGTTCGTAGGTAACTTTTCCCCGGCGATGCACGAACGCATTTGGTGCGCCCAAGCGCGGGGGCAAGCCCGGGCACACGATCAACGCCGTCAACTCGCTGTCCTCCCGCAAAGCCTCGAATAGCGCGAGCAGGCGTTTCGACGGAGCATACGCCCCTACAAAGATTAGATCCGGCGACGCAAGACCACGACGTCCCAGCCAAGCGCGGTAAGCTCGTAGGAACTCGGGGTCGCGCTCGCTGGCGTAGGCCAGGTGTGTGCGAAATTCTCCAAAACACGCGACCCGTACCTTCTCTCGAAACCTTGGCAAGCCTGCCGCGATATCTCGATGCAGAACGAAAATCGTGCTCGCCGCCGCTCCCACTAGCATACGGAGTGCGGCATTGTAGGCTGGGGAGGGGATAACATGACTGCGCACGTTGTGGCAGGTCCACACGATGGGCACTCCTCGAACGCGACAGACGAAAACCAGTGCCAGATAGGCAGGAAGCGTGAGCAAGTAGCCGCGCCACATGAGGTAGCGCAGGTGAAACACAGTCCGTCGCGGGTCGACGCGCCACACTCGCGCGAACCATTTCCACAACGTTACTTCATGAGTCACGAAGCCCAGTGGTCCATAGACGCTCGCGTATTTGTAGTCATGAAGTCGCGGGCCGTAGATCTCGATCGGATGCGGTTCCTGTGCTTTCGTCGAGCGCTCATACATCACGTGTGGTAGTTAACGTCCGCTCAGCGGATTCACAGGCACATTATGGGCGTGTTTCGGCGCTCGCGCCGGTCGAAAAGCGACCCTCTGCGGGGAATCTTGGTGCCGACTCAAGGCGAACGGTGAGCGGCCGGGGTGAGGCAAGCGGCGCGTGGCGGTTGACAACACGCGCGTGATCGCGCGGTGCGACCCCTTCGTGTCGACCACATGCGAGAGCCCATGGCCGTGCCTCGCGACCCCAACGGAATGGGTGACCACAATGTGTCCGGATCTGAAGCTTCAGCGGCTCGCCCGTTGGACCTAGCCGCCGACACGCTCGCTCACGGCGACGAGCCCAAGAATTTTTTTGCCGATATTTTGCGACTCACACGCCGGCGCTGGCGAGTGGTCTTGGTCGTTTGGATGCTCGTGACGGCCGCATCCACGAGCTACGCGGTGTTGGCGGTGCCTTCTTACACCGCCACCGGGGTGGTACAGGTATCGTCCAAGGACGCTCTTGGGGCCGGGAACCCACTGCTGGAGATGGCAGGACAAGGGGGCAAGCTGGAGCTTCAGACGGAGGTCGAGATCATGCGCCGTCGAGAATTCGTCATCGAAGTGCTGACCGGCCGCGCGCTTCAACTCATCGATCCGCATCAGCGATCGAGACTGACGACCGATCTATCCGTTGCCCTCGGATCCGCAAGCCCTGTCCATCCATCCCTCAAGAGCATCCGCTCCTCCACGGTTTCGGCGAGCATCCGCAGCGATCGTCTAACTCGACTGAAGATCAACCTCAAGGGGCTCGATGAAGACAGGCTGAAACTGGAATATTCGGATGAGCAAGGGGTTCTTCGGAGTGCCGTCCTCCGATTGGGAGAACGCTATGAGGATGAGTTGATACGATTCGAGATCTCAACGCTCCCGTTGCAGGTGGGGGAGTCTTTCGACCTGGTCGTGCTCTCGGAGGGAGTGCTATACGACGCCTACATCTCTCGAATTGGGGTGGACCAACTCGGCTCGAACCGGAGTCCCACAAATCTGGTACGCGTGACATTAACAGATCACGACCGCCATACGGCAGCGGAGGTCGTGCAGGCGTTGATGGAACAGTACCTGCGTCAGAATCTCGAGTGGCAATCACTCCGCGCTTCACGTTCCGCTGAGTTCATCCGTGACCAGCTGGATTCGGTCCGCCGACGGCTCGAGCAACATGAAGCGCGACTTCAGGCGTTTGCGGAGGCCGAACAGGCTGTGGACCTGAGCACGCAGGCGCGCGTCACGATCGAGAATGCCGCCGCACTGGACGCCGAGAGAGCACAGATAGCCTTACAAGAACGATTGGTCGGAAATGTGCTTCACCGGATGCGCAAGCGAATGAAGAGTGGCGAGGCCGCGCACCTGACCGCGAACTTTTTCAACGATGAACTTCTGGGCGCCGCGATCGGTTCGTTGACCGAAAATGAGGTTCGCTACGAAGTACTGCGAGCGACGCTCAAAGACGAGCATCCGAGCGTACGCGAACTCCAAGCTCAGGTCAGCAAGCAAAGAGCAGAAGTCGCCAAACTACTTCGTAGCACGAAGCGCAACCTCTCCGCCCGCAAAGCGGAGATCGATCGCGCACTGGGGCAGGTAGCCGAAAATCTCTCCCGTTACCCCGACACGCAGTTACAGCTGGCTAGGCTCACGCGAAACGTCGAGGTAAGTCAGAGACTCTACAGTTTTTTGCTGGAAAAGCTGCACGAGTCCGAAATTATGAAGGCGGCGACCACCACGGATAAGCGCATCGTCGACACGGCAGCGGTTCCCCATCAGCGCAGCAAACCAGCTCGAGGGAAGGTCGTGCTGCTGGGCGCAGTCGGAGGCCTGGGCTTGGGGATCGCACTGGTCTACGCACTAAGGTTGCTTCGCCAGCGGATGGACACTGTGGAGGCCGTACGGGAGTTGGCGCCGTACCCCGTCTATGCAACGATACCGCACATCCCAGGGAGCGAGGACGATGGCGACGCCCAGAACCGAATCCAGCTCGACGACGTATGGGAGTCTCCGCACGGTCCAGCTCCCGAGGCCTTTCGGACGTTGAGGGTGAACGTCAGTTTTGTACCGGCTCGACCCAATCGCGGGCGCATCATGCAGATCACTTCGAGCCAGCCGGGTGAGGGAAAGAGCACAGTTATCTCCAACCTGGCAGTCAGCCTAGCGAAGAGCGGGGCCCGGGTTATCATTTTGGATTTGGATCTCAGGCGCCCGGTACAGCACCGGATCTGGACACTCTCCAGGGCTCCGGGCCTCAGCGATCTCGTGGCGCAAGGCACCGCATGTGACGAACAGCGCTACGTCCAGAGGATCGAACGATTCGCTGTGGACTTGCTGCCCGCCGGTACCAAAGTACCGGAAACACTGGGATCCGTCATGAGTCCGGTCTTCAAGACTTTGCTCCGCAAATTCGCCGAGAGCTATGACTACGTGCTGATCGACAGTCCACCGATTTTCGTTGCCGACACCTTGGTCATCGGACAGCATGTAGATTTGGTGCTCGTGACGGCCAGACCGGGTCATGTGACCCGATCCAACATGTCCCACGCGATCGATTTTCTCAGTCGCTTGACGAACATCCGCAAGGGGCTTGTACTCAACGGCGTGGCGAAAGAACACAGCGAATACTACTACGGCAAAAACTACTACTATTACGGGCGCAGCTACGGCGAGCATGGAGACGATACCAAGACCGCCGTCACCTCCGGGTCCGACAATCGCCGCGACACCGCCTAGACGGGGCTCTGCGCGGCCGCGCAGATGGGCCGCATCCCCGATTGCCGGGTCTACGGTCCGACGAGATCCTCGCTCCCGCATCGCTTCGGTCCAACGAGCGCCTCCGGTCCCGCAACCGCTTCAGTCGGTCATCCGGCTCGACCCAACGAGCCGAATCGAGCGAAACGGTCTCAGCCCCGGACGCCCCAATAACGGCCGCCAGCGCTCCCTGTCTTGCTCTTGTGCCGGAGTCCACCCGCGCTAAAAGTCCTAAGCAACGCGGAGACCTTGCGATGCGTTCGGCTCACGCGGCCGGTGCCTATGGATGCAGTTGCCCCTCCAAGAGTCTTGTCCAGAAACTGGACGCGTATCACAAAATGCGCGATCGACCGATCCGGTGCGTTTGCCGGGATCGTCCTTTTGGCCCCGATGTGGCTCGTTGTCGTGTTGCTGATACGCGTCACGATGGGACGCCCGGTGTTTTTTCTGCAAGATCGCGTCGGCAAGAACGACCGAATCTTCAAGATGTGGAAGTTTCGCACCATGCGCGAGCCGTCGCGGGGTTCTGGGGATACCAGGGTCACCGATATCCAGCGCGGAAAGAGCGATGCGCTGCGCATCACAGGCGTTGGAGGCCTGCTCCGGCGCACTTCCCTCGACGAGCTGCCGCAGCTACTCAATGTGCTCCAGGGAGACATGAGCCTCGTTGGCCCGCGCCCGCAGTTGGCCGCGTACCTCGAGCGCTACTCTCCCCGACAAAGACGACGCCACGAAATGCGTCCTGGGATCACGGGGCTCGCTCAGGTGCGGGGGAGAAACACGTTGAGCTGGGAACAAAAATTCGAGTACGACGTGCAGTACATCGATCGCTGGAGCTTGAGGCTCGATGCTCGGCTTCTCGTCGAAACCGTTGTAGTCGTGGCCACAGGCGCGGGCGTCGAGGCCTCGAGGTCGGTCACGCCCACCGAGTTCCGGGGCATCCTCGATACGCCCCACCGCCTGGCGAACCGCGTCGAACGCGTCGGTGGCCGAGCCGCGGCGTGAATGGGCACAGGGTCTTCAGGACCATGGGACACCCACGGCGAAACCGAAAAGCGCGAGGCATAGGGCAAAGCTGGTCGCGGCCAACATGCCTCGCAGATACACCAAGTCCATGAGGTAGGCCGGAGCGTACGTGATACGCGCGGCGACGAAGGCAAACGCGAGGACGCCCGCCCGATGGCCGGACTCACCGGCGAGGTGTGCCGTGAGGATCGCAGCTGCGAAACCGGCGAATGCGATCGTCTCTGCGTTGGGGAGGCTACGGGCGCGGCTGCGCCACCCCTGCTTGCGAGTGTGACTTGCGATCTGTTGTCGCTGGACCCAAAATCGCAAAAGCGCCGAGAGCTGCAAGACGACAAACGACGCGGCGAGAGCGGAGAAAGGTGCGTTCATGCCCCATCTCCCTTCATCCTAACGCTCCCGATGTGGGCGGCCAGGTCGAGCAAACGTGCCGCGTAGGCGCTCTCGTTGTCATACCAACCGGCCACACGCAGCAACGCCCCGCAGCTTTGGCACAAACTCGTGTCCACCACGGCGGAGCAAGGGTCCCCCACGATGTCGCTCGACACCAATGGTGTGTCGCGCACTTCCAAGACTCCCGACAAGGCGGGTTGCTGGGCGGCGTCGCGGAGCACGGCCATGACCCGCTGCTGGTCCGGGCTGCCGTCAAGATGGCATACGATCTCAAACATGGCGCCCAGCGGTATGGGTACCCGGATCGACGATGCTTGAAGACGACCCGCTAGCTGTGGGAGCACACACATCACCGCGCGCTGGGTGGTGCTGCTGCTGCTGGGCACGATATTTCCGGCGCCGGCCCGCGTACGGCGCAAATCAGGGGCCGTACCTCCATCCACGATGGGTTGTTCCCCGTCCATCGCTCGCGTGGTGGAGAGCAACGCCCAGCGAACGCCAAATGCACGGTCGAGCACCGCAAGCACCGGCGCCATGGCCTGGGCGCTGGCGCTCGTCGCCGACACCACCTTGTGGCGCCCGGCGTCGAACTCATGCTCGTTGACGCCCATGACAAAATGGCTAGCGAGATCCCCCATCCCACCCAAAATGACGTGCTTCGGCCCTTGGGGTCGGAGGTGACACGAGAGTTCAGCCGCCCGCAAGAAACGTCCCGAGCAATCGAGTACCACGTCGACACCGGCCTCTTCCCATGGCACCTCGATCGGCTCGGTTTCGGAGTAGACCGCAATCGCATGACCGCCGACCCGAAGACGACCGTTCGCCGACGTGACCATCCACCTTGGGAACCGATGCACGGAATCGTGACCCAGATGATACGCGAGCTGCTCCACCGGCCGTGAATCGTTGATGGCGACGACTTCCAGCGGAGGTCCGGCAGGCAGGCGACGCGGGTGACTCGGATCAAGCCCGCGCGCGAGCCATTGGCGGAGTACAGCATTCCCGACACGACCTAGACCGTTGATCCCGAGACGAAGCGACGTCATATGAGAAAGAGATGATAATCGACCCACGCGCAGGCGGGGGCGGTGTGTACCGCCGCACGACCGGCATCAGCGCGACCGCGATCGCCGTCGTACTGGCCGCCGCACCCGTAACGGGCGTGGCGATCCTCATCGCCACGGCGATGACCGCATGCGCGCACCGAAATCTGCTCGATACCCAAGGCGCGCGCCGGGTGGAGGGCGGGAGCTTTCTCATGGGCAGCACCCTCGACGAGCGCGCACGCGCGCTGGAGCTCAGTTACGCCGGCTATGGGCGCATCACACCCGAGGCGGCCCATTGGATCAAGCGGGAGTTTCGCCAGGGTCGGGTCGACGTGCCCGCGTATTGGATCATGGAAAAGCCGGTGACCCAGGCCGACTACTTTCGGTTCATCCTCGACACGGGCGCGCCCGAGCCCTACGTCGATCGGGACACATGGGCACGCGCGAGCGTGGGGTACGACTACGCTCGGGTGGAGCGGGCACTATGGCCAAGCGGAGGGCCGGCGCAGGAACGCCTTCATCATCCGGTGGTCCTCGTCAGCCAGCCGGAAGCCCTGAAGTATTGCCTGTGGTGGGGCGCCGCCAGAGGTGGACGCGGATGGCTCCCATCCGAGGCCCAGTGGGAAAAAGCCGCTCGGGGCACCGACGGCCGCCGGTATCCGTGGGGCGACCCGTACAATCCGGGCCTGCTGAACTCGGCGGACGCGGGCCCCGGTGACACGGTCCCGGTCGGCGCATTTCCGGAGGCTCCGAGCCCCTACGGCGTGCAGGATATGGCGGGAAACGTGTTCGAGTGGACGAGTACCCGCGAGGGCGCGGCGCAGTATGTCGTCAAAGGCGGGGCGTGGAACAGCCACGGATCCATGTCCCGTGCCGCTGCGCGACACGCCCGACCCGAGGCATTGCGTCATCTCGCTATCGGTTTTCGCTGCGTGCTCAACCCGACACGAAAGAAACGCAGCAAGGCTGGCCGCCATTCGCCGACCTAAGGGGCCGCGCAAAAATAGCATAATGTTCGTATTCCCCCAGAATGGACGCCAGAGGCGTCCAGGCACGTTCCAGGAAATTCATCGATCGACTTGTTTTTGCACGGCCCCTAAGAGTCGCCCGACGAGGCGATTTTAGCGTCGAACCTAGCGCCACTTACTGGGCCGATCGCACGCACCGATAATGCTGGGGGCCATCTTTCCCGAAGTTGAGACGATTGCCGCTGGCGAAATCGATGGCCGCCACGTGTCCCGCGTCGACCTCCGTTGAGCTCCAAGCCCCCGCCGACGGCGTGTCGGGAAACTTCTCCTGATCGAGGGTGGGCCACACGCCCACGACGACCAACGTGGCCAATTCGTCGATCGTCGGCAATCGCCAACCCGAACCGACCAGGCTAAGTTGTGCGCATGCTTGCGGCGCGCTCCCACCCGTGCCGACCTCGTTCCAGGGCAGTTTCGCCTGCTCCACTGTCACGCCGCGCTGCCATTCGAGGCAAGTCGCCTCGATCGCTACGAGTGCGTCCGTGACCTCATCACGGCATTCCCCCGCGCCACCGTCTCCCGAGCTCACGCTGCCGGCAGATGCGGTCGGATCCTCGTCGTCGGCATCGTCACCATCGTCATCGTCGTCACCATCGTCATCGTCGTCACCATCGTCGGCACCATCGCCATCGCCATCGCCTTCGTCATCGTCATCGTCATCGTCGTCGTCGCCATCGTCATCGTCATCATCGTCGTCATCATCGTCATCATCGTCGTCGTCATCATCGTCGTCATCATCGTCGTCATCATCGTCATCATCGTCGTCATCGCCATCATCGCCTTCGCCTTCGCCTTCGCCTTCCTCATCGTCATCGTCGTCCGTGTCCGCACCATCGCCGTCCGCTCCATCATCAACATTCCCGTCGCCGTCCGCTGCCTCGCCACCATCGTCACCATCACCTACAGCATCCTCGGCGGCAGATCCCGTCCCCGTTTCCGAATCGCCGACGGTGCACCCGGTGGCCACCCATCCCGCGGCAAGGATCACGGCGACCGGCCGAACCGAGCGACGAACAGAGGCGAGGACGAGAGGAGCAGATCGTAACTTCGACAGGCGCACGCGGCCAGTCTAGGTATGCCGCGAGGATCAGGGAAGGTGCCCACGCAGGACCGCCCAGGCGCAAGCGCCGGGATAGACGCGCTGAATAGGCGGACCACGCGCGGCGTCGGCTTTGCTGCGATGCACCACCCCCGACACCCACGACGTGAACCGCGCTCCCGACCGGGCCGAACGCTGCGCGCCTGGCGTTTCGCTGCTAGCGTTCCGCCTATGACGCGCCCCGCTTGGTTGTTCGCTGTTGTCGTGCTCGTGATGGGATCCGCGATGGCCGCAACGTCGTGTGGGCCGAGGACGGGCACCAGCAAGCCCTCGAGCCCGGTCGGCCAGGGGAAGTCCGGCTCCAAGGCCCCGCCGCCTCCCCGTCACCTGCCCCCTGCCTTGGCCCTCCCCCGCGAGCCCCCGGCCGCTGCACATGTCGCCGCACCTGCGGCGCTGCTAGCTACGCTCGATCCCTACGTTCCCGAATCCCTCCACCCCACGCTCTTCCTGCGCCGCGAGCTGGGACGGGTGACCACCCCCGCCATGGCCTCCGCCCTGGCTTCGGCAGTCGACCCCTACAAGGCCTGGAGCGCGGCACGGCTCGGACCCCAAAACGAGATCGCGTACTTCCCCGTGCGCACCAAGGCTGCCTCCGACCTCAGGTTCCGGCTCGCCAAACTCCCCCCCAAAGGCAAGTTCGGGGCGGTCACACTCCCGGCCGCAGCAGCCGGGAAAGGTCGACCAGCCAGGCCACGCTACATCGCTTGGTACGACGAGCGCTCTGGCACACTCACCATCGCACGAACCCTCCGAGGCACCGTGACGGGGCCGAAGCTCCGGACAACATACGGGCACAAGACCGTGACCCTGCGCCTGGCAGGCAACCAGATCCCTCGCGGGATACCGCTCTCCAACGTGACGGCCACGGGCTCCCTTGGTGATTTCAGTATCCGCGCAAAATTTCGCGCTGGACAAGACCCCATCGCCCAAAACGAGCTGCGAGCAGGCGCACTGACCGGGCTTCTGGACGACCCTGGGATCATCGCCGGGGGGAGCACGCGCTGGTCTGGCTCGGACAATTTCATCAAAAAAACCATCTCCCGTACGCGCAAAGAAGTCGGGCGCCAGTCGTTCTTGGTCCGAGGCGTACTTGAGGATATGGCGGCCAAGTTCTACACCGCGCTCCGATCGTGGGATGGGCGAGCACTGATAGCCCTGGGACGACCCAAGCATCTGCGCCTCGCGTTCGGTTCCACCGACCCGGCCAAGAGCGAGCGCGCGGTACTACGGCTGCTCGCGCAAGTGAAGGCGAACGCCGAGATCTTGCGCAACTTCACCAGCGGCGTGCCCAAAGTCTCCCTCCGGAAAAATGCGGCGACGGCGGGCAAACGAAAGGTGCATCGAGTCACGCTCTCGGGAATCCGGAAATACGTCCCGGCCGAACTCAAGCCCCTCCTCGACGCCAAAGGTCGACTCAAGCTCGCCCTCGCCTGGTCGCCGCGGGCCCAGGCCGGCCTGGTGGTCGTGGGGCCCCAAGCGACAGATGAGCTGAAGCGTTGGCTGCGGGCCACGAGCCGCGCAACTCCCGGAGCCCAAACCCGCAAGGATGTCTTGGCGGGAACACTGAGTGTCGCGCCGGCGCAACTGGCCCAGCTCAGTTCCGCCGCCCCCTCGTGGGCGAGACTCTGGTCCCTTCGGGGAGGCGGTCCACGCAGCGACCTGGTCGCCCGTCGATCGGGCAAAGACGGCGCGACACTGCGCGTCATCACGAAAGCCGCCACGCGGTCTCGCAAGCACCGAGGACAAGTGGCGACCACGCGGGCGAGTCCGCGGGTCGACATGCGACACGGTCAACCCAATCGACCCATCGACCCATCGACCCATCGACCCATCAACGCGGCGACGCGTTGAGCCATCGAGATGTCGACGGCTCGACCCATCGACATGTCCGGAGCACGTTGGACAGCGCGAATGCGGGCTTGCCGTAGCTCACGCGGCCTTTCCGCCAATCCACCGAGCGGACCCACGAAGGGCTTGACAGTATCGCTCCACTCCATGATGCTCCCGTTCCCAAACGAAGGCACTGGGGCGGTAGTTAAGTTGGTTATAACGCCGGCCTGTCACGCCGGAGGTCGCGAGTTCGAGTCTCGTCCGCCCCGCCAGTCCTGTCGATGGAAGAACCCCGAGGAAACGACTCTCCTCGGGGTTTTTTGTGGCCGGGCCACCGCGAGCTACGCATCAGAGGTGCGCAGACTGTCCACCGCATGCACAGGTGCGTTGGCGCCTGCCATCAGGTGCGCGATGGCGCCATAGACGGTGCGCTGACGTGCGAGGCTGTTTTGCCCCTTGAACGTCGCGGACTTCACGTCGATGGTGAAATGACCTCCACCACCTTCGACCTCGGTGGTGGCGCCGGGCAACACCTTTTGGATAGCTGCTTGGATGGCGGCACAGATGTCGCCTTGAAAGTCCGTCGGATGCGAAGACATGCGGTCCATATAGGCGACCTCACACGGCAGACGCAAGATCTGCGTGACCGACAGGCCGGAAGCCCTGCTGCTTTACCGGAACGAGGCGAAGTTGTTCACGATGTACTTGTCGCCCGAAATCGGCACATTTCCGCGATGGGGATGGGTCCAGAACGGGGGCGCCACCGCGAGCCGACCTGCCTTTGGCTTGATCCGCGTTCCTTGCTCCGGGTAGTCGGTCTCCCCCCCCTCGTCCACATCGTTGAGGTATAGGATCATAGAAAACACGCGTTTGGGCGTGGTCGGGGTGGCGTCGTAGTGCATCCCAAATCGCCCTTCGTTGACGGGGTAGCGCTTGAATCGGAACCCCTCGTCACGGTACGGCGTGCCCATCAGATACTTAAGTTCCTCAATGTACGCGACCAACTTGGGGTTGATCGCCTCAAAAAGCGCCTGGTCGACCCGTTTCCACCGCTCGAGGAGCGCAGGATTCCGCTCTCGATGCAACGCTTCACGTACGAAAAGTTCGTCGCAGACCTTGAACGCAGACTCGGACCCAGTGAGCTCCTGTGCCGCCCCCTTCCCCACTAGCGAACTCTCGTCAAAAAGCTCGATCCACCCGCGGCAGGTCGAGGCGGGCACGACGGCGTCGTAGACTCGGATATGTGTCTCGCCTTTCATCCGCCCGCCTACCCACCGATCCTACGAGAGACCGTCGCTGCGAGGCGCGCTGAACTTGCGACCGAGAAAGCCCACCACCACCAGCCCCAGACCACCAAAAGAAAACAGCTCTCTCGGTGAGTAGGGCAGACCCTGGGCAAACGACAACGCACCGACATCGGTGACGAAAGGGACAAGCGAGACGAGCACGCCGCCGTACATCACAAACTTGAATGCGCCGTACATATGCAGTTCCTTCGGGCGATTGAATGCCGCTCAGCTACTGTACACCAAAGGGCTCTCCGACAAGAAAGGTTCGGTCAACGGCGCGAACCGCCCCTTCGCCCGAGCCTCCCCTCCCCCGAAACGCCCGGCCCCGGGCACGGGCGGCGGCGAAGGCCGGCACCGGGCGTCCGTCCCGGCCCGCCCTCCCGACCCGTCCTCCCGACCCGTCCTCCCGACCCTAGCGGCGGCTCGGCTCGTACCCCAAGCTGGGACCCAGCCAACGCTCGACCTCGGCTAGCGGCATACCTTTGCGCTCGGCATATGCCTGTACCTGGTCCTCACCGAGACGCCCGACGTTGAAGTACCGACTCTCGGGATGCGCCAAGCAGATGCCGCTGACACTCGCCGCCGGCAGCATGGCAAAGCTCTCCGTGAGCGTGATCCCGATTCCACCCGGATCAAGCAGCTCAAAGAGTCGTGCCTTCTCCGTGTGGTCCGGACATGCCGGATAGCCGAAGGCCGGCCGAATGCCGCGAAAACCCTCGCCATGGAGCTGCTCCATGGAATACTGGGCCCGGCTCTCGTAGCCCCACTCACTGCGGATTCGGGCGTGTATCAGCTCTGCAAAAGCCTCCGCGAGCCGATCCGCAAGTGCCTTGACCAAAATGGCGCTGTAGTCGTCGTGCTCCGCCTCGTAGCGCGCGACCAACTCGGGCACCCCCGTGCCAGCCGTGACGGCAAACGCTGCGATATGGTCCTTGTGGGCCCCGTCGAGCGGCGCCACAAAATCCGCAAGACAGCGATGCGGACGCGCCTCGACCTGCTCGACCTGCTGACGAAGCATGAAAAAACGTGTCCGCTCGGTGCGGCGCCCCGCGTCGAACACCGCGATGTCGTCTCCTTCGGATGCGGCCGGCCAAAAACCATACACGGCACGCGCCTCAATCAAATTTCCGTCGATGATCTTGGCGAGCATGCTCTTGCCGTGTTCAAATAGCTCACGGGCGGCCTCACCATATTTCGGGTGCTCGAGTATCGCCGGAAATCGGCCCTTGAGTTGCCAAGCCGTGAAGAAGAACGTCCAATCGATATACTTGGCGATCTCCTCCAGTGAGACATCGGTCAGCTCACGCCGACCGATGAACTTGGGCTGCCATACCTCCGCCGTACTCCAACCCAACGTGGGTGCCAAGCCCCTCGCCCGGGACAGCGGCACCAACGTGCGGGTCTTCCGTTGACTGAAGATCGTTCGCAGCTCCTCCTGCGCGCTCCGAATCTTCTCCGCGAACGCCGGCTCACGTTTTGGGTCGAGCAAACTGGAGACCACAACACTCACGCGCGACGCATCTAACACATGCACCGACGGTTTCTCGTAGTGTGGAGCTATCTTCACCGCGGTGTGCTGGCGACTCGTGGTCGCACCGCCGATGAGCAACGGTACGGCGAATTTTTGACGTTTCATCTCCTGCGCCACATGGACCATCTCGTCGAGCGAAGGCGTGATCAAGCCACTGAGACCGATGATATCGACCTCCTCCTCGCGCGCGACCTTCAGAATCTTCTCGGCGGGCACCATCACACCAAGATCAACGACCTCGTAGTCGTTGCACCCCAGCACGACCCCGACAATATTTTTTCCGATATCATGCACGTCGCCTTTCACCGTCGCCAGCAACACCTTGCCACGCGAACGACGACCGCCACCCGCCGCCTTTTCGGCCTCCATGTACGGCGTCAAGTAGGCGACGGATCGTTTCATGGCCCGCGCACTTTTCACGACCTGAGGTAGGAACATCTTCCCGTCCCCGAACAGATCCCCCACGATCTTCATGCCCCCCATCAACGGACCTTCGATAACTTCGATCGCGGTGCCGCATGCTTGCCGAGCCTCTTCCGTGTCCTCTTCAATGAAGTCGATGACGCCTTTGACAATGGCGTGGGCCAAGCGTTCTTCGACAGTGCCTTCCCGCCAGCTCATGTCGACGGTCGCGCGCTTCACATCTCCCTTCAGCCCCTCGGCCGCCCGGATCAGACGTTCGGTCGCCTCGGGGTGACGGTTGAAGATCACGTCCTCGACCCGCTCTTTCAACTCTGGTGGGATATCCTCGTAGAGCATCAACTGCCCGGCATTCACGATCCCCATGTCCATGCCCGCCTTGATCGCATGAAAAAGGAACGCCGCGTGCATAGCCTCGCGCACGTGATTGTTCCCGCGAAACGAAAATGAAAGATTGCTGATGCCACCACTGATCAGCGCACCCGGACACCGAGATTTGATCTCGCGCGCTGCTCCGATGAACTCCACCGCAAAATTGTTGTGCTCTTCGATTCCAGTGGCAACCGCCAAGATGTTCGGGTCAAAAATTATATCAGTCGGGTCGAACCCAAGGCGCTCCGTGAGCAATCCGTACGTTCGTTCACAGATCTCCACCTTGCGCTGTTTCGTCTCCGCCTGCCCCGATTCATCAAAGGCCATGACGACCACGCCCGCGCCGTAGCGCTGCACCGTTCGCGCCTTCTCCAGAAAATCCTGTTCGCCCTCCTTGAGCGATATCGAATTAACGATCGACTTTCCTTGCACGCACTTGAGCCCGGCCTCAATGACCTCCCATCTCGAAGAATCGATCATGATGGGAATGCGAGTGGCCTCGGGCTCGCTGGCCAACAAATTGAGATAGGTGCGCATGGCGCCGATGGAGTCGAGCATGCCCTCATCCATATTGATATCGATGATATTCGCACCGCCTCGTACCTGCTGCATGGCGACGTCCAGCGCCGCATCGTAGTCTTCGCTTTTGATCAAACGCGCGAACCTACGAGATCCGGTGACGTTGGTCCGCTCCCCGATCATGATAAAATTGCTTTGGCTATCGATCACAAGGGGTTCGAGACCCGAAAACCGACTCGACACCGGCGGCGGTGGAGGAGGAGGCCGCCGCGGAGCGATGGGACTCAAGGCGTCGACGATTGCCCGAATATGTGCAGGCAGGGTCCCACAACAGCCTCCGACAATATTGACGAAACCACTTTCGGCGAACTCCTGCAGATGAGCCGCCGTCTCCTCAGGTGTTTCTTCGTATTCACCGAATGCATTGGGCAACCCGGCGTTGGGGTAACAACTGATAAAGGTCGGCGCGATCTTGGACAATGTCGCCACGTAGGGGCGCATTTCCTCCGCGCCCAGGGCACAATTGACCCCCACAAACAACGGTTTGGCGTGGGTCACCGAAGTCCAAAATGCCTCGATAGTCTGACCCGACAAGGTGCGACCACTCTTATCCGTAATGGTCACGGAAAGCCCGACGGGCAACTCGATCCCACGTGCCTCGAAGGTGCTCTTCATCGCTACGATACACGCTTTGAGGTTGAGTGTATCGAAGGATGTCTCCGCCAGAATCAGATCGACACCGCCGTCAATGAGGCCCGCAATTTGTTCAGCGTACGCATCGCGAAGCTCGTCGAAAGTGACGGCACGGTAGGCCGGGTCGTTCACGTCAGGCGAGAGCGAGAGCGTGCGGTTTGTTGGACCTATCGCGCCCGCAACGAAACGTGGCCGTTTCGGCGTCCGCAGGGTCCACTCGTCGGCGGCCTCTCGCGCCACACGAGCTGCCGCTCGATTGAGTTCGTGGATCACCGACTCAAGTCCGTAATCCGCCTGCGCAATGGAAGTGGCACCGAACGTATTCGTCTCGATAATATCGCTGCCCGCCTCCAGGTAGAGGCGATGCACTTCACCAACCACATCGGGTCTCGTGAGGCACAAGATATCGTGGTTTCCCATCAGGTCCCGCCCGTGATCCACAAAACGCTCGCCCCGATAGTCGGCTTCGCCCAGTTTGTAGCCTTGGAACACGGTTCCCATCCCGCCGTCGAGGAAGAGGATGCGTTCACTAAGGAGGGTTTTGAGCCGCTGGCTGGTATCGGAAATCATGTGAGCTTTCGGGAAAACGTGTCGGAACTGGCCAAATCAGTTCAGTTCAGTTCAGTTCAGTTCAGGTCAGGTCAGGTCAGGTCAAGTCAGGGTTTACGGGCGAACGCGGTGATCACCTCGAAATGAGGTTTTCGCCGCTCACGCGAGGTTACGTCGCACAACGTGACCTCGAACCCGGCTCCGACGAGCTCTGATTCGAGACCCTCGCAGGAGAACCCCTCGTTGATGTGGCTATACATTGATGCGATGTCCAGATGCGAGTGTGCCCGCAACGTCGCCAGTACCAAGTCCCCGTCAGGACGCAACACACGGTGCGCCTCCGCCAGCGCTCGCGCTGGGTCGTCCGCGTAGGTGAGCACGTGGAATAGCAAGAGTTGGTCGAAACTCGCGTCGGCGAACGGCAACTGGTGCATATCGCCCCGGGCGAGACGCACGTTGGCGAAAGTGTCGAGTCGATGACGGGCCGCACGCAGCACGTGCTCGCTGTGATCGAGACAGGTGAGCGTCGTGCACCGTGGCGCCAACAGACGCGCTGCGGCGCCGTCTCCCGAACCCACATCGAGGACATCACCTAGGCGCAACAGCCCCACGAGGGCTCGAGTGGTGGCTTCCCATGTGCGGCCCGGCGAATAGTGACGCTCCATCTCGCCGGCCACGACGTCGGGCCACGACGCGGCCTGATCTCGACTGGCCACCAGAGCCCGACAACGGTCGAGGTCACTGCGCAACACGTCATCTTTCATGTGCCGGCGCATCGATGCCCACAGCTGCAGCGCCGCCGCGGGCATCGCCACGTCATTCACCGTGTACAGCGTCGAAGGGCCCACGCGCCGCCGACACAACAGGCCAGCTGTGTGAAGTCGCGCCAGATGGGTCGACACCCTCGATTGCGGCAACTCCGTGATCTGGGTCAGTTCTGCAACGCTCAGCTCCTCGGCCTGAGCGAGCGCGAGCAGGCGAATCCGGCTAGGGTCGCCAAGCGCGCCTAGAAGGGCAACGGTGCCTTGCAAATCACACATATCCGCTCATCCGGATATGTGGATATACCCCTCCACGGGGCACGTGTCAAGCGCGCAGGGCGGGGCGCCATCACGCCCCTGAGGCTTGGACGCTGCCAGATCCGAGCCGGGAGGCGCAAAGCTGCGGCCCGGCCCGAGAAGCGCCGCCGCAACCCGCGGAGCCCGGGCCCCGAGCTGGGCCGATGCCTCGACTCGGATCAGACGCAGCGCAGCGTGCCGCGGATCGGAACCGACCACCCATTCAAACCCGTTTTCGGCCCGGTCGAACAGGTCGTGGGACGCCGTGAGGGCGTGGGGCCACTCTGCTTTGGTGGGCAAGCGCCAGCCGCAGAACTCGCAGTACGCCGCGGCTTGGGACCCCATCACGCAATAGACCGGGTACGCGCCGCGCCCTTCATCTGCCCACCGGCACGACGGTTTCACGGCCTCCGCCCTTGTACCGCCACAACCCCCAAACATGGTGACTTTCCCGTCTGGGCTGCCCCGTGACGCAGTCGCTCTCAGATGCTTCCCCGCGAGCAGCTCAGAATCGGATCCGCCCGGCGTACACGGCACCCACGCAACGTACACGGCACCCACACGGCATATGGCGGGACGCTTGGCTTCCGAAACAGGACGAGCCATACCGACAGCTAGAATGGCGATATTGGAAACGCGAACAAGCCCGCTGAAACTCGGTCCGCTGAAATTCGGTCCGCTGAAACTTAGACTGATGAAACTTCATCCAATGAAATTCAGTCTGATATGGCTCGCACTTGGAGTAAGCAACTGCAACGACCGTCGGTCGATCGACGAAACCGGGAATGACACCGGGAATGACACCGGCAGCAACGCGGGTGACATCACCGGCAACGGCACCGAAAACGTCCCTGAGACGGAAAACGTCCCTAAGACGGGAAACGCCCCCGAGACGGGCAACGTCACCGAGACGGGCAACGTCACCGACAACGACAGCTCCACCGGCACCGGCGACAGCACGGATGGTGGCACCGGCGCGACCGACTCAAGTCCGGTGGACAACATCGACGGCCTCCCTCTGTCCACGTTGGCCTACGCATCGCCGACGGATTTCAAGCAGGCATCCGACATCGCCAACATCTGGGAGAACCCATCGGTGATGTCCTATGTTTTCCTACCGTCGGGTGGGTTGCTGGGCGACGGCGTCTTCAAAGCCACGCCCGCCACAGGCACAGCGCAGACAAACTCAGGATGGAACATTCCTAGACTCGCTACGGCGGATAACTCGCGTGCCCCTCTCTTTGTCTCCGCCGTGTACTACTTCAGCGACGCATGGGTGACCAGCCTCATCGCACATCCGGCGGGGGGCGGGTTCAAGAATATCGATTTTCAGCTCTACGACCCTGACTTTCCCAGCGAAAACCATGTCAACACTCGCGTCACATCCCTGCTGGGCCGTGGCGCCGAGCCCCGGCTGGACGGGCGCACGGGGGCTTGCTTCGGCCTCAACCGCGGCGGCGCTGGGTGGCATTTTTCGGGCAGGTCTTTCACACGCAACAGTGGGCTCTTCCTGGCAGATGTTTCCGGCATCTGGTTTTGGCTGGGCTACTACATCGACTTCGAAGCCAACAGCGTCGCAGCGTACGTCAAGACTGCCCCGAGCGGCCCGTACCCGTCGGTCACACGGGTGTTGTACCGGACCAACAACAATCTATTGGTCGGGCGCGACCTCCACGACCACCCCTGGGCTCGCGGCGAAACCGTGACCGGGCAGTCTTCGGGTGCGACCGCTATGCTTGACGATGTGGGATACGACGGCATCATCGTCACGCCGGTTTCGGGGAACTTCCTCGACTACTACGACCTCGGCAACGACATCGAACAGGTAGCGACAGATGGCGAGCAATTGCGGGGATCTTTGAGCGGACTGTGGCCGGGACGCGTGGCGGCTGAAAACTGGAACTGGGACAAGGTAGCAGCCGGCCTGAACTACCCAGCGGCCCGAAATATATTGGGGTATTGGTTCGTCTACGAGCCGCCCGCGAAGACGCAAGAGATGTACCATCTCGTCGATCAGGTAGCCGTCGGGAACGGATGGATCGACCCGCCGACTATGCCCTAGGCGGCGGTCGCAAGCTGTCCCGCTAAAGCATGGACCGCGAGAGCCCCCCGCGCCCGCACTCCGAACGGATCATATCGCGTACGGGCCATCTCGCACGACGAACCCCCAGCAGCCCTTCTCCTGCATGTCACGCGGCTTCTGCCCGTTCTGCATGGGCCGAAGGATGTGTGAGACCTCGCTGCGGCTCGTCGACCACGTCATCTCCATCACGCCCTACAGCCATATCACCTTCACATTCACATTCGCATTCGCATTCACATTCGCATTCGCATTCGCATTCGCATTCGCATTCGCAGCACATCTCGCCGTACGACTCGGCTACGACAAGGTCCTCCTCGCAAGGGTCATGACCGCCTTGGGTAGCCGGCTCGAACAAACATGCGACGCCGCCTCCCTCTACACCTTGCCTGACTGGAACGCCCACGACCTCAAGCGCGTCATATCTTCCATCGACGCCGATATCCAAGAACTGCTCGACGACGCCGATGACGACGACGCTGAGCACGAGGGCGTACGCTCTTCACCCGAAGCGAAGCAGCTCGCCTTGTTCGACCCGAAGGCTGGATTGCACCGCCGTGCAAAGCACTCCGACGTGCCACCGACACCGACGCGAATAGCATGGCGTCGGCTCCTCGACCGTGTCTGCTCCGTTGAGCCCACGAGGGGCACGCTATGCGAGCGACCGTTGAACATCATCGAGGCCGTCACCGAACTGTCGCCGCGGCTGCCTCTACTGCGATTCTCCGGGCCGGACCTGATCGGGTTTGGCTGCCAACCCGGCGACAAGCTGAAGATCGTCGTCGACGGCGTCAAACGTAGCTACACCCCCGCGCGCTTCGATTCCGACGCCGGATGGATCTAGATTGTCTTCGCCCTTCATGCCGACGGCGTGGTGGCCTCCTGGGCTGGCATGGCCAAGCCCGGGCAGGACGCGGGTTTTCTCGGCCCGGGGCGCAGCATGGCAGAACCGCGTGACGACGAGGCCTGGGCGCTCGTCCTCGGCGACGAGACCACCTTGGGCTTGGCGCGCGCGCTACTCGATGTCGCCGCCCCCATGACCCACATTCATGGAGCGCTGGAGTGCGCACCCAACGACCTGGTCGCCATCGCGGCGCTCGATCTTCCACTCGAAGGTGTCGCCCGCCAAGCAGCCCATGGAGAGGCCTTGGCAACCTGGTTGCAGACCTTTGCGATTCCAGCGGGTCCGGGACGAATCTGGCTGTCAGGCGAGGCCGACATGGCTGCGCGGCTCCGCGATACGCTTGTCGAGCGCGGTGTGGACCGCAGCTTCATCCAGTTCAAACCATACAGGTCCACACGCGGCACTCGCCACCGGAAGGCCGTCGCCCAGGGGTTCGTCTAGGCAATCTAGTCGACTGGCCGCGCGACCAGGGTCGCCTACATCGTCGACTCAAAAGCCTTGCCCGGCGTTCCGCCCAGGGCGAGCACTGTGACCCCGTCAGGCCCCGGAACAATCTTTCGTGTCCGCGATGCAGGAACGCGCACAAGGTCGCCTTGGCTGAACGCGACGGAGTCTTCACCCGCCTGCACATGTCCGCTGCCCTTGAGAATCACATAGACCTCTTCCTGCCCGTCCTTTTGGTGGTCGTGCTCCGGATGGGCCTCGCAGCCCGCATCGATCTCCAGCACGTTCATCCCCCACGCGGACACACCCAGCGCCGCAGCGGCCGGACGGAAACGAATGCCCTCGATGCTGTGGGGCCCGTCGTAGGCCTCGATGGCGCTGAGGTTCTTCACAACGATTGGCTCGGTCATGGGGCCTACCTTGCACGCTCAGGCCCGCGCTATCTTGTAAAAACACGACACCTTCACGCCAATGCGTCAAGCACGCGATGGTAGACTCCCCGTGTGGCCGAGGATCTACGTCAGCTGCCCCCCAGTGGCCACACACGTGCACGCGGTCTGGTCTCAAGCCGGCGCAGCGGCTCCCGGATCGACGCCAAGACCTTCGCCCCCCCGGATTCCCTCGCGGATGTGGTCGAGAGCTTCTGGGTGGGCCGTTGGGACCTCCCTGACCATGACCCCCACGTGACCGAGCTGCTCGGCGACCCCTGCGTTCACGTGGTGGCGGAACGAGGACACTCTCGGGTCGTGGGGGTCTGGACCCGCCGGTGGGTCAATCGTCTCCAAGGAAAGGGGTTCGTCCGCGCCGTCAAGCTCCGCCCCGGAGCCGTGCGCGCCTTCTTCTCCTGTTCTGCGTCGACGCTCACCGACACCCTCGGACCTTTAGACGCCCTCGACGGTGCCCCCCGTTCGGATGCCTTCGAGGCGACCATCCTGGATCCCGAAAGCGACGCCGAGGCCTTCGCCCACTTCAGAGACATCCTCGAAGGACTACGCAGACACGACGACGATGACGAGATGCACCATGCAATCGCCATTGCCGAGCAGCTCCGCGACCCCTCGTTGTGCACCGTCAACGGGCTTGCACCGTCAGCCGGCATGAATATCCGTGCGCTTCAGCGTCTGTTCAAGAACCACGTGGGGGCACCACCAAAAACACTACTGTGTCGAGTCCGCCTCCAAGAAGCGGCCCTGGCCATCGAAAAGGGGGAGGTCCCCAACTTCGCGCGGCTGGCGGTCGATCTTGGATATACCGATCAAGCTCATCTTTCGCGCGACTTTCGTATCGCTGTTGGTGTCACCCCCAAAGAACTTCAACTCCGCTTCAACAACGACAACAACAACAACAACAACAACAACGCTTGACCACACAATTCTCTTTTCAAGTCGTGGTCGTGGTCGTGGTCGAAACGCGACGAACCCGTTCACGACCACCAGTGCCAGCGCCAGCGCCAGCGCCAGCGCCAGCATGATGCGTTCGATGGCGGAGCGAGACGGCACCGGCCGATATGCAACCATCATCTCTTCTACTTATTCCCTAGACGTTTCACTCGCGCCGCCCAGCGCAATGCTGTATCCCAACGCTGGCGTCGCTCGTTCGGCGATCCTGGTCTCGAGTTCCAATGGAACCACGGTGGGACGGTGGGGCCGTTGCGTTCGCCCACCCTTCGATATGTTGCCCGTCTCACTCGAAGACCGGCACATAGACTGTGATATCGCTCGTTTCCATCTTGGTGACGCCGATACAAGACTCCCTCTACGAACAACGCTTCGGTGTGCGCGTCCGCCGTCGACTGGAGTTCTTCCTCCAAGTTCTGACGGGAAATCTCGTTTCCGACTTCCAAGAAGGCGGCCTCTCGCTCCGCGAAGCTTGCACCTCGCTGAACTCTTGCCTCAACAACTTTGCGCTGTGCGATGCGAGCCTTGGCCAACAGGGCGCGGTATGCCTCCGCGGTGTCGTTCGCAGCAATCTCAACGAGTTTGAGCATGATGGTCTCTCCTATTCCGCATGGATAACCGATATGGACCGAGGCCGCATGCTCCCTTCTTACGATCTACAATGCGGAGCAGGCATGATACCCGCAAACCGTGACCACCGAGAACTCACTCTACGACGAGAACGGAGTCCGATTGCTGGTCGAACTTCAAAAATTCATCAAGAGTTTCGCTCCGATAGACTTTCAGAAAGCGCGGAGGTGTCAGATGATCCGCCGCGCAATCGAGGGCCAGATTGAGCATCGGGTACCCCCACCCTCTCTGCGAGTTGTCGAGATGCTGTGCGGAGCTCTGGTCGAACAAGCCGCGCTCATCGAACCAGAATCATCCTGGCCGCGTGAACATCTCGAACGTCTCATCACGCACATCGCGTCAAGGCCCGGCCTCGGAGCCCATGCTCCGTAGGAGATCCAGACCCGCCGTCGGGAGCGGATGGATCGACCCGTCGACTATGCCCTAGGCGGCTGTCGCAAGCTGTCCCGCTAAGGCATGGACAGCGAGAGCGCCCGCACTCCGAACGGATGATATCGCGTCCGGGCCATCTCGCACGACGAACCCCCACCATCCCTTCGCCTGCATGTCACGCGGCCTCTGCCCGTCCGGCATGGGCCGAAGGATGTGTGAGACCTCGCTGCGGCGGGTCGACCATGTCCTCTCCATCACGCCCTACAGCCATATCACCTTCACATTCGCAGGACATCTCGCCGTACGACTCGGCTACGACAAGGTCCTCCTCGCAAAGGTCATGACCGTCTTGGGTAGCCGGCTCGAACAAGACATGTGATGGCGACGACACCGAGCACGAGGGCGTACGCGCTTGTCTGCAGGTGGGCACAAGCGACGCGAGCGACACGATGGACGTGCGTGCTTCACCCAAAGCGAAGCCCGTCTCCAAAGGGGTGCTCGTCTCCGGCGAGTACGTCGCCCTGCACGTTGCGCCTGCCTTCGACGGACGCGACCGCCAACGACTCGCTCGTCAGGTCAAGTACATGCTCCGCCCACCCGTCGCACTCGAGTCCATCTCCCGCACCGGCACTGGCAACGTACGCATCGAGTTCAAACAAGCCACGAGCTACGGCAAAACCTCGACCGAAATCTCACCCCGTCAACTGATTGCACGACTTTCAGCCCTTGTGCCCCCTCCTCATTTCAACGTGATTCGTTATCGGGGCGACAAGTCGCTGCGCGGCACCATTTGCGCCCACTCATCATCGAGCGCTCTCCTCACGCCGAACTCAACATCGAGCAACTCGCCTTGCTCGACCCGAAGGCAGGCTTGTACCGCGCTGCAATCCACGCCGACGTGCCACCGACACCGAAACGGATGAGTTGGCGTCGGCTCCTCGCGCGCGTCTTCTCCGTCGACCTTACGAGGTGCCCGCTCGCTGTGCGAGGGGCCGCTGAACATCATCGAGGCCGTCGTCGAGCCCGCTCGCATCGCGGTGTTGCTTGAAC
>JAZGFE010000011.1:0-16291 GCA_036479215.1 Nannocystaceae bacterium | reverse complement strand
ATGATGACGATGATGACGATGATGACGATGATGACGATGATGACGATGATGACGATGATGACGATGATGACGATGATGACGATGATGACGATGATGACGATGATGACGATGATGACGATGATGATGACGAAGAAGATGACGGCCACGGCGAGGCTGACGGCGACGGTATCGACGATGAACTCGCGCCCGAGTCCGAGGGGGACGGGGGAGACGGTTGCGGATGCACGGCGCGTGCGGCCGGATCTCCTGGTGGTTCGAGTCTGCTCTTTCTCCCGGCGTCGTTGGTTGGAGTCGCCCTCGGGCGTCGCCGGAGGCGAGCCGCTCGGGCCTGAGCGCTCGCGCCATGGAGGGCCGCATCGGTGTTTCCACCAGCAGCGCCTCTGGCCACAGGGGAACCGCTACACGTGGCCGACGGAAGGCCGCGTGGGAAGGTTGACTTCGATGCGCGTGCCCCTGCCGAGTGTGGTCTGTACATCGACCGTGCCTCCAAGCAACATCACGCGTTCGCGCATCCCGTGGAGGCCGTGGCGCGTCCTGCCGCAGGTTGCACGAGGGTCGAATCCCAAGCCGTCGTCTGCGACAATGATCCGCAAGGAAGTGTCCCGCACGGCGAGCGCAACCTCGACGGACGAGGCTTGGGCGTGTCGCGCCACGTTGGTGAGCGCTTCTTGAACAACGCGGTAACACGCGGTTTCGATACTGCTCTCCATGCGGCTCCCCGTCCTGCCCTCGATGCAGCTCTCCGTGCGGTTCTCCGTGCGGTTCTCCGTGTTCCCCGGTAGTGGGTCGATGCCCTCGACGCGGTAGTCGATTTCGATTCCTGTGCGTTCGGAGAAATCTTCACATGAACGTCGAATGGCCGGAACAAGGCCGAGATCGTCCAGGATGGCTGGACTGAGGCGGTCGACCACGCGGCGGATTTCATCCATCGCCGCGTCCGCCAGGCCGATGGTTCGGCGCCCCACCTGTTCCGCGAGGGAGCCTGGAGGCGCTTGATCCGAGAGACGTTGCAGATGGATGCGGATGGCGGTCAAGGCCTGGCCTGCACTGTCATGTAGCTCCCGGGCGAGCGCACGGCGTTCGGCTGTTTGGGCGGCAACCGTTCGCGTGGAGAGTTCGCGGAGCGTCCGTTCTTTTGTCTGAAGCGCGACCGAGGCCGTCTGTAGTTGGTCGGCGCGTTCGGTCACCTGTTGTTCGAGGTTTTCGTTGAGCTCGTGGAGTGCGTGTTGGGACTGTTGTAGCTGTTGGAACAGCCCCTGGATCTGCAGTTGGGCGTGTCCCATCGACCGCAGCGGTAGCCAGTAGAAGGCCCCCGCGAGCGCGGCTGCGAGGACTGCGAAGGCGCCGAACAGCAGCTGTGCCTGGTTGACGACGGGTTGCAGCGTGGCGCCAACCCACACGTCGGCGAAGTGTTCCGCGTTGGCCTCGACCGGGGCGATTGCCCAAGTGAGGGGGTGGCGGGCGGTGGCGGTTGTGTTTGTGCTCCCCGCTTCGATGCGCCATCCTGCGCCGTCGCTCATGACGGTTTGGACGGTGTTTGCACGATCGAGGTACGCGTCGAGGTGGCGTTGGAGTTTGGCGCTCTCGTAGCGCCACAGGACCGGGCGCCCGCGGATTTCTGTGGCCATGGACTGTGCGATGTTTCGAGCGACGCCGACCGCTTGCTCATGCACGGTTTGGCTGGCCATCACGTAGTAGGCCAAGGGGGCGGCCAGTGCGACCACCACGAATAGAAGCACAGTGAGCGGTCGCAGTTGGCCGGCGAGGTAGGGCCGCAGCACCATAGGGGCACGTTGTGTGGTGCGATGGGGATAGGTCACGGGGCCTTTCGCCTGGTGAACGGGGGAGGGGGAGGGAGCGCGAGGTAGCCCCCGTCTTCGATGTACCGGCGGCCCGCGGGCGAGTATGCGAATGCGATGAAGTCTCGTGCGAGGCTCGACGGCGCGGACGGGAGGACGAAAGCGAGCGTCTTTTGCAGCGTGTAGCTGCCGTCGGTCAGCGTGGCCGGGCTTGGTGTGACGCCGTTGAACGCGAGTACGCGAAGGGGTAGACGCTGCGAGACGATCGCGCCCTGGTCGAATAGGCCGATCGACCCCGGCGTGCCGAGCAAGGCATCTTGCATCTCACGATCGCGGTACAGGACCCGCCAAGGATTGGCGTCTCGGAGCGCGGCCTCCACCGCGGCGAACCCCGGAATCAGAGCATATGCGGTGCGATTACCCGAGTCGGTGGCTTCGCGGAGGAACACCATCACGTCGTCGCCCGTCGACCAGCTCGGCTGCCGGCCCGAATAGAGGTCGAGCACTGATCGGCGCGTCAAGTCGGTGTGTGGCACATCCAAGCTCGTGGCGAAGACGATGGCCACGCGTGCGTATGGGAATGCCTGGAGCCCCGAGCGGGTCTCGACCGGTCGCAGCGGGCGTGAGGAGAGGCCGATGTCGATCACACCATCTCGAATCGCGTCGATGCCCCCGTTCGAACCGATGCTCTCGTGGACCATGGGGCGGCAGAGCGGTCGGCACGATGCTTGGTTTGCAAACGCATGAGCCAAGGTACGGACGAGCGGGAGGTTGGTCCCCGAACCAGCGAGCCGGAACACGTTGGGGTCGCGCGTTGGGGATGGGGATGGGGATGGGGATGGGTGAGGTGAAGGCGGTGGGGCCAGGTCGCCGCGTCCTCTCTCCACAGCCCAGATGGCGAGGCCGAGCAGCGTTGCCAGGGCGAGCACCACCGCCAGCCACGTCAGCGCGGCGGCGCTACCTGCGGGCGGTTGCGGGTCGTACCGCACGGTGCGTCCCCCGCCCGCAGGGAGACGCCTATCTCGGCGTCCGTACAAAGCGTTTCACGTTGTCGGAGCGTCGCGTCACCCTGAACTCCCCGCAATCGCTGAGATCGTGGTGATCGGAACGCCGACACAACGGAACGGGTCGGTGGGGTTGCTCCTCAAAGGGTGGGCGCAGGTGTGGGCGGTGTTGCTCATCCTCGCGAAGATGTCGTTCTCGGGCAAACGCTGGGTGTTCTCCATGCCACGCTGGCCGAAGGAGGGGCTGATGTTGTCTTTTGTACGCCATGTTGCGCCGTACTACGTCGTGCGCCGAAACGCCGCAGATCATGTACCACAGTGGAACGGCAAACTGCAGCGCCCATTCCGGACTCCGCAGTGTGGCAAGAAAAAGGGGGCCAGAAGTGATGGGCCCGCCCGTCCAGGTCGCGGCACACCGATCCTCGCTTGACTTCGTTGGCTTGAGCCGACATTGAGGCACCATGTCGACGACGACGCAGACCCGCACCACCTCCATGGCAACCCAGCGAACGCGCCGACGCATCGGGATCAACGGTTTCGGGCGGATGGGTCGGCTGGCGCTTCGCGCTGGATTCGATCGTGGCGACTTGGAATTCGTAGCGATTAACCAGCCTGGCGCCGATGCGGAGAATATGGCTTTGCTGCTCGAGTTCGACAGCGTGCAGGGCCGGTGGGGGCATACCTGCTCAGGCGTGGCGGAGGTTGTCCGCGTGGGCGAGCATGGCCTCTCCGTCACGCGGCACTCAAGTCCGGGCGAGATCGATTGGTCGGCGTGTGGCGTCGATATCGTGCTCGAGTGCAGCGGGCGGTTTCGGAAGACGGAACTGCTCACGCCACACCTCGATCGTGGGGCGCGGCGTGTGGTTGTCTCCGCCCCTGTCCACGACGGTCCACCGAATATTGTCGTCGGCGTCAATCATCAGGGCGTTGATTTTTCCGCCGAGTCCATTGTCACGGCCGCGTCGTGTACGTCGAACTGCCTCGCTCCCGTTGTCCGCGTGCTGCACGACGCCATCGGGATCGAGCGGGGACTCGTCACCACGATCCACAATCCAACCAACACACAGACGGTGCACGACGCCTTGCTTGCAGATCCGCGCCGCGGCCGGGCCTCCCAGGTGAGCCTGATTCCCACTTCTACCAACTCAGCGACTGCCGTCACGCTGATCATCCCCGAGTTGCTGGGGAAACTCGACAGTATCGCTGTGCGAGTGCCCGTATTCAACGCTTCGCTTACCGATGCCGTTTTCCACATGCGGCGCGTTACGTCGGTGGCCGAGGTGAATGCGGCGCTTCGGGATGCGGCCCACACAGGTCCGCTCGCCGGCATTTTGGGGTACGAGGAGCGGCCGTTGGTCAGCGTGGACTTCGTTCGAGATCCTCGCAGTGCGATTGTCGATGCGGGATCGACCCGGGTCACCGATGGCCGACTGGTCAAGGTGTTCGCCTGGTACGACAACGAGTGGGGCTACGCGAATCGCCTGGTGGAGTTGGTCGGGGCGGTCGCCGCAGCGCTTTAGGCTCGCAGCAGTTCCAGCAGGTACGACCTTGCATATCCATACACTACTGTGACGATACGACATTGTCGCAGGTGTCGACGAAGGACGCGAGCGCGATCTCTAGCGCGGCGGCGAGATCATCTTCGCAGATCGGTGCATACACGGCCTGACTACCGGCCTCGTCGGCAAAGCTGAGTAGGCGCGCGGCCGGATCTCCAGGGATGATTCCGCCAGGGCCCCAGCTGCAGTCTGCGTCATTGGCCAGCACGGCTGCCGCCCACAAGCCCCTCTCGCCGGCTTTGGCGGCATCGAGGGTGGCGAGGGTGTCCGTGACTGGCATGATATTGTCGGGCTCGTTGTCGCCTAGGCAAGGAGCGAGCGCCCATCCGGGGGCGATGAGCGAGTTGTTGACCGAGCAATCGTCTTCGTCGGTCAGGATGACGGTGGCAAGCAGGGCGTCTTCCCGGATGAAGTCGCGGTTGGTGCCATCTTCCACGCGCTCTTCGAGGCTCATCTTCACGGCCATGAGCGGCATCTCGATGGGGAGGCCCGCGGTGCCGACTTCGGCCACACAGGCGAATGCCTCATCGCGGTCCGCGTCGTTGCGCTCGACCCATGGCCGCCCGTTGGTGAGGCAGGTCGCGCTGTCCTGGCCATTGGTGGTCCGCAGTTTGCCGTCGTCTCCGTCGAGCGTAAGGTCGAATCCAAGCGGCGCGGTGTAGGTGAAACCGACCGCGGTGGTCGTGACGCCGATGCGGTAGTCGACCGTCTCACCGTTTTCGTTGACGTAGGCGTTGAGGGTCTCCACGAACGTGGGGAAAGCGGCGATCAGAGCTTGTTGGCGAGGATACATGGAGATGGAGTTGTCGATGACGAACAGGATGTCCATCTTATCGCAGCCATTGCCCAAGTCCCCCGAGTTGTCGGAGATGTCTGGCGTGCCGATATCGAACTTCGCACCATCCGTCTCGTCCGCGCCGTCGTCGCTGTCATCGTTTCCGCTGCCGTCGTCATCGTCATCGTCATCGTTGCCGTTTTCGCCGCTGCCGTTTTCGCCGCTGCCGTTTTCGCCGCTGCCGTTTTCGCCGCAGCCGTTTTCGCCGCTGCCGTTATCGTTGCCGTCATCGTTGCCCGCGTCCTCCTCGGCACCGTCGTCCCCGCTGCCCGCACCGTCGTTCCCGCCGCCCCCACCGTCGGCGTCGTCGTTGTCCTCACCTGGAGCCGGGCCGAGCTGAGATGCCACCGTGTGCTCCACCGTGTCTGCGCCGCAGGCGAGGAGCGAGCAAGCGAGCCACGACGCCCAAGGTGCGGGCGGTCCGAGCGTGGTGAGTGGGACGAACGGTGGGGCGCGGACTGTCGCTCGCAGTTGGCATCGGCGGCCAACCTCTACCTTGAGACAGTGGTGGGCGGGTGCGGTGCCAACCCTGCAACGCGGGAGTGAGGGGTAGCTCCGGATGCGCTCAAGGCGCTTCGGGTTTCGCTGGGCCGTTGGTCTCCGCCGCACATTGTGCTCCGAACTGGGGCATCATGGCCCGCAGGATGCCAAGCGTACGGAGGCCCCATTCTCGTTTGGCGTCGTTTTGGGTGCCGTGGTGCGCGCTTGCTGCCAGTTGTGCCGCAGGTCTGGAGACGGTCGACGAGGGGTCCGGATCTGAAGCGAGTGAGGATGCCGAGGCCTCTTCGTCTGAGGATGACCCCAGTACCGACGACCCGGGGGGCGACTTCGGCACGCACGATTCGCCGGCCGCCGTAGGCCCGTGCCCGTCGCGCTCGCCGGCAACGGGTCTGCTTCGCCGGCCCTTTCCCCAGTGTATCGGGCTTCACGGCATCAAGCCCAACCACGTTACTGCGGGCGAGATGAACGACGCTGTGGCCGCCCGCTATAGCGACTGGAAACAGAAGTATGTCAAGTCCTCGCATCGCTTCCCGGGCGAGGCGTTTTATGTAGAGATGGTCGGGACCGGGGAGGGCGCCGAGGACTCGGTCAGCACCTCGGAAGCCCACGGCTATGGGATGATGATCTTCGCGTTGATGGCGGGCTACGATCCGCAGGCGAGGCTCTACTTCGACGGAATGTACAAACTGTTCGACGTGCTTCGCAGCGCCGGCGAAGAGGGCAATATGTCCTGGCTTGTCCCTCGATCCGAGAAGACCCAGGATGTCTCAGAGTCCGCTAGCGACGGAGATATGGACATCGCCTATGCACTCCTACTGGCGGATCAGCAGTGGGGATCGTCTGGAGATGTCGACTACAAGGAACAGGCCATCTTCAGTATCGATCATGGAATTCGTGCAGCCGATATCAGTTTCGACCTTTGGACTACGTTGGGGGATTGGGATCCGGATGCCGAGGCGGGGACGCGGCCCTCGGATTGGGTCCTCGATCATTTCAGAGCGTATCGCGAGGTCACGGGAGACTCGTGGTGGGATGGCCCCATCCAAACGATCTATGACCTGACCGACTGGATCCAAAGCGAGTACTCGCCCACGACCGGACTGTTGCCCGATTTTGTACGCCTCGATGACGACGGCTATCCCGAACCCGCACCTTACGGATGGCTGGACGAGCCTTTTGTCGACTTTTCTGAGAACGCTTGCCGTGTTCCGTTGCGTTTGGCCATCGACTACGGTTTGTATGGCGATGAACGCACCTACCACGCCCTCGAGCCCGTCGTGCGGTGGGCCGTGGAGGAGACTCAGGGTGACCCATCCCGGCTGCTCGATGGCTACTACCTCGACGGGACCCCGCAAAACCCTGCGGAAATGAATTTCCGCATGGCCTATGTGGGAAGCATGATTGCCGCCGCAACGATCGGTGCCGAATTCCAAGACTATCTGAATGCCGGATGGGATATCTATGTCGCGCCACCCGAAGACGGCACGCGTGATGACAACTACTTTGACGACACCTTGCAGCTATTGGCGATGCTCTACGTGTCGGGCAACTGGTGGGCGCCCTACTCGTCCCAGGCTTACTCACCAGTCTAGCATTTCGAGGAACGCTTCTGGTGGATGGCCGGGCGCGCTGTGACTCTCAACTAGGCGTTCGGTTAGGCGTTCGGTTAGGAGGCGCGCGCAGCGACGGTACAGGGGGCGCGTGTAGCGAAGGCGATCGCGTCCTCTCTCGTATCGAAAATGTTTGCCGAGTACTTGCGCCGCATGGCCTCCACAGCGATCACACTGCGGACCGACGCGTTGGTGCCGTAGCGTGCGATGCAGGTCGCATAGTCCGCTGTGACGCGGGCCACGAGACCCTTACCGTAGCAGTCTGCGACTGCCGGCGCGATGTAGAGGTTGTCGATGCAGACCACTATGGGAACGCGCCCATGGGCGTCCCTCATCTCGTCAAGCAGTGGGAACAGCAGGCCCTCCCACTCGTCGATGGCATGCTGGGAGTCTATCCTCGCATCCACGTAGTCCACGTGTACCACCCCGGCCTCCGCTATCCAATTGACCCTCACTTGCATCGTGGCGCTCGACATTGTCATCTATCTTAGCCCGTTTGGGTGAGAAACAACGCGTCGGGTGAACCAGACTGGCCGCCCCCATACGCACCAGAAACGGACGTAGCGACCAGCGCAAGGCCCGGACGTACGGACACTGCCGCCCTGTGGACGGAGGACGGAGGACGGCGAGTTCTTCGGGCTGGGGATTCTCCGGGGGGCGCGCAACAAACGCATGTCGGCTGCGCGCCTTTGGATGGCCGTTTGGGACGATCGGATTCGGTCGGTCGGTCCGGGATCGCGGCGTGGCGGCAGCGTGACGGCGACGAGACCGTGCGGGGAAGCGTGGCCGAGACCGCGGTCGAGACCGCGGCCGAGACCGTGGCCGTGCGGCATTGCAAGATCGACCCAGGTCCTGATACGAACGATTCTGTGCAAAGCCGTTGCCTCGCCGGTCTGATCGTGTTTCTGCCATGTCTAACGGCGGGTGCGGAGGAGGTCGGTATGTCCTACCCCTCCCCAGTTTCGGCACCTGGTTCGTCGGTCGACTCGCCCTATATCGAACCTGGCCCCCGTCGGCCGATTCGTGGGAACGCTGAGTTTCGTTCGGCCTTGAGGGTGCCTGTCGATCCGGGACGACTCGAAAATGGCGCGTGGATGCAAGCGAATCTAGGTACCCACACCGACACGCGTTGGCAGGTCCGGCGTATCCCGTCTTCCCACGGTGGCGCGGTCATCGTGGCGCAGGAGTATTGGCTCGGATATCGTATCGTCGGCTCAAGACTGGCGCTGCGTGTCGATCTGGACGGTAGGCTGCGCCAGGTGGTGGGTCGCGCGTATGCACCCTTTCTGAGTTTGTCTGCCACGGTAGGTGCACCCCGTGCGGCGTCACTCCATCAGGAGATCCTGTGGTGGCCCACGCCCGAAAAACTCGTACCCGCGCGGAGTGACGTGGGTCCCATTGAGCACAGAGCCCGCGCGCCGTCTCAGATCCGTCGCATCCTCCGCCTCGACGATGGTTCGGAGCTCGGTCGGGAGGAGCTGCTGCACACTATCGACGTGCCCCTGGTCGGCTGGACCGAGAATCCGCTCAGTACGCCCGAGCTCGAGACCTTCACCGTCGATATGCACCAAAATTCGCCCTATCGTTTGGTGTCGGATGACGTTGTCGTATACCACCAGGCCGATGAGGAGAGTTTCCCTACCGCCGGCGACCCGGCTGATTTTCCTCGCGATCCGCCGCCGATCTCAGACGCTGCGGGACACAGCGATCCCGACGACCCCTACGCGGCGATTCAGGCATTCCAGTACGCATCGAGGTTTTTTTCCTTACTTAGTCGTTGGAAGTGGGTCGACCCCAACCCGCCGATGCAGATCACGGTGAACGCTTTGGGCTGTGATTGGGCTTGGGGCGGAAAGACCATCACCACCTGTCAGGGACCCGTCGTTGATGTGGGCTACGATTCGCACGTCCTCACCCATGAAATCGGGCATGTCGTGACCTGGAGCTGGGGCCGTGCGGATCCCGCTCCAGGCCGCGATGATCCCGGACGAACTTCCGACGATGCGGGGGCGATCAACGAGGGGTCATCCGACTTCTACGCGAGCCTGAGCGCGGAAACAGAGGAGCTGTTTCAGTACTTCGGCAACGGTACGCCTGCGTATCAAGGCGCGCGTCTGCGTCACGTGGGGCTGCCGTACCGGTGTCCGGAGAACATTGTGGGAGAAATTCACATGGATGGAAGGATCTGGGTATCCGCGATGCACCAGATCCAACTGACCGTCGTCGATTCTCTCGATGATGTCGATATCTTTCCGCCGATTTTCAACGCTGCGATGGCATCGATCAGCCAGTTTCCACGGGAGCAAACCGTCCAGTTTACCGACGCCGCCGAGATCGTGGTCGATGAGTTGAGGATGGCGGTCGGGGACGGGATGGCCAGCACCGCCGCCGACATTTTTGCAGAATTTGGCGTATCGAGTTGTAGCTACGCTATCGATCTGGCCGAGGAGCCGAGCGTCGTCAGCCCAGGCGCGGAGGTCGAAGCTATCGATGCGAGGTTCCAGCTACTGCGCAGCCACCCCGGGGAGGCGAGCGACGCCACGATGCTCGACAACCCCTTCGCTCCACCGTTGGAGTATCGAGTGACGTTGGCGCTCGATCAAAGTGCTGTCGTCCTTCGCTATATTCCAGATCGCTGGGCAACGGCTGTGCGCGAGCAAGCCCCCGATCAGGACGGTGTTCTGAGCGCGGCGCTGGTACGTGCCGGGCTCGACGGGGTGGGTTTTCACCGCCTCGGCGATGATCTGTGGGGGAATGCGTCGGAACAACGCTTCGAGTCGACGCCCGACCCAGAAAGCGGGCAGCTGGTGCACAAGATTGTGATCGATGGTCTCGAACCTGGAGGCAGCTATTCGATCGCTCTTGTGTCCCGCTCGAAGGAGTTGGATATCTTGCTCGACGACATGCGGTGGGAGCTGCTGGCGGTCGGGGATAGCGATGACGATGACGATGACGATGACGACGACGATGACGATGACAACGGTGATGGCGAGGATGAGGATGACGATGACGATGACGGCAACGACGACGACGACGATGCAGCGGGGAGTCACGATGGCGCGACGAGCGATGGCGACTCAGCGGCAGACGCCGGGTCCGCAGACGGGTGCGGCTGTGGGCCGGGTGGCGGGCGCGGCCATCGAGGCTGGCGTCTGGCGTTCCTCTGCGTCGCGGCATGCGTATCTGTGACGCGTGTACGTCGGGCGGCGCCAGGTCGTCACTAGGCCGGCCGCGGGATGGAGGTCGTGTGACTCGCGTGGTTCGTGTGATAAAAGGCCTCGTGCCCCGCGTAGTGCCTTGCGGCAAGGATGTCCGTGCGACGTTGCGCGAGGTGTTTGGGCACGCGGATTTTCGATTTGGTCAGCGGGCGGCTGTGGAATCCATCTCTGGGGGGCGCGATACCGTGGTGCTTCTCCCCACAGGGGCCGGAAAGTCGCTCTGCTACCAAGTGCCCGCGGTCGCGGCGAGTCGGATGGGAGAGGGTACAACTTTGGTGATCTCGCCTCTGATTGCGTTGATGCGTGATCAGGTGAACGCCTTGTGTGGGCACGGCGTCCAGGCTGCCGCGCTGAACAGCCATCAGTCGGAGGGCGAGCAACGAGAGGTGGTGGAGAGATTGCTCGCCGGTGATCTGGAATTGCTCTATGTATCGCCCGAGCGAGCCGTAACATCGAGTTTCAAGCGTTTGCTCGGTCGCGCGCTGGTTGCCCTTGTGGCCATCGACGAGGCCCACTGTGTGAGCCAGTGGGGGCACGACTTTCGGCCCGAATATATGAGGTTGCACGAGCTCCGTGCCGTGGTCGATGCTCCCATGATCGCAGTGACGGCCACGGCAACGCGGCGCGTAATGGACGAGATCGTGTCGCGTCTCGAGTTGTGCGATCCGGTGGAAGTCCGCGGAAGTTTCAATCGGCCCAATCTACGTTTTTCCGTCCAGCACCTTCGCACGGACCTGCGTCGACTCGCCGCGACGGCGCATGCGTTGGAGGAGGCTGGGCTTCGCGCACGGAGCGGGGCGGGCAGGGCGGTGGTGTACTGCAGTACGCGGAAGAAAACAGAAACGGTGGTGCAGGCGCTCAAGTCGACTGGGTTTCCCGCCGGCTACTATCATGCTGGTCGCACCCAGTTGGCGAGGGAGCGAGCCCAACGCTCGTTCGACAGCGGGCGCATACGAGTGCTGGTGGCCACCAATGCATTCGGCATGGGCATCGACTATCCCGATGTACGCCTTATCGTGCATTTTCAGACCCCCGGGAGCCTCGAAGCGTACTACCAAGAGGCGGGTCGTGCCGGCCGCGATGGAGAAGCGGCTCAGTGCGTGCTGTTCTTTGGCCCAGGTGACCTTGTGACCCAGCGGCGATTGTCCTCGGCGAGTTCGGTATCGTCGGTGCGGAGCGAGGGTGCGCTACAGGCCGTGGAAAGGTACGCCAGAGACGCGCGTTGCCGCCAGCAGATGCTCTGCGCACATTTTGGCGTGCATGACAGCGACGCGTGTGGGCTATGTGACGTATGCACAGGAGGCGCGGGTGGGTTGTCCGATGGGGGAGACCCGGAGCTGGAGCGGGCCGTGCCCATCGTCACACAGCTTCCGGCGGAGGCTCAGCAGCTCATATTGTCGGCTGTGGGCAGGCTACGTCGGCCGGTGGGGAAAACCAACTTGGCCCGCGCGCTGCGGGGTAGCAAGGCGAAATCATTGGGTCGGGGTGGATTGTTGATGCTGGTCGAGTATGGGGCCTTGTCGGAACACAGCGAAGCTTCGATCGTGCGGTCGATCTCGGGCATGCTGGCCGATGGTCGTCTCGAGCGGCGCGGTCGCAAATACCCCACTGTTTGGATCCCCGGTCGCCCGGTCCGCGTGAGGACGACGGCTGGGGCGACCGACGGCACGTCTGGGAGTCAGGCGAAACCCGGTGTCGGGCGTGGGACGACGGACTTGGCGCGGGGACTTGAGAACTATCGCCGTCGGATGGCGCGCTCGCTCCAGTGGAAACCCTATATGGTATTCCAGCGTCGGGTCATCACCGAACTCGACCGGCAACGCCCCGATACACGCGACGGCCTGGCCCGTATCCCGGGCCTCGGCGTGGCCAAGATCGAGAGGTTTGGCGCCGACATACTCGATCTGATTCATGCGTGCGCGCAGAAACGCTAGGTATAGGCCTGAGTGATCCCCTCATTGCGAGGGCTTCTTGTTCGTTTGGGCTATCATCACTGGGAAGTATTCTCGCGATATAGGTCTGGGGTGCGGTGTCGATCCGACTCGTGGTGACGGATGACCAGCCCAGGCCTGCGCGAGACCACAGGAAAAGCTACACGCGGACTCGCCAGGTGACTGGGCCCGGAACGCTTTCGGGTAGTTGACCAACTCGTGCGATGGGTTTCTCCTCAACAGGCGCCACCTCATTCTGGATCGGGAGTCGTCGTGCTTCGTTGATGCCGGTTGCGTGACGCACGCCGTGCAGCCACCGGACTCGGCCAGAAGTGGCTACGGCGGAACCGAGACGCTATGTTCTCCACGTGACGAAGGCGTTCAACATCGAGATCGCGGACGAGCAGCTGGAGCTCCTGCGCGAAAAGGCCGAACGATTGGGTGTCGGCGTGGAGGACTTGGCGAGGGCGGCAGTCCTGGACCTCGTTCGACGCCCGGACGAGGCGTTCGTTTCGGCCGCAGATCGAGTGCTGGCAAAGAACGCCGAGTTGTACCGTCGGCTCGGCTGATGAGGTATCTCGCGCTCGGTGAGGTGCTCGACCTCTATCGACGTGTGATGGAACAGTCGGGAGGTGCCATCGGTATACGGGATCAAGGTGACCTGCGGCTGCGCTCTCGCGCAGCCGCAGGCCACCTTTGCGGGCGGCGATCTGTATCCGGCCCTGACGGCCCTGACGGACCTGACGGCCCTGGTTGCGGCTTTGGGGTTCTCGCTGATCAACAACCACCCTTTCGTGGACGGAAACAAGCGCATCGGTCACGCGGCGATGGAGGTGATGCTGGTGCTAAGCGGGTACGAGATCGACGCCGACGTTGACGAACAAGATCCGTTTGAACGCGAACTTCTTTGCGACGATGCGGGTCGCCGCTTCGGCGGAGATTTCGTTGCGGAAGTTGCGGCTGATGTGAACGAGATCGCAAACGTCCCGTGCGCGGCCCTGTCGTTCGTAGCGAGATCTCTTCCATCGCCGCGTTCATCTCCAGATCCGCGACCATCGTCACCGCGGCTTCGGGCTCGTTCTCCTGCAACCAGTTGAGCTGCGGCTTGTCCATGGCATCGCGCACGATCACCCGGATCTGGTCCGGCGCCGTCTGGCAAAACAGCTGCAGCCAGCGCTCGAAGCCCGCCACGCTGGCAAAGGACCTGGGCTCCAGCATCAGCACGACGCAGCCAGGAAGTTTGTGGTGCGCGTGGTAGTGCACGCAGCGGCCCCCCAGCGCCTCCACGTCGGTGTGCTCGCGCGGGTCGTGGCGGGGCGGCTTCCAGTCGATGGGGATATTCGACTCCCGCATATCGGTTTCGTCGGCCTTGTAGCGGGCGAGAAACGCATCGCGCAGCAGCCAGCCGTAGGTGTCAGGGGCGTGGGGATCCGTGGTGTTTGGGAAGGCAGGGTCGAAGCGGAAAAAAATGTCCGGCAGCTCTGTGAGCTCGGGTTCTTCTTCGGCGCGATGCAACGTGTCGATCATCACGGCTTCGTCCGCGGCGATCAGCGAGCGGAGGACCCGGGCTACCGGTCGCCCGGAAAAGTCGGACCACTGGTTTCGCAGCAGTTCGAGGCGCTCGGTGATCGGATTGGGGATGGACGTCATCGCGTCCCGGGATGGTGCGGGGGCGCGGTTCGGGCTGTCAACGGCCCCGCGTTTCTCCTGTTGCGCTCGGGATTGGGCGCCTCACGCTCCCCACGTCGGTTCCCCATCTGACGCCGCCAGGTCTCGGATCAGAGACGGGGGTGGAGCCAGGGTGCGGGGCGAGCCTGGGCGCGACTATTCTTCGGAGTCGATGCTCTCGAGCCGGCGAACGTCCTCGAGATCCTTTGGCCGGCCGCTCGCACGTTTGTTGTCGAGCAGGCTTCGTCGCCCGAGGACTCGAAACGGGACGCCATTTACCTCTACGTCGACGGCACTGGTGTCCGCCGACGCGAAGTCGACCCCTGAGATACTGGTGAGGATGTCGATTCGACGTGGAGGGAGTCCGAGCTGGTAGACCGTGCCGTCGCGCGTGAAATCGACTTCGGAGACGCCGTGTTCCGCCAATGAAGCGCCGAAAGAGCGCAGCGCTGCGGCTATCCGCTGCGCGTTTTCTTCGGTCGAGTGCACGAAGACGTCGAGGTCGCCGGTAGCCCGTACGACCCCGTGGACCGCGAGAGCGTGGGCACCCACCACGATGAATTCCACCGAGGCCTGGTTCAGCGCCCCGAGTAGGTCAGCGAAATCGTCGTTGAAGTCCGGTGCGTCAGCCATCGGAGGCCCGAATGATCCGACCTGGGATCTCGGACCGGCTGTACGAGGGCAGGGATCGGCCGGCTGAGGCCCAGGCGTCCAGCGTGACGCGCCAGACCATGGCGATTCGTTCGGCGGCGGTGCCGTGTCTGACGAGGGCGGCATCCGTTTGGCCCCTCAGCGTGGTCATCACACCCGGCCAGGATTTGCGATTGCGCGCGCGCTCGCTGGAATCGCCACCCACGAGCCAGATGATAGCATCGCGGGCTGTAGCCGTCGACTTTCGCCGTCCCTGCGTGTTCCTCTCCCGTGAGACTTTGTTCGAGATCGTAGTGGCGGGCAAGCGTCCGTTTTAGCCAGGATGGTGGTTTGCCGTCGAGTCGAACTTCCTCGTAGCCGCCGTTTTTGATGGCTTCACGGAGCTGCGTGATCAGTCGCTTTTGGTCGGCACGCGACACGTCGTTTAGGGCCATCGATCCCGCGTGGCCGTCTCCGCCCCCGATGATCGACCACCAGGGGCGCTGCAGGGCGAATAGGCTGGGTCCGCGCTCGATTTCCGATCGCAGGTCGGCGGCTGGTCTTTGCGTGGCTTCGCTGGGGATCGTGCGCGCGCGATCTTGTCGCTGGTAGCTGTCTGCAATGCCTCCAAAGCCGTTGTTTTGGATCGACTGGTACATCGGCTCGATGAGCAGGGAGAACGCGAATTGTGCGATGACCAGGGCCGCGGCGGCGTGCTCTTGCCATCCGCCCACCGGCAGGATCACAGCCACGAAAGCGGCCCCGAACGCGACGCCGGGCATGAATGCGTTGGGTTTGGCCCACTGCGTCGCGTAGCCGAGCGCGCTGACGACTGGTGCGGCTGCGGCCAAGAGCGCCCAGTAGCCGGGACCGCCCGCGGTTTTGAAGCGCGTAGCGAGATCCGTCCCCTGTGCTTCGAGCTCTTAACTAGAATGAGCGGAGTCGGAGAAAACGCACAGGTGTAAAGTGCGCGAGTTGCTGGGTCAGTGTCGTGCAATTGCGCGCGTGCCTAGAAACTGGGGACCCGATGAGGGCAAGAACGCTCGGCGACGCGGCGGCGTTTGGGACAGCGTGAGTGGGTTTCTCGCGGCGTGTTCGCGTCGCGAGCTCGTCAGCGTGTACAGCGTGGCGAGGCAGGGGTGAACAGCTCAAGCTGCTCATCTGGTTCACATCGCCCGACCTCAGCAGCGTCGGGTCCGGTGTCTCCCGCAGCAGCGCGTGCTTCGCGGGACTGAGTATCCCTGCGCTGTTTAAGCAACACCGCGATGCCAGCGGGGTCGACGACGGCCTCGATGAGCCCCCGGCGTGCCGCGGGGACCCGGTAGACCGCCGTCCGTCAAGATTAGTCATGTTTCGGCGCCCGAGCCCGTCGCGGTAGCGTCTGTCCGAATCGGGAGTGTCAGAAATTTTGTGTATGGGCGGACTGAGCTGAGAAAGTACGGAAGCCATGCCCAGACGAACACAGACAGTAATCGCCGCAACGGACGACACTAAAATACGCGTCTCACTCCAAGACAAGCTACTCGATGAGCTCCT
>JAZGFE010000010.1:0-4573 GCA_036479215.1 Nannocystaceae bacterium | reverse complement strand
CAGACGCTCCCCCCGATACAGACGCTCCCCCCGATACAGCCGCCCCACCTGATTTAGTCGCAACAACCGACACGGAGGATCTGCCGTGAGCGCCCCATCACGCCGCAAGACCGAGAGGAGCGAAGGCGAACGGATTTCGAGTGCAGTGCACGGAGACGCCACGCTGGGCAACGCCACAGACTGGCGACTGCTGGCCCATATTTTGACCTTTGTCCGGCCGCATGCGTGGCTGCTGGCTGTCGCTGGCCTGGTCACCCTCATCACGGCAACCCTGGCCATATGGCGCCCACTCGTTATGCAGGAAGTGATCGACGACGGCGTGCTGGCTGGCGATTCGAATATCTTGTACCGGGGCAGCCTCCTCCTCCTGTTCTTGGTCATGGGCGAGCAGTTGCTCGTATTCGTCCAGACCTACTCTGTGCAGGTCGTGGGCGCAAGAAGCATGGCTCAGCTTCGGCGACGCGTATTTGAGCACCTGCAAGGGCTGCGAGTTTCCTATTTCGACGACCAACCGGTCGGGCGCCTCGTGACCCGCGTGACCAACGACGTCGACGCCATCCTCGAGCTCTTCGCTTCGGGTGCACTCAACGCATTCGGCGACCTGATACGACTCGTGGGCATCGTCATCGTGATGGTCGCCCTCGATTGGCGACTGTCGCTCATCGCCTTCGCCGCCTCGCCCGTAGTGGCCATCATGGTGATGGTCGTACGCCGGTTCTCGAGAACCGCCTTTCGAGAAATCCGTGGTCGCGCAGCGGCCATGAATGGATCGATGGCCGAACAGGTTTCGGGGATGTCGGTGATCCAGGCCCTGCGCCGGGAATCGCGTGCCGCCGACGAATTCGACACCATCAACGCCGCGTACCGCGATTCGAACATCCGCGCAATCAAGTACGAAGCCATGCAAGACGCGGCCATCGAGATGGTGCAGTCGGTCTGTATCGCATCCATCGTCATCTCGCTCGGCTACCGCGAAACTAGCTTTGGGACCGTGGTCGCGTTCACGGCCTACCTCTCCCAGTTCTTTGAACCTATCGGCCAGCTCGCCCAACGACTGACGCTCCTGCAAAGCGCGATGGCAGGGGCCGAGCGGGTGTTCGCCTTGCTTGAGGACACACCCCCAGGTTTCGAAGACGCCCCGCAGCAAACGGACGTCGCGCCCGATGGCGACCCCGCGATCGCGGTCGCCTTCGAACGCGTAAGCTTTGCCTACAAGCCTGATGTCCCCGTGCTACGCGAAATTTGTTTTGAGGCCCGACGGGGGGAGAAAATCGCCCTGGTCGGTCCAACGGGGGCGGGAAAGTCCACCGTCGCCGCACTCATGCTCCGACTGCACGATGTGAAGAGCGGGGTGGTGCGTGTCGACGGACAAGACGTACGCGGTCTCGGTCGCGAGCAACTGCGTACACGCTTCGCGGTCGTACCCCAAGATGTCTTCTTATTCGCCGGAACCGTGGCAGCCAACATCGCTTCCGATCTCGGTGGCCACGACCGCATCGACATGGCGAGGGTCGAGCGCGTGTTGAACGAGCTTGGGGTGCTACACGTCTTTGCGAGCCGACCCGATGGCCTGGAGACCGAAGTTGGGGTGCAAGGCGCTCGCTTTTCTACCGGAGAGCGCCAACTGATCGCCTTCGCGCGTGCGCTCTATCGTGACGCGCCGATCCTGATTTTGGACGAGGCCACAGCCAGCATCGATAGCGAGACCGAGGCACATATGCACAAGGCGCTCCAGGCCCTGATGCAGGGCAGAACCGCGATCATCATCGCTCACCGCCTCGCTACCATCAAATCCGCCGATCGAATCGTCAGCTTCCACCGCGGGCGAATCGTTGAACAAGGTACACACCACGAGCTCCTCGCCTCCGGCGGACTGTACGCAAAATTACACCGCCTTCAATTTTCCCACGCGGTTGGATCGCCGCCGGTAACCGATCTGTAAAGCCCGCAGGCGCGGAACGCCCCGCTGCTACCGTTCGCCCATGCGCACCCGCTTTCTGAATCGGACGCTCCACGCCTTAGGCCTCGCCAACATCGCTTGCGGCCCACCGCTCATCACGATGGAGTTGCCGCACGATGGCGTCGGCGCGACGACGTCATCGGCGGACGGGTTGCCAGGCGGCGACGCGAACCCCGACACCGGCCCCGGTAACGACGAAGGCGACGGCAGCGAGCTTGACCCGACCGAGGGCGACGACCCTGCCGAACCCGGTGACGCGCCTGACAACGCGCCTGACAATGCGCCCGACAACGGCGCGCCCGACAATGGCGCATCCGACAATGGCGCATCCGACGACGCGCCGGACAACAGCGAGCCCACGGAAGGCGACGACTCCGATGTCGACGGGCCCGGCGATCCACAAGACCCCGCGGAGCCGGGTAACCCCGACGAACCAGGTCTCCCCGCACTGTCCAACGGCCAGTTTTGCAGCGAGCACGGGCAGTGCCAAAGCGGCATGTGCCATCCACAGCCCCAATCCGGGAGCGGCGTTTGCTCCGACTGCCTCGACTCGCAGGGCTGCATCGAATCGGGCGAGGGGCTGGTCTGCACCTACGGATTCGTTGGCTACTTCAGGTGCGACGACGGTGGTCTGGGGACGCGCTGCCAGAACGACGACGAGTGCGCGGAACCGTGGGTCTGTGCGCATGTCAACCTCGGCAACCGGATGTTTTGCAGCGTGTGCCGCGACGACGCGGGTTGCCCCGACGCCGAGCCGCTATGTACGACGATCTCCGCTCCCGGCCCCCACAATGTATGCGCGGCGGCGGCCACGGCTGGCCAAGACGAACCCTGCGACGCGAACGGCAGCGGCGACGAAGTCTGCATCGGCTACTGCACCGGTATTCAGATCGGACCCCAACTGCGGGGTGTTTGTGGGGAGTGCTCCCCCGACGGAAATCTCGGATGCGCACAAGATGTCGAGTGCGCGCCGCCGGAGATTGTCTTCACGCCGGACGGCGAAGAGACGCACGGGGCGTTCTGCGACGACTAGGACGGAGGGCACATATCGGGCGTCGCTTCGAAACGCCAGCCGCCCGCAGCCCATTTGGCACCGTGATCGGACGCTCCACCAGGCGTGGGTACCCTCGACGCGTCGCAGTCACGCATACAAGTCCCTCTCGCCGGCGCGACGTTGCACATCGCTCGCTGACGAGACTGCCCGGACGGTTTGGAGTTTGTGTTGTTGTGGCAGCCCCATCCAACCATGTGCGCGTGGAGGCCATGTTGGCCCCTTCTCTACTCGGATGCCCGTTTCGAGTTCGCCCACGGCCACGACCACTCGCAACTCCGCGCAAGCAGCGGCGCAATCACGAACACCCTCGGTGCTTCTCCCTCCTCAAGGACGCAAGCCATGAGGCCCCTGCCGGAGTACATCCAATTTCCGTTCACGACAGCGGGCTCACCCGGGGGGTGCCAGACACTCCTCGATATCGAGTTTCACTCGATCGCTGCTACCCGTACCTGAGAGAGCTTCGCCGAAGTAGACGCAACGGGCCGTCGTCTCTTGGGCGATCAAAGTCGTGTGTTGTGTCCGCTCCCGCGAACTAGAACAATTCCGACAGCCCTCCGCTGTTGTGCTCTGAATTCCCGAAGCTGGTGGCATCAATGCCCAGTCGTTGCTGCACGGTGGCCCAGAAGTCGTTCGTGCTTCGATCGCTGTAGCCAAGGCACCGACCGCCGACATGTCCCGTGGCCCGACGGCCACCGATGATGGCGAGCGGCGCGTTGTCGCCGGCGTGTTGAGCAGCAATTCCGTCTCCGGTGATCATCACCTCACTGAAGAAGACGACGAGCGTGTTGTCCAAGACGGTGTTGCCATCGAGATCCGTCATGCCCGCCAGATCTTGGACCAATCTCACCACCTTTCCGCCGTACCAGTGAGCGATCTTGGTCATATCCGCGTCTTTCCCGACATAGCTGCGATGGGTCATCTCGTGGATCTTCCCCTGTTGACTCAACGTCGGCACAAAGTCGTTGAGCGATGCCCAGTTGTGTCCACTTGCGAACGAGAATGTCACGACTCGTGATAAATCGAAGGCAAATGCACTCTTCACTAGCTCGAAAAAAGCATCAATGACGCGCTCGTGATCGACCGTGCTGTTGAGCTCAAGGTCTTGGAAGTCCTCCGCATTCGGAGGCTGAGTTGGGTCCTGCCCCGTGACGAGATCAAGTTTTTTCTCGACCGAGCGCAGTCCCTCAAAATGACTGTCAAGCTTCGCCAGTTGATCCGCCGGCACCCTCGCCTCAAGACGCGCGAGATTTCCCCGAATATAGTCGAGTACGCTCTTGTCGCGACGAAGAACAGCTGCAGCTTCGGCCGGATCGAGGCCGGGCTGGACGGACGCGAACAAGCGGCTGTAGAGCAGCGCCGGGCTGTTGACTGGTTGGACCGGGTTTAGGGGCCGTATAAAAACAACTCGATCCATCAGGCCACTCGCCACCATTGTATCTACCTAAACCCTAGGTGATATCGTATAGTTCCAGTCGGGGTGGAAACGATGCCTCCTTATGTTGATCGTCTCCATCTCATCGTCTGTCACTCTTCTCCCTTTCTCGTACGTGCTGTCGTCG
>JAZGFE010000009.1:0-7556 GCA_036479215.1 Nannocystaceae bacterium | reverse complement strand
GAACTCGACCGACCATGGCCTGTCGACGGGCATGGGGTCAGTCCAAAAAGGAAAGTTCATCGACTACGCATCGTAGATGCCTCATGGGAAGACTCGCGGACCCGGGTTCGATTCCCGGCGCCTCCACCAAAACGGCCTCCTAGGTACCCCTGGGAGGCCGTTTTCATGTACTGCACAATGGACTGCACAACGACTGCACAACGACTGCACAAGCGGCTTGGGCGCGATGTTCTACCCGATCAAACACATCACGGTGACCACTCCCGCGGGGAGGAAGCTCCCCGTCTGGTACGTCCACTCGGAGGCCGAGCACCTCGACGACCCGGACGGACGCGAAGAAAAGGTCCCTGGGATAGCCCCCGGGAAGGAACGGTCGTGCGCGGACCTGGCCGAGCAGGCGCATGAGAAGGGCTTCAAGCCCGAAGCGGAAAGGTTCGCCGCTCAGGGAGAACGATGGAAGACCCTTGCCGACAGGACTTGGCCGGCCGTGTGGGCGTCTCTGGCCCGGGCACTCCCCATCGTCCACGCCTACGTCGTTGTCCCATCAAGACGACAGGCTCGGGTGGTAGCACCCCGCACTGCGATGTGGACCGCGTACCCCGACGCGATTGAGATCGTCTATAGCAAGGCCGCGAGTGCCCGAACCTTCGGCGCCTCAGAGCGCGGCGAGATTGTGGATGCGCTCGTTCGTGAGACCACTCCCATGCTGCCGACACCGTGCAAGATCGCGGTCCTGGACGACTGGCTCGGGCGCGGTGAGACGTTTGACGCGATGATGGAGCGGATCACGAGCGACTTCGGCGGAACGTCCTTCGACTTCGTTGGCGCGTTCCCGGGGGTCAGCCAGGAGTTCGTGCCTTGGTCGAACCGGATAAACGATGCGGTGGCCCACATCGTGAAGATGAGCAACGTCCCCAGCCCCCCTCAGCCCGGAAAGGCCGAGGATGGGAGCTAGGGTTCCCTCGTGCCGATATCGACCCCGCTGCTTGACCGCGGCCCGGACGCGGGGCAGCGTGGGTAAATGACGTTGCCCGTGATCCCCAAGGTCAACCTAGCCGCGAAGGTGGACTTGACGGAGCCCACTCAGGCGGTCGTCGAGAAGGGCCTAGAGAAGGTCGACACCGCCCTCGCCCCAATCGAGAACCTATGGGGCTGCGTCACCGAACTCACTGGGATGGCGTTGGACGGAATGCAGGAGTGGCGGTTGCGCAATTTTCATCGTATCCGCGCCCGGTCGTTGAAAATCTTGGAGGAGCGCGGGACAGCGGAGCCGCGAGCACTGCGACCGAAGCAAGCCATGAAGGCCCTGGGCGCGGCGTCCCAGGAGGCAGATCCAGCGCTTCAAGAAATGTGGGCACAGCTTCTGGCGAATGCGATGGACCCCGAGAAGGACGACCTGCCGTCATCTATGATCGACATCCTCGGTGACATGGACCCGGCCGATGCGCTCGCCTTGAAGCACTTGTCCGACCTCGTGGAGAAATATCGACTTGCCCGTGATGAGAAGCTCGATGCCGACCTTGCCGAACAACTCCAGGCGAAGGAACACACAGCCGAATCCGAGGAGGCACTGCGGAAGCGTTTCGACCCACCCCACAAAGACGCGATTGATGTCCCGCTTGCAACCTGGGCCGCCGCGTTGGGATGTTCCGAGCAAGCGTGCCTGGTCAGGGCGGCGGCGCTATCGAGACTCGCGTGCGTCGCAGCGGGGTCGCAAACCACTGGGACAACTTTTGGGTCCATCCGAATCCCGAGCCCGACGGAAGCCGAGTCTTGGACCGTAGCGCCGCTGGGTCGAGAGCTACTTCGTTGGTGCGTGCCAGCCTCCTGACTGCGCCGATGGCTCAGCGGTCGTTCCGCCACGCCCGCCACTTCGTGTCAGCTTGATGCACAGCACGGCCTCGCACTTCGTCCCAGTCAGCCGTTGTGTGGGGTCGAGGATCGTCTGCCGCACGAAGGGTCACGTAGAGTCCATCTCTAGGATCGCCCGAATCAAGCCGCCTCGCGGTGGTAGCAGCTCTATCGCCCACCCAGCCGTACTCGGCGTTGGATCGCTTGCGCGCTCAGTTTCAGTCGAAGCGACGCTCTTGCGGATTTCAGCTTGCGGCTAGTCGGCTTGCCTGAGCTACCAACCCATTGTACATAGGCTCCATCCATCGTATGGGACGGAATAAACACGGTCTGTCAAGGACCATCCCGGACGATGTGAAGCGGGAAGTACGACAGGCGTGTGGCTTCGGGTGTGCAACCTGCGGCGCGGCGGTTTACCAGTACGAGCACATCGACCCGCCTTTTGCCGATGCCCACCGCCATGATGCTGAGAACCTCGCTCTGCTCTGTGGCGGTTGTCATGAGAAGGTCACTCGGAGGTTCTGGTCCAAGGACAAGATTTGGAGAGCACGGGCAAACCCGTGGTCGCTCGAACACGGGTCAGCGCACTTCGCCATGGACATCGGCGACTTCTCGCGGAGGCGAATCCGTCTTGGCAAGACCATTCTGGAGGACCCAGCGGAGACGGTGATCTCGGCGTTCGGTGACTCGGTTCTCAAGATCTCGCCCCCCGAACGTGAAAACACGCCGGTCATCCTCTCTGCCAAATTCTTGGACACCAAGGGTGACGTTAGCTTGGAGATCTTGCACAACGAAATCGTCGTTAACTCCAGCTCATGGGACACTAGGACCGAAAGTGGAAGATTTCGAGTGTTCGAGGCGGGCCGCAAGCTAGTTCTCGACCTACAACTGAAACCCGGTGGACTCTTTGAAATCCACTGTCTGGACATGACAACGCGCGGAGGTCGAATCAAGGTTTCCTCGGAGGAAGCTGAACACTCTTTGGCCCTACATGGCGCGGACGGCTCGTACGCGGTGATTGGAGCTGCGGGGGCCAAGATAAGGAGGTCCCTCTCGATTGGACAGCGGCATGCTCACATCGGAGCATCCGAACCAAGGCCAGTCATCCCGGTGCGACTTGCAGCAGAGCCGGTGACTGTCGTTCGGGGAGGCAGCGTTTGCTACTCTTGGGCTGTTGCCCACAATGCGCCTTTACCTTCCGGCGCGACGGTTCGCATGGGGGGAGTTTCCCCAGGCACGAGCGCGCTTCCTAGGGAAACTCCCATCACAGCGGGGCACGCCGACGTGGTTTTCCAAGTATCCGCTGATCAAGACGCGGAGCTGGGAGTTTTCCCGCACGTCCATTGCGTGGTCTCCTATGGGGGGATCTGCTCAACACGGGCGACGGTGGGGAACTTTCGGTGGTTGACTTTTGAGACGCCGTGGTGACGCTCCTATGTCAACCGGGGGCTCGGATTCGGATTGGACTGTTTGGCGGCGAAATCGAAGGCGCGGATACTCCGTGAAGTCCAGCGAACACGACGAGCGCGGCGACACGCGCGGCCCGTAGTGTGCATTTATGGGATCGCCCGAATCAGGCAGCGGTCCCTCGCCCGTAGGGTCCAACAATGGGATCGCCCGAATCAGGCCGCCTCTCGGTGGTAACAGCTCAGCACCCGCCTACGGCTATCGGCTTGCCTCGCGCGTCCCCAACCGCCGTGTCAGCTTGATGCACAGCACCGCCTCGCACTTCATCGCCTGAGCAGTAGCAGCTCAGCCAACGCCCTCGCCGCCCGATCTCCGTCGCACATCCATACACAGCACGGCGTCGCAGAGGCGCTTCCATCCCACGCGCTGGTACCTGTCGAAAGTGCCCCTCGGTGGGGCGTGCGTGATCAACTTCACAACGTCGTACTCGGCTCCAGCATCCGTCGTGAGCGTGATGAACGTGTGGCGCATGTCGTGGACCCGTCGATGTCGATAGCCGAGTGTCTTGAGGTCCACTTCCACGAGTCGGTGATAGGCGACATGGCGGCTGTGCATCCGCGTTGCGTTGCCTCGCAGGTTCTTGCGCAGTCTGGGAACCGGGCCAGGGACGATGAAGTCGTCGGGCTCCCAGGTCCGCCCCACCCAGCGCTGGTATCCCCCGAGCTTCCACTCGGCCAACATCGCGGCCAAGGTCGGATGGACCGGCACGCGCTTGACCACCGTGGTTTTCGTCCGCCCGCCGTACGAGCGGGCGATGAGAAGCTTCTGGAGAGGCTCTGTGGTCGGGTCCAGGTGGCGAAAGCGGAGCGCCGCGGCCTCACCGTGACGCGAGCCCGTCAAGAATGAAACGGCGTAGTACATCCGCCGGTGTTCCGGGACTCGCGGGTCGGAGATCAGCTTTTGAACTTCGTCCATCGTGTACACCGCGGTGTCACGCCACTCTGGGTCCGTGTCGACATCGGGTGGAAGATCCTCGCGCTTGATCTTGCACGGAGTTCGGGAGATCAGCTCATCTGAAACGAAATCGTCGAACATCTTGTGAACGGTGCCATAGACCTTCCGCACAGTCCGCGGTGCCAGCCTCTCCTCCTCCTCCAGCAAATTTGGGGATTTGGGCCCCTTCCCCGGGGTTCGTGGCTTTGACCGTAGGAACCGGAGCCATAATCGGATGTGCTTGGGGCGGATGCTCGTCAACGGCATCGTTCCAAGCTCCGGGAGGAGGTGGTTCCGTAGGTGGCCGACCTCGTTGGAATGGTTTGCCTGACTTGCTTCCGCCCGTTCGTCGATCCAGGCGTCGGCAGCATCGACCAGCAGGACGTGTTTCCCGCTACGCGGACGGCTTGTCGATGCAGCAACTTGACCGAGCGGCCCTGGATTCAGGCCGGCTGCTTCCGCTCGCCGCAGTTGCATGGCGTCCATATCGGCCAACACCTTCCGCGCTTGCTTCTCCCCCTTCTCGCTGGTTGAACGCTGCACCCACTTGTGCGCGATAGGGTCCCAGTACGTCATGTACCAGGAGGCCGTACCGGAGCGGCGGAACAGACTGCCCACTATTCGTCCTCGTCTTCGTTCAGGATTTGCAGCACTCGCGGGTGGACTTCGCCTGCGCCGCCTCGGCGGCGTTGTCTCCCGTGAACACAAGCATCGTCCTGCCCACCGAGCAGATAGGCGTCGATTGCACTGGCTTTTATCTTTATGGCCGTACCATCCCGTCCCGACACGACCCAACGTTCGCGCACCCACAAGCGGACCCTGGGCTCCTTGACCCGGGCGTAGGCGGCGGCCTCGGGCACATCCATCCAGGGTTCCTCGCCCTGCCCAGGTCCGTCGACACGCAGAAGTGTGACGAGACCGCCGAGCGCGGCAGATAGCCCCGCGACGACCTCGTCGAAGCCGTTGGTCGTCTCAACCTCAGCGGGCTCCGCAGCCTGCGCTGTGAGCGTCTCGACAGTTGCGTCCACGTCGTTCGGGTTCCTGCCCCCTTCCACGTTCGACTGTGCGTTTGTTAACCGTCGGGAAAATCTTCGGCCCATGCTTCCTGCTCTACCCCCACGGCCGAAAAACCCGATTGGCGGCCTGCGAGCCGGTCTGGGCGTCTTCTCGCTCGCTACATGAACGACGTCGAGGAATCCCCTGGATGAGTCCACTAGTGCAGGGCTCTCACGAGTCAGGGTGATTTGAGGAACGCCGCCCCAAAGTTGCCGCGGCGGTATATCTCGTCCGACCGTGTTGCACTTGCGAAAGAGAGACGAAAGCGAACGGATTGCCGCCCTGAGAAACGAATGCCGTTGCCATGCAACCACCAATATCTGGGAGAACCGAAAGTCTGGACGGGAGATCGGAATCCACACTAGCCGCGCGGGAACGAGGACGAAACGGAAACGATATCCAAGAATAGGACGCGGCATTTGTACGCGATGGACCCTCCCTTCTGTTCGTCGGAAAAAACTTCGCCCTCGTTTTCTCTTCGGTTGTGGTAAGATCGTCGGCCGCAGTCGCTAGCGCAGGACGGTGAACCCACCCTCGACCAAGAGCCGGGGATCATTTCCCGGTGTCACCCGGACGCGTGCCGACGCGAGGTGCCGAGCCACCGCTTAAACTCGTGGTTGACGGTGTGCGCGTCGCGTCGCGCTGGTCGGCGGACCCGGCGCGGTTAACACTCGGGCGAATCGACGTGTTGGTTTATGAAATGCCTGTTTCATCAACCAACCGTCGGCACGTCCTCCGGTTTCCCGAGCGACGGGCGTCACACCTCGACGCCTACTGCCGCGGCCTTCCATCGGAAGGAACTCGGCGGGTCTATAGAAGGATCGCCATCGCGTTCGAGAGGTGGGCCTCTGTTCCGGTCGACCAGGTGACACGTCGCACCATCGAGAGCTACCGCGAGCATCTTGAGGTGCTGGGACGCGCCCCAACGACCATCGCACAGCACCTGGCGGCGATCTGTGGCTACTTCCAGTTTCTGGAGGACGAGGGCGTCATCGACAGCAACCCAGCGGCACGAGTTCGTCGGCCGAAGATCGCCGAGCCACCCCCCAAACAGGGCATCACACCCGCTGAGGTCCGTAGACTGCTGGAGGTCTGCGACCCCGCGACGATGATCGGGCTACGCGACCGCGCTCTGGTGCTGACGTTATCCGTCCAGGCATTTCGGATCTCGGAGGCTCTGGGGATAACAGTCGAGACGCTCGGGGAGGAAGCTGGCCATCATGTGGCGCAGATTATAGGGAAGGGCAACAAGCCCGCCCGCGTGCCCCTTGCTCCCATCGTCCACGAAGCCATGCAGCAGTGGCTGGATGCCGCGGATATCCACGAAGGACCGATCTTCGTTCCCGTCAGCAAAGGTGGGGTCGTGAAACTGGGGAGGGCCATCAGCTCACAGTCGGGTTGGAAGAGAATCAAACACCTGGGCCAACAGGCTGGCATCGAGAGAGCACTGCACCCGCACCTGGCTAGACATGGGGCAGCAACCGCGGCTTTGGCCGCGGGCGTAGCTCTACATAGGGTGCAGGATCACCTGAGACACGCCGACCCACGGACGACGCGGCGCTACGACTCACAACGCCGATCACTGTCGAACCCGTGCGGCCCTGTTGTCGCCGATCTGATCAAGCGTGCTGACTGACGACCTGACGCTCGACATCCGAGGACGTAGCCCCAGGTCGGGGGGTCGGTGGTACCCCACGCAGATCCGTCGGATGCTGCGCCGTGCTGAGGACGATTATTCTTGAGGGGGTCGAGGGGGTTGGAAGACGGCGGGCCAAAGAGACGACCTTGGCGCAGGCTCACGCCGTGCCGCATCACCGACGATCTGAACCGTCGAGAAGCCCGACCACGGGGCGGTGGCCAGTGGCGAGCTGAGCAGGTCAGGCGCCTGCTCGCCTACGCTGAGCGCGCTGCGGTTGGGCGCTGATCGGTCGGCGTCGACCAGCTCGGTGAGGTGGGGGGTTTTCGTGCCCACCTTTATAGAAAACGGCCCGTCGGGCTGGCCCTGCGAAAAGGGTCGAGCTGCGTCTGCCCGTACGAGCCCGTACGATCCCGATCTGGAACATGGCCAGTGCATATGGCTGCAAGAAAAAGGTCGGCAAAACCCCAGCCGTGGCCGAAACAATCGGAGGGTGTCAGATTTTTTGTGTATGAGGCAGACGGGGTCAGGAGGAGGAATGTTTTGTTTGGAGGTGGAGCGAGACTGTGGAGGGATGTGTAGTTTTGGGAGGGGTATTTCTTCTAGTGATGAA
>JAZGFE010000008.1:0-8288 GCA_036479215.1 Nannocystaceae bacterium | reverse complement strand
CACATTGCCAGCCCACGCTTTGCGGTAGTGATCGTCCGTTGCGGCGATTACTGTCTGTGTTCGTCTGGGCATGGCTTCCGTACTTTCTCAGCTCGTCCGCCCATACACAAAATTTCTGACACTCCCGGATTTTTGGAAGGTAAATCTCAGCGTAGAGGCTGAGTTTTGTCCGTATTTGTGCGAAGCCGCCTCGTTGGCGCTGTTTGAGGAGTACTGCAAATGAAGGCACCTGACCACACGACCTCGTCAGCGAGCGCTGTCTTGACGATCGCGCTGCTACTCGCACCGCCTGCCTGCAGTCGCTCGGTCGACGCACCTCGCGAGAACCCATCACACACCGAACATGGGAATTCACTCAACGACCGCGACCCGGCGGTAGATTCGGATCCGTTCCTGGTCGTCCATCGCCTGAGTGGCGGGGTCCAATACGGTCTATTCGAATCGATGATGGCGCAACGGCGTGGCTCGCAGCCTGCGGAAAGAGAGTCTACCGCCACCCAGATTCTGTCTCGCCTCTCCTACCAGAAGCTTCTGGCAGACGAGGCTCAGCAAGCCGGAGTGAATTGTGACCCGGCTAAGGTCGAGGCCGAACTGGCGACCGTGCGCAACCATGCGGGAGACTGGTCAAAACATCTACAGCGCATCGGGGAGACCCAAGAAAGCTACGAGGGATTGATCTGTTCTCGACTGCGCGAGACCGCGCTAGCCAGCCGCAATCTTGCAGTGATCACCGACAAACAACTCGGTGCGTTGGATGCCGAGGTTAAGGAAAACTACCGAAGCCCGAAGGTGCGGCTCTCGGCATCGCAGATCTTCATCGGCGTAGAGGCCCCCGACAGCTCGAGCGGACCTCAGGACCGAGATTGGCGGAGGGCTCAGGACAAGGCACAGTCGATCCGAGCTCCTAAGTAGCATGAGCCGGGTCGGAGAGCGCGCACGGGTGTGAAGCGCGCGCATTGCTGGTTGGTGTCGTGCGATTGCGCGCGTGTCTGAAAAACTCGGGACCCGATCAGGCCAAGAACGCCCCGCGACGCGCGCGGATCGGTACGCATGGGCACCACGTCACTCGCCCCGCGTGACGAGCAACCAACTCAACCGCCGTATCCCTCCGGATACCGGTCGAATCGTTGTACCGTCGAACACTCCCTTGCTCTCGTACTCGGGCTCGCCCTCAAGCACGACGTCGCGTGAGCCCAGCGTCCAAAACCCAACCGTGTCCCCGGAGGACAGGCCGAGGCTATCCTGGATCTCGATCCCCATCGCTTCCTTGCTCTTGACCCCCCATGGCGCAAAGGCCCACGTGGCCAGCACCGGCGCACCCGATACAGCGTCGTACGGCCACCACGACGTGGGGACACGCACACCCCCCAGGCTCTCTTCTAGCCCAAGTGGAAAGTCCAGCGCGACAGCGCCGGTCTCGAGCGAGAGCACGTCGTCGATTGCGAGGGTGGCGAGGCCCTCGACGGGTACGAGGGCCCCCACGTCCGGGAGGGCGAGAGCTCCGAGCTCGATGTGCTCACGGTTGACGCACCGTATGAACCGCTCCTGCTGGGCGCGAGTGGAAGATTGCGTGGCGATGAACTGGAAGTACCAGGCCGGCTCCGCGTCGATCCGAGCCTCGGCCAGGCAGCCGTCTGGCGCCCAGAACGGGATGTCCCAACTGGGAGAGTCGTTTTCGTAGGCCAACGCGTTCACATAGATTTCAGCGAGTGGCGAGCCGTCCAGTGCCACCGCACAACCCGACACTCGGCAGGAACGATCTTGATGCCAGCGTAGCGTGTAGGGGACGACGCTGGCCCCTTGGTCGTCGCTAAGTCGCAGTTTGACGAAGTAGCGACCCGGCGCCTCCACGTCAGCAGAAACCTGCACCCCCGCGTCCTCCGTCTCACTTGCGAGAACCTGTTCGCCATCCAGCCCGATCAGGGCCAACGTGACCGACTGGTTCAAGCTGGACTCGAGTTCAAGTTCGGCGCGCAACCGATACGGAAGCTCGGAGATGTCCACATGGAACATGTCCACGCGGTCTTCGGGGCACAAACGTCCGGTCGTCGAGTCATTGAGCGCGACCGCGTCCACGGCCGCGTCGTTTGGCTCGGTAGCGTCCGGAGCCCCGCACGAGATGGGCGGCTCACCCTCGCCCTCATCCGTCGCGCCCGGAGTCGGCGGCGCTGATGTCGACTCATCCGGCGGGTCGTCTGCGCCCATCTGCGCCCCGGTGGCAGAGGGTGTGAGCCCACTCGGGCCGCAAGCGATCAGCGCTATGGTGCTGATTGATTGCCAAACCACTGGCCAGTTTGTGCTGCGGCGGATCACGTCATCACAACCACCGAGTGACCCTGCGTTTTCCGGGATCGCACGAACGTTTGAGTAAGCCGCCCGAAGCCGCCTTTGGCGCAGAACATCGTTTCACGTCAAGGCGCCGCCTCTTATCCAGGCTGGGTAGCCACGCGATCTTCGAACTCGCGGAGTGAGCAGAAGCCCGGGCACGGCTGATTCGGTCACCTGCCGACCCGCCCATAGCCTAACCCCGTGCACTCCGACGGCTGGCTCAACGCCCAAACAGGCCAGGGCTCCCAGGCCGACCCGGCCTCCCATGACCATTTCGGCGCTCGCCCACGGCTCACCGAGTTCGAGCTCAACGCGATGCACGAGCAGTCGGCGGCGGCCCACCGGATTGTGAACCGGCTTGCCGACGACGCGACGCGAGAGGGCTGGGAACTCAAGGGCGCGGAGGAGTTCGACTGGAAGTCAGTCAACTCCGAGCAAGAAGACCTCGAAATCGCACTTCACTTCCGCGACTCGATGGCGTGTTCCGACCACCCAACTCATGCTCGAAGGAGGGTGGGGGCCCAGCATCCTGCAGCTGGTCTACGACTCGATACGCCGCCGTGGTGCCTCCCGGGGTCACGCGGCGTCCATCATGCACTCCGCCAGCGTCATCACTCTGGCGGTCGAGGGCTTCAAGAAAGCCCTGATGCACGCCGACGGCAAGCCCAACCCCGACGGCGAGAAGGCCATGCGCAGGATGCTGGCCGCTATGCGCAAGGGCTACGACAGCCTGGGCATTCTGGGGTACGACAAGGCCGACGAGCTCAAGGAGCAAACCCGCACGTTCACCGGCCTGCGAGACCTGATGGAGGTGTTCGACAAGGACTTGGTGGCGGACACCGACCTGCCAAGGGAGATTCTCCTCGGCGAAACACCAGGCGGGCTCAACAGTGGCAAGAACGAGGGCGCCATGCGGGCCTGGTACGACCACGTCGGCGCCCAGCAGAAAAAGATGTTGGTGCGGCCGGTGAACCGGGTGACGGAGATTCAGCTGGCGGTGCGCCGCAACGCAGGGCGACGAGGTGGTGGGGCGTCCGCAGTACCTACCGAGTGGACCGTGGAGTTCCGTTCGCTGTGGCAGCAAACCGAAGAGGAAGAGGCGACAGCTCGAGAGAAACGCGCGAAAGCCGGACTGGCGGACGCGACGAGCGGGGCGGTGACCGAAGTGCAGCTAGCGAGCGACACCGACCTGGCGAAGCACTACGACATGCAGCCGAAGACCCCGGAGGGCGACGGAGGGGAGGCAGCAGACCCGATGCCGGCAGAGAAGCTCATCTCCGCGGCAGAAGCCGGCCGCCGCCTCTCGGTGGGCCCGTCGGCCATTCTGTCGATGCGCAAGCGTGGTGAGATCCGCGGGTGGCGGGTTGGCGGCCGCTGGCGTTTTGCGTGGTCGGAGATCGCCGCGCTCGCTGGGCGAGTGCCACCTGCCAACGCGGCTCTCGGAGATGGGGACGGCGGCGTAGTGGGGCCGCCGGCCAAGCAACCGAAGACGGTCACCGATGCGCTCTCGTTGTCGAAGAGCGAGTCATTCGGGCCGTTACGGGGCCGCAGCGTGGCGATGCGAGAGGTGTTCTCCCAGCTCGAACGTGTGGCACCGTCGGAGATGAGCGTGTTGATCGGTGGCGAGACGGGGACGGGCAAGGAGCTGGCGGCGCATGGGCTCCACGAAAACTCGGCCCGTGCGTCCGGCCCGTGCGTCCGGCCCGTTCGTGGTGGTGGACTGTGGGGCTTTGCCACGCGGTCGGGAGGCGGAGGCGCTTTTGGGGGACGGGGACACGCCGGGGCCGTTCGAGCACGCGGCCGGCTGCACGTTGTTCCTCGACGAGTTCGGCGAGCTCCCGGCCGATGCCCAGCCCACGCTGCTGCGCGTGCTCTCTCGGCGGGAGGTGACCAGGGTCGGTACGGCGACGCCGGTTCCCACGGACGTCCGGGTCGTGGCGGCCACCCACCGCGACCTGGTCGATATGGCGAAGTGGGACGGATTCCGCGTCGACCTGTACTACCGAGTCGCTGTGGTGCGGGTAGAGCTTCCTCCCCTGCGGGACCGGGAGCGCGACATCCTGGGGCTCGCGGAGGTTTTTCTCGCCGAGCTCGCGGGAAAGGGAGTCTCGATGTCGTTCAGCCCAGCGGCTCAGCGGGCGATTCTGACGAACCAGTGGCCGGGCAACGTCCGGGAGCTTCGAAACGCCATCCAGCGCGCCCGCCATATGGTGAGCGGCCGCGTTGTGGAGCCTGAGGACTTGGAGCTTGTGCCGGTCGTTGCGCCCGAAGTGGCCTAGCGTGGCGAGTTGGTGGCAAAGTTGCGACGTCCTCCAGGGAGGTCAGCCCACTATCCGGTGGGGCACCTGGCGCTGGCGGACAATCGACTGGATGGCGCGCGTTGCGATGGCCGCAGCTCGTGGTGGATCCCGGCGGAGCAGATCCAGGGTGAGTTGCACACAGAGCGAGCAACCGCGGGGCAACCATCCATGATGTGTGAGGCCGGGGGTCCTCCTCGCTTTCAGCGCGGTGATCTGCTGGTGTGCGATTGGGCGAAAATGCCCTGCGCCGCTTTTATCCCGGTCAGGATCATCGCTGCGCGGCCTTGCTCATCTGTGGCGCGACGTGCGAGATTCTCGCCCGTGGTAGCCGGCAACCGAGGCGGAAAGCGCAGAGGAAAGCGCAGAGGGAAGCGCAGAGGCAGTACTGTGCCGCAACCTCGTTGGGCGCACACGCTCAGTCGGAAGGACGACAACGCCGCTCCCGACATGGAGGCGTATGTCGCGGCGCTCGTCGATCGGATCGAGCCAAATCCCAGCTCGGCGTGCACAACCGCGAAGAACGAGGCAGTTTTGGAGATCGACTGCCGTCATGTTTACTTCTTCTTGGGCCGGACCACGAGCCGCTTTGGAGACGTGTCGATTTCACTCACAAGAGACGCCACGATTGCGGGCACGTTGAGCCCCTTCGATACAGGCGGACTCGTGAAACACCACCGACCAGCATGCGGCTGGGAGTCACGGAAGCGGGTTCAGTATCTTGGGTCTTTCAGTTGGCCGGTCGAAGAGTCGAGCGACCGGTTGGCGCGATACCCCGGGGATAAGGAAGTGTGCGGCTGGAGCCGATACTTTAAGGGCGAACGACCTCTGGTATCAGGGCCAGAGGAGATTTGGCCCTGCGAAATGACTGATGCAGCGGGGATTTGGGCTGAGCAAAGCGAGAACGGTTGGGAGGCCTGGACGTGGGAGCTTCGGGTGCCTGAGTCCGTGAAAAGTCCACCGATCTACTATTGGACCTGTCCGGATCATCTCCGGGCTGCGCTGGACGAATGGGCGATGACATCGGCCTCGCCGGAGCGAGCCCGCCAATACCTCCAGATTGCAGAACGCTTCTGCCCGCGGTTGAAGTTTGTTGCCGCTTGCCGAGGCGAGGAGTCGTGTCAGTGAGCGAACCGTTGCAGCTGGTAGGGCTTGAGGGTAGCTTTCCTGAGGACGACCTAGCGGCGTCCGGAGCCGCTGCAGTCTTCTCGCCGGGGGAGGGGCGTCTCTACAACACCCATACCCGTGAATGGATCAACGTACACTCGCTTGACGATATTCCAGACACTGAGGTGCTGAGCCAGCTGAGTACACCACGAAGCTTGCCGAAAGACCTGGACGTATACCTCGGCGCGACACTGGTGGTCTACAGGCCGCCCGTTAACCGTTTCTTTCGGCCCAAGAAACAGATGAGGACGGAGTCATTCCTGGCGTCTTCACCGACCGGGAGACCCGCTCCCTGGGCCCTCGTGAGCCCGGCTGGTTTCACAAGCTACGCGGAAGCGGCAGCGAATAGGATTGTCGCCGGCTTGATGGGCTACGACTCCGCGTCTCGAACCGAGGACGAAGCGCAGATGTTCGCGCGCTTGCTTCGCGCGGGACTAGCGATCGGTCCCCATGCACCATGGCTACACGCGATTCGTCGCCACAACGCGGTCCACCCCGATCGGGCCCATGGTCTCTCGCGGCTGAGGTTCAAAGAACTGCCCACCGAACGCGCGGCGGAGGCGGTGTCGGAGTACGAGCGGGCGTTTGCGTTGCTCGCAGACACGCCGTCACACGGGCACCTTGTCTGGAAGCACGGGTTCGCGCAGGAAGGCGGGATGCTGGATCTCGACCCAACGGCTGAGCTCCTGGGCAATCTCGTGCAAGTCGCAGACAGGTGCGCTCCCCTGGTCCAGAGGAGATTGCCATGGGCACCGGCATACGATGCTCCGGGGATGCGGGCGGCAATTAGTCCTGGCAGTCTTAAGATGACATTCGAGACGCAGGGTGCTTCGCCTGGCGAACGTCTCGTGCGCATCGCTCAGTTTGACGCGCTGGTGGATATGCTCAACTCGGCGCCTGAAGATGAAGCCGATGCTGCGCTTGTGGCAGCCGTGGTTTCGCCCACCGAGGAAACAGAATTGCTTGTTGCGCGAGATGACGACGCGCAAGACCTCCAGCCCATCGTGCAGCATGAAACGTACGCGGAGCCCGACAGCGAGCTTGAAGAAGATGAATGGGAGGAATACAGCGTCCGGTTGTTGGCCTTCGTCCAAGGAGTCCTTGGGGGTTCCACCAAGGTCGAGCTTCGCCTCGCATCCGACATCCGGATGTCCGTCAAGCTCCCGGATCCGCTGCAAGGATCTTTTGAAGGCGATGGCTACCTGTTTCGTCCCTACATCGTATCCTTGACCATACGGCAACAACGAGAGCCTGGGCCGAACGGTGCACGGGTGCGGAACGTCTCCTTGCAAGAGGCCCACAGAATCGACGACACGACCCATCCCTCCCAGCTGAAGATTGATGCCCTCCCGTCCCGTCTGGCGAAACATGGCTTCGTCCTCCGCCCGGGCTTCCCATGGGATGTCGTTCGTGACGGCTCGTTGCTCCAGCTTGCAGGCGTGAAACTCGGAAGCGGTCGCTACACGAACCAGCTGGCTGTGGACCTTGCCGCCGCTGAAATGGGCGAAATAGCGAGGGGGGCGGAAGTGGGTGCGGAGCGATCCAGAAACTCGTATATCCCACCACGGAAGAAAACAGGTATTCCACCGGACTACATACGGGTGCTGATGTGCTTGGACGACGTTGAGCGAATGGATATCCACGAGCTGCAGGCGGCGATTCGGGAACGGTTTGATCGGACGATGCAATCACAGAATATCAGGCGAGTGTTTCTTGCTCGTGAGGCTTGGGGCATGTTTATCGTGGAGGAGTTTCGGTACTCGGCGACTGACGTAGGACGCGCGACGTTGCGTGCGTGGAAGACTGCTGTTCGGTTCGACGAATCAGAGCTCCTAAGTAGCATGAGCCGGGTCGGAGAGCGCGCACGGGTGTGAAGTGCGCGAATTGCGGGTTAGTGTCGTTCGATTGCGCGCGTGTGCTCCTAGGAGTCTGTTGCGCATTGGCTCCCGTCGCCTGGCTTGGCCTCTTCGCCGAGCTCGTTGTCGGCAAAGCTCGCAGTGGCACCACCACAGCAGCGCTTTCCCTCCGCGATCTCGGCGAAAACTCCGGCGCCATGCTCGGTCCGCCAATGTGCAACAGCCTCCTAGGTAGCATGAGCCGCGTCGGAGAGCGCGCACGGGTGTGAAGTGCGCGCATTGCCGGTTGGTGTCGTGCGATTGCGCGCGTGTCTAAAAAAGTCGGGAACCGATCAGGCGCTCCTAAGTAGCATGAGCCGGGTCGGAGAGCGCGCACGGTTGTGAAGTGCGCGAGTTGCTTGTTGGTGTCGTGCGATTGCGCGCGTGTCTGAAAAACTCGGGACCCGATCAGGCCAAGAACGCCCCGCGACGCGCCTTTACGGCAACGTTTGCGAGAGGGTGTGGGGCTGTTCTCGGGGTGGCCCACAGAAAGAACCAAAGCAGCGGCGACACGCTGGGCGGGGCTTCTCGCGGCGTGTTCCCGTCTCGACCTTGTCTGTGCGTACAGCGTGGCTAGCGAGGGATGAACAACTCAAGCTGC
>JAZGFE010000007.1:0-50485 GCA_036479215.1 Nannocystaceae bacterium | reverse complement strand
ATTTTAGTATCGTCCGTTGCGGCGATTACTGTCTGTGTTCGTCTGGGCATGGCTTCCGTACTTTCTCAGCTCGTCCGCCCATACACAAAATTTCTGACACTCCCGCCTCGGTCGTCGAACACGAGGTGATAGACTCCGTGTCCCGCACCGCCCTGACGCTCCAGCCGAACCGGGACGAGCATCAGCGGCGAGTGCTGCCAGTTCGTCGGCTCCTTCTTCTTCTCCCGCTCCCTCTCCTTGTTCTCGTCCTTGTCATCCGACCAATGCAGAAACCCCATCGCTAGGTAGAGATTGTTGGCGCCTGTCTCCTCGATAGCCATCCGGTGCTCTCGATAGAGCCGACGCAGGCGCCGCTCCAACTCCTGCTCACGAAACGGGGTCTGAAGTCGGCCGTCACGGTGCCTCGCGGCGACACCGGCGCTGCCTACCTGCGACTGCGGCAACTCTCCCGACTGTTCATGGTCAAAGAGCTCTCGCTCCGCGTCTTCATGTGAGTCTCCGAATTCATCCGGATCGAGGGAATCGAAGCAGAAGGACTTGCCATCGAGAACCAGGTGCTGGTGCACCTGGTCTGGCATCTCGTCGACGACGGTGACATCGCGCCCCGACTTCTTGAAATTGAGCAAACGATTTCGCCGAGTGGAGTCGAGCAGCTTCGAGCGAATCTTCTCGAGAGCTTGGTCGAAGTATTGGCGATCAACTTGGGGGGGTGCCGGGCTCTCGCGCACACTCATCTCCCACGATCCTGTGTCAGGCTCTCATCCAACTGCGACGTTGGTCAAGCCCTGTGGGCAATGGAGTGAGACCGGGGGGGCAGGTCGGCCCATGGCATCATCGCATGACAGAGAAACCTACCGATGATTCACAGCGCGCCGAAACACCCCCCGATGAGCCATCTCAGCCCGGCGAGCGACCAAGCGACACCCCGGACATCACCCTCAGAATTTCGGGCTTCGGCGAACTGAAAGATAGACTCCTCGGCGGTAACCGCGAGATGGACCCAACATCAGCGGGATCAACTTCTGCGAAATCCCTCTTGTTGCTGGAGCAGCTACCCGACGCCCTCAACGCTGCTCACAGAGGTCTTCTCTATCTACGACGCCGGGCTGAAGACCTACGAGCGGAGGTCCAGCGGGAGGGGAAGGGCTCGGCGATTCATGCCGCGAACCGACCGATCGCCCGGAGTGATCACCCGGAGTACGCTCGTCGCACCAACATCGGCGCTTGACCGAGAGCAGCGCCACCCCGGTGTGGGCACAGACCGGGGTCCTGCCACTGGGGCAACGACCTGGGGACCTGGGGACCTGCGACGATGACGTTTTGCGGGTCGTCCCATGACCGCGCGACGGATGACCGCTACTGACAGGGAATCCGGCCGCTAGTGCTTGAATCGATCGCCTGAACCGACCCGCGAGCCAGGGGACCGGCCGCCTCTTCACATCCTTGATCGCCCCGTGTCGGCGGCGTGCCGCTATTAGACGCCGACACGGGTCTCGGGGGACAAGCGGGCCCAGATCTGATGTTTCTCTGCGGACTGCGGTTCGTACGCGCTCACGTCAAGAAGGGCGCATCGTCTCGACTTCTTGGCGATCCCCCCGTGACGGATTTCACATACTTTGTTCTCCCACACGGATCTACCCAAATGACCGATTCGTCGTCACGGCGTGGCACTACCGGGCTACGACCGGCAAACCGACCACATACAGCCATACCCCGGTGCACGCGCATCATGTGCCGCCGGACTCCCTGACTGAACAAAAAACCAACTCTCGAAGGTCCGGCCCGGCGCCGGCGGTGTCCGGACCCGCGTCAGAGCCGTCGGAACCGCGCTGAAGGTTCTTTCCTTGTCGTCGACAAGATACCCGCAGTGAATTCGGATCATGACCCGCAAAGGGATCGACTTGAGCCCTCCGAGCTGCACGCGATCCACCCTCCACGACAAGCCTTCCGACTGAAGCTGCTGACTTCCCGGCAGACCGAACAAAGCTGTGGAACCCGGTTCGCCAGGAAGTCCCGGCAGGTTTCGAACGTTCTGGTTTCCGACAATCCGACCCAGCCAGAGCGACGCGACTGCCGTCGCCGGGGGATCTGCTTCCACGCCTCGCGCACATCGAGTCGATCATAGCCTCTCCGCCCTAGCGCTTGTTTTTGGCCTAGGGGAGCCCCATTGAGTTTGAAATCGCTTCCGCTCTTCAAGGAATTGCAGCACAGTCCCACTGTCCACTCTTGGAGGTCGCGGTGTGGGGCGTGGTCTGGGGGAAGGGTCAGCAGTGGAACTTGGCAGCCGTCCGGCGGGTAGCAGCGCGGATACGCGGAACCTACCTCTGTGGGAGATCATGCCAGCGACGGGGCATCGTGTGCAAGAGACGTCGTGTTGTTGCCTCGCAAGAAGAGAGACCGGCCCCTCGCACGCATAGTGAGGGGAGATGGGGCGGCGCATACAATGTGGTTTCTTTACCCGGGGAACGGGATGCGGCCGATTCTGTCTTGTCCGGTACAACGTTCCGCGGACTCTGGATCAAGCGCTGCGTACGCCTAGGCGGTGTAACAAGGGCGCTCGCGGATGGGAGCGGTTCTAACAACGGTGTTGAGCATCGCCCCCGTCTCCGATTCGAAGTGGGTCAATACGGCAGAACACTGCGAGGATCTACACAAACGGGCTGTGCGTGACCGGGCGCTTGGGCTTGTTGAGGCCCATTTCGGCGTAGCTCTCGCGTAGGTAGGTGGGACGGAGTTGTGCGGGGTCGATGGGCTCGGTCGTTGCTACGCATGACAAGATGGCGCGCCACAGACCCACGGTGGAGGGACCGTGGCCGACATGGGCGCGCGCCCGCCAGGCGTGAGGAAGCGTGTCCGTGTACAGTTCGACCGGTGTCCCGACGAGGTGGTCGGGAACAAATTCGTCGCCGTACTCGCGAATGACCCTATCCATGGTGGCGCATACGGGCTCTCGTAGCGGCGTAACGTGACCGTCTTCGCAGCGAAAGGGGGCCGCATACACTTCCCCACGTCGCGCGTCGAGCATGGCCCATACGACGCCGTCGCGATCCGTACTGGCGGCGAGGGTCGCCAGGGTGGAGAGCGGGTACACGCGGGCCGCGAGACCCAAGGCCAGGCCCATCGCCGTGGCGATGGCGACACGCGTACCCGTGAAAGTGCCCGGTCCGCATCCGCAGGCCACTGCCGAGACCACGGATCGCTCCAAGCCCGCCGCAGACAGCATGGCTTCGATGGCGGGTACGAGTTCGCTGGAGGCCTGATTGGCGCCCGTGTCCAGCACGCGCCCATGCGGTTGCTGGTCGGGTATGGCCGGTCGACCGAGTACAACGAGCATACGCGGCGTGGAGGTGTCAAAGCCGATCAGCCAGTCGGACATGGGTGGTGTGACCCCTCGAGATGCCGCTCGAGTGCGGGAATGTTGCTAGACACTTTAATCGACCCAGTATCGCGCGAGATCGTTGCGCAACGCGATGAGCAGCAAGATGAGAATGATGAACAGACCGGCGGAGCTGGCGATCTCTCGAGCGCGTTGCTCAAGGGGGCGGCGGCGCAGGGCTTCGATGGTGAAAAACAGGATGTGACCCCCGTCGAGGACCGGGATGGGCAAGAGGTTCACGAAAGCGAGGTTGAGGCTGATCACGGCCATCAGCTGCAGAAATTCCCCGGGCCCGTGCTCTGCAGCGGTGCTCGCGAAGTTGAAAATGCCGACCACAGAACTGAGCTCCTCCACACCTCTTTCCAAGGTCACCATCTGGCGGATCGTGGTCCACATCATGCCGATCATGGAGCTGGTTTGTTCCCAAGCGGCCCCAGCTGCGTAGGTGAAGCGTCCGCGGATCCGTTCGGCGTCTGGGGCGTACCGGTTGGAGTAGGGATGCGCGCCGAACCACGCGTACTCGTAGTCTTGCTTGTAGATGTCGCGACCGGTGCGCAATTCTTGAGAGAGTTGAATCTCGCGCGGATCCTCCCCGAACGACCGGACCTTGAGGCGCACCGCTTCGCTTTGTTTTCGGTCGAGGACCAAGGCCAGCGTCTCCCAACGGGTCACCCGTTTGCCGTCGACCGCGAGGATGCGATCACCTGGGCCAAGCCCAGCCATCGCAGCAGGTGAGTCCGGGTCCACGTGGCGGATGAACGTGTTGGCCGGAAAAATGCCCACATCGTAGTGCTCGCCCGACCTCCGGGGTAGCAAGGTGGCGTGGTGCGAGTCGTAGAGTAGGTAGGTCCCGAGGGGACCTTGGGTGGCGTGGGCGCGCAGGTAGGTGAGTCGAAGCAACGCGTCCGGTGGCGATTCCAGCGCGCTCTCGAGATCCTCGACCGTGCGGACGGGCTCGCCGTTGATGGACGTGACGATATCTCCTGTGCGCAGCCCTTGGCGGTACGCGGCACTGTCTGGTTCCATCAGGCCGATCTGTGGCGTGTAGAACCACGGGAAGACGCCGAGCAGTCCCTGGCTTATATCGTTGCCCAGAGGGCCGCGCCGCACCGTCTTCCGCGGGATGACGAAACGGTCGAAGCGTTGGCCGTCGCGCTCGACCCGTATTCCAAGTTCCTGACTCGGGGAGCGGGAGATGACTTCACGCATCTCTTTCCATGAACGTATGTCTTTTTCCTCGATGCCCACCACTCGGTCCCCGGGCTCCAGGCCGCAGGCCTGTGCGGCGGAGTCGTCGAGTACGGTGCCGATGATGGGAGGTGCGTGCACCGTGTGGCTGAGGAAGAAGATGAAATAGAGCAGCAGGGGCAGGGCGAGGTTTGCCGCCGGCCCGGCTCCGAGCACGAGGAATCGCGCCCAAAGTGGTTTGCCGGCCACGGAGCGTTCGGACTCGACTGCGGCGACTTCCTCTTGCGGGTTTTGTCCTAGTAGGGACACATAGCCGCCCAGCGGAACGGGGGCGATACAGTACTCTGTCTCACCCAAGTGTACGCGCAGCAGGGGCGGCCCGAACCCGAGGGAGAAGCGCTTGACCTTTACGTCCACGAGCTTCGCGGCGACGAGGTGGCCCAGCTCATGGATGAAGATGAGTGGGCCGATGAGCAGGATGAACGCGAGGACGGAAGTCACGGCGGAGGGAGTTTCTGCGGCTCAGGACGCGATCGGGTCGTCGGCCCTTTGATAGACCGTACCCCGGCAAAGCACCAAACCTCCCGGCTGCCCGCTTCGCCGCCGGATTCGAGGCGCTTCTTGCGTTGCCGCACAGCTCGGGCGGGTTTCTCGGGAAGCTTGCGCCGGGGCGCGTGATCCGAGCTACCTTACTCGCTAGTGAGACGCCAGGAACCCAGCGAAGCGGCGGATCTGAACCAGCTTGAGGAGCGCCTAGAACTACTCAAAATCGCTTTTGAGCGCTATTTCTCCGGTGTCGACCGGGTGCCGCCGGTCCGTGAGCAGGCCTCCGTGCGCAGGGCGTTTCGGAGCCTCTTGCGGCTGAAATCCTCGAATTCCGTGTATCGATATCGTGCGAGCGGGCTCCGGCAACGCCTCGCGGTGTACGAGCAGCACTGGGCGCGGATCTTACGAGCGATTGAGGATGGCAGCTACACGCGGGTGGTCGCCGAGGGAAAGCGTCGCCAGCGCGAGGAAATGCGAAAAATGCGCGATGCCCGAGAAGGGCGGGACACCTCGGCGGCGACGGCGGGCAAGAGCTCCCCACCGGAGAGGTCCGGTGGGGAGCTGAGGCAACTCTACGAACAGTATGTCGAGGCCCGCCGGGTCATGGGGCAAGGCACTGGTCGCGTGAGTTATGAGGCCTTGGCGGCCAAGCTACAGCGGCAGATTCCCAAGCTTGAGGCGCGTCATGGCGTACGGGTGCGTTTGGAGGTTGTGACGGAGCACGGGAAGGTCCGGTTTCGCGCCCGACCCCAGCGTGGCTAAGCCCGGACTCGGACCCACTTTGGCGTGGAAGCCTTCTTTGCAGAGGTCCCGCGTGTACACTGGTGGCGTCAGCGCCGACTGAATCTGGTCGGAACCGCTACGTCGAACGCTCATCAAGGCCCAGCTATGACACGCGCCCGCCCACTACATATCCTGATCTCTCTGGCATGCCTCCCATGTGTGGCCTGCGGTCCAAAACAAGGCTCGCAGAGCACGGCGCCCAGTTCGGATGTGGCGCATGGTTCCGCGGCTTCCGAAGGCGTGCCAGCGTCGGGGGCATCGGGACCCAGTCGCGCCCGCGGGGTGACGGGTACTCGCGATGCCGGCAAGCGCGAAAAGGGCCAGTTGCGACTCGCTTCCGACGAGCCTCCGCGCCCCGGGGAGGAGGACGATCTTGGCCAGGCATCCGGCGACGGCAAGCTGGGTGTCGATGGCATCGTGCCGAACGCCGCAGTGGCAGGCACGATGATCGAAGTCTTCGGGCATGGCTTCTCACCCGATCCCGCGAAGAACAAGGTCAGCGCGGGCGGCAAGGCGTGGAAGGTCGTCAAGGTCGGGTCGGATCGTCTTCTCGCCATCGTGCCAAACGGTGCGGAAGATGGCAGGGTGAAGGTCGAGGTAGGAGCATCCAAGGTCGTTTCGAAGGCCGCGTTTCGGGTCATGGCTTCCGATGCCGGGTTTGGTGTCGATGCGAGCACCCGCAACGGCTTGCTTGGAGATGTGTACGCCGCAGGAGGAGAAGTGCGGGAACTGCCAGATTTCTCGAGCTTCGAGGCACCACACTCGGTCTTCGCCGTGGGTGCCCTCAACCTCGGCTCAGGGGCGGGTCCTCCCGGGGTGCTTGGACCTCAAACGGTGGCTTCACATAACTTCGCCGTGCGTTTTACGGGCTCGCTCAATGTCCTCGGCGCGGATGAATATGAGCTGTGTCTCAGCGGAAGTGATGGCTCACGACTCTTTCTTGAGGACACTGCGGTGCTGGAGAGCCCCGGTGTGCACGGTCCAGAACAGGTTTGCGAGCTCGTTTTTCTCGAGGCTGGCGAGTACGATCTCATGATCGAATACTTCAAGGGCCCATCCGGTCCCGCGTCTTTGCAGTTCTTGTGGGGAAGAGGTGGCGCTGCGCCGTCGATCGTGCCGGCAGAGGTGTTGTTTCGGCCTGCTCGCCACACCAGCGTGCCCGGTTTGAGCGCCGTGGAATCCAAACCTGGGGAGGACCGACCCAAACGAAAGAAGAGCAGAAAGGCCAGCGGGTCGCCTCGTGCTCGCTAGCCTGCTCGTCGCGTAGGTGTGCCCAACGCCGAACAAGCCCGATCGCTCTCGCTATCGGGCTTGTTCAGTGTTGGGCGAGGCAGCCGATATGGACCAACTGTGGCGCTGCGTTTCGCACTGAGACGAGGAAGCGGCCTCGGCCGGCCGCTTGCACGGAGTGGGCGCCCGGAAGTTTTAGGATGGAATACCTGCCCCCGAGCTCCAGTCCCTCTTGCGATGGGTCGATATTCCATAGCGTGTCGGTGGGTTCGCGCAGGTCCGTCAGCAAGGTCAGCTGGAGCCCGAGTTCGTCGGTATGCAAGATTGCACTTTGGGTGCGTAGCTGGGCCAATCGACGCATGCCCGGACCCGGCACGGCGTACGGCGTGACCGTGCCGTCGGCGTCGTCGATCCGGAGCAAATTGTCGCGCTTTCCCGAGAGGACGAAGGTGGAAAAACCGTCGATTGCGACGTCGAGAAATTGGATGTCGGGAATCTGCGCACCGTTGCTGCCCTCCCCCTCGTGCGTGTCATCCTCGTAGCGATATCCCAGAGCCTGCCATTCGCCGCGGAGCAGACCGGCTTCTTCGCGGAGCTTGAGGACGGAGCGTTGGGAGTAGTAGTAGTAATCGTCGTCGTCGTCGTCGTCGTCCCAACCCGCTTCCTTCACTACAGTGTGGACAGCTAACGTGCTGACGGAGGTGCTGGGCAAGCCCTTTACCGAGCTCACTTTGATCGCCGGGAAGGATACTCCGTCGCAGTATCCTTCGGGCCCGTCGTCCTCGTGGCAACCGCTCAGTGCGAAGTGAAGCTGTTGCGCATGGATGGCGGTGAGCGACGGCGACAAGGCGGTGAACGAGAGGCGGAAGTCGGCGGTCTTGCTGGCTCCGGGCGTCAGCGAGAGATAGGGTTGGCTGGCGACGAATAGCAGGTCGCGCCTTCCGCCGTCGGACTCGCTCGAATCGGTGGCGGCGGTGAGGTCGTGCACGTCGTGGGAGCCGGGGCGAAGCCCGAAGTCCTGATCAAATACGTAGAGATCGGTGCTCGTCGCGCGCGCGACGAGCAGCCAGGCTTCGCCGGATGATGGGCCGGGTACGAAGGTAAGGCGATCGGGATCGTCGCCCTCGGCCGCCGGACCCACTGGCAGCCGCACCGGATCCATGGCGTCGGGGTCGTGGGAACCTGCGACGCGGTGGACCATGTAGTGTGCCATCCTAGAGGTGTTGTCGGTCTCGGTAGCAACGACCCACGCGGCTCCGGGATTGGTATCGCCGTCCGCGACCACGGCGATCACTTGTACCGCAGGCAACACACTGGCCAGCTCGACCTCGGCGCCAGGTCGGCAGTGCGGTTCGGAATCGAAGGAGAACGTGAGCGGGCCGGAGTCCGGGCATGCCGTGCCGAGAACCAGCAGCGCGCCCGCCAGCCACCTTGATGTGGTCATGGCAACACCTCAAGGATGACTTCACACGTGACTTCGGCGAGTCGCTCGAGTTCTCGATCGGCGATGCAAAGCGGCGGCATCCAATAGACAGTATCGTTCAGGGGACGCAAGAGCACACCGCGTGCAAGCGAAGCCCGGCGCAGCGCGAGGCCCAGGCGGGCGTCGGTGGGTAAGCGCGCACCATTCGGTGGCGCGACTTCGAATGCCACGATCGCGCCTGCTTGGCGGTGGTGGGTGACGGCGGGGACGCGCGACGCGATCCATCGTCGGAGATCTTCTAGCCTACGTACGAAACGCTCCGTGCGGGCCACGAACGCCGGGGCGTCGAATAGCGCGAGGCTGGCGAGGCCCGCGCTGCATGCAATGGGGTTGGCGGTAAAGGTGTGACTGTGCATGAAGCTCCGTGCCGGGTGTCCTTTGAAATCGTTCTCGAACCCCGCGCGGATCAGGGTGGCGGCCAGGGGCAAGACCCCTCCCGAGAGCCCCTTGCTCAAACAGAGGAGGTCGGGCGTCACGTCGCTCCAGTCGCTAGCGAAGAGGCGGCCGGTACGTCCGAACGCGACAGCGATCTCGTCCGCGATCACATGCACGCCCAATCGCTGTGCGGATTCGGCGACACGGCGATAGTAGCCGGCACCACTCATGGTCATGCGCCCTGCGCATTGGACAAGCGGTTCGACGACCAACGCGGTGAGTTCGTGCGCGTGCGCCTCGAGCAGCGCCACCGCTTGGTCGGCCTCGGGAGAATCAGCGCCGGTGTCGTTGGAGAGGTCGTCGTGGCCGTGATCCGGGTACGCCGGGCTCGGCAGGTAGAGCACGTCCATCAGCAGCGGCGCGAAGGTGGCTCGATACGGGTCGCTGCCACACACGGAGAGGGCACCCAGGGTCTCGCCGTGGTAGCTGTTATGCAGCGCCGCGAAGCGCTGCCGCTTGATCTCTCCGCGTTGTTGTCGTGACTGGTAGCTGAGCTTGAGCGCGACTTCGATCGATGCGGAGCCGCAGTCGGAAAAAAAGACCTTCCCGTAGCCAGCAGGCGCGCGCTCGATGAGCGCTTCCGCGAGGCGGACCGCCGGCTCATGGGTGAAGCCGGCGAACATGACGTGGTCGAGTTGGGCGACCTGTTCGCGGACCGCTTTGACGATGGCCGGGTGGGCGTGCCCGTGGACACAGGTCCACCACGAGGCGATGGCGTCGAGGTAACGGGTGCCATCGCAGCCGATGAGCCAGGCGCCTTGCGCCCGCTCGATAGCGATGGGCGGTGCGACGTCGAGGTCGCTAAAGTGCGTTGCGGGGTGCCACAAGACGCGAGCGTCCCGGTCCACGAGGGAATCGGTCGACATAGGGCGTGTCTACTGTAGCGGAATGCGCTGCGCTCGGCCGCCAGTCCCCCAGTCTCGAGCCGTTGAAAAGCCGTCGTTGCGGATCAGACCTGCTCGGGCTGGGAACGGGGGAGGGCAGCCAACAGCGCAAGGCGACGAAGGCGCGCGACAAGGTGGAGATTGTGGTCCGGGAGCCCCCACCTTTGTGGGACTTTGATTTTCGCGCGGAGAGCCAAGATCGCCGCCCCGGCGGCATTGCGCACGCTAGCTGGTGCGTGCGTCCGGTGTTGCCGCCGTCCGAGATACCCGTCACGACTACCACCGGGGCCGAACCAGGTCGTTTGCCTGCGCGGTAGCTGAGCGAGCGGGTCCGCAGGCGCATAGCGATGCCGGGAGATGCCGGGCAGGCGCGCCATGCAGCGCGACCGGGCGAGCACGATGTTCCACGATCGATCTCGTCGGATCCTCGGCATGGGCGTCGGCAGGCTCGCTCGTGTACCTTATAGGTGAGCTCGCGGGCGTGGTCCGCTGTGTACGCTCGTCGCTGCATTCGCATCTGGTACGGCATGACGCTGAACGAATTGAGATCGGACTGAAAGGCGGAAGCCGTGCCCTCCCATCGATCGGGAGCCATGTAGCCCTAGTTCTCGAAGAGCCTGCCAATGTCGATCGAGTACACCCACACCATGTCAGGCCCCGCTGGTGCAGCAGTGGGGGGGGAGCGAGGTTGTGGGGGGCGGCCGGGCGTTCGGATCAGCGTGAGTTCTCGCTCGGCGGGATGCATCGTTTGGTGGGAGCGGCCCCAGCACGTGTGCCTGGGCGGCACACGCAACACCGCGGACTCGCCGTAGGGCTCCCAGATGGGCGAAGATCGGCAATCTGCCCAGGTTTCACGCTGCGTGAAATTGCGCAATTGGCGCGAACTTCGGTTGCGCACTGGCGGAGTAGGCAATGTGTGCCTATTCTCCACCGAACGCCTTATCATGTCTCGATTCGTTCGGTCTTTCTTTTGTCTTTCTGGGGGAGGTTTGGGTTTGCTCCTCGGTTGCCTCCTGGACGTCGACCAAACTTGCAACGAAGTTCAGTGTGGCGAGAACGCGTATTGCTCCGAAGGTGTGTGTACCTGCGTTGGAGGATACGACGGGGCCGCGGAGTTGGGTTGCGACCCGATCCAGCAGTGGTCGCTCGTGGATGCTTGTGACGATGGGCTCGATGTCCAGTGGCGCCTGTTTGCGCAGGCACGTGATTGGGCTTGGCCGGGGGATGGCACCGTGTTTGAGACCGTCGGGCTCAATCAGAACATGTATGAGGAGATCGTGTGTCTGGAGGGGGAGATCGTGTGTCTCGGCGCGGCCGTGGGCGGCAGCGTGTGGGGCAAAGGGCTAGATGGGAGCTTGGATTGCCACGACTGTTGCTACCCCTGCGATCTCGGCCTTGATGGGGTGGACTTTGGCTTGCTCGCTTGCGAATCGTAGTCGCGTGCGGCGGCTAGCGGCGCGGCGCGGCGTGGGGGCTAAGCTGCGGCTCCTCGCCAGTGTCTGTCTCACACACGCTGCTGCGTCCACAAGCGTGCGGTGGACCGGCGCTTCACCCCGTCGCGCCCCGGCCCACCGGCCCACCCCGTGCCCCTGTACATGAAGTGATCTCGTTGGAGGACGGGTTGCCGTTGGTCGCTCGCTGCCGTTTAGAGGCCAATTTGCCTTCGTTCGTTCGTTTGCGGTTTGCGGTTTGCGGTTTGCGGTTTGCGGTTTGCGGTTTGCGGTTTTCCGTTTGCTGCTTGTTTGCCGGTGACCGTTTCTGTCGTCGCGTCCTGGTACGTGGAAATGTCGCGCGCGGCCCCGAGCCGCCAGGTCAGGCGACCTTGCGACGGCGTTTCAACCCGGCGAAAACCTCAGTTTCTGCTGCGTAAGTTAGGACTTGTGGCCGGATCGGATTTGGTGCATAGTCCCGGAGATTTCAGGGCATCCGTTGCGTGTGTATGTGCGGTTGAGTTGCTCTGGCTTGCTCGGTGTGGACAGATGACAGAGATTGCTCAACTATTGGAGTCGGCGTTACGCGACAACCGTTCGGCATTGTTGCGAAAGGCTGCGATCAAGACCGTGTCTCGAATGCCCGTGGCGACAACCTTGCGCGAGCTCATGCAGAGCGACGCGCGTGTGGCCGTGCGGGAACTCACCCTCGAAGATCTCGGACACGCGCTATCGGGCGCCATCACGCCAGAGATTGTCTCATCGGGCGGTGTACGGGCTGCGGATGCCTCGGAGGCGCGGTCTGTCCGTCGTATCACGGTGACGGGCGCGGACGCGGATCCGGCTCGTCGTGCCGCGGCCCAGAAAAGCCGTGAGGAGCAGTTGTATCGGCAGATCCTCGACGTGCTTGCGAGTCATCCTCTCACCATCGGCCAGTTGGGCAAACAATTGGCCATCGAAACCATCGAGCTGCGCGGCTATCTGTCGTGGATGAAGCGGATGGGCAAGATCAACAGCAGCGGTCGTGCTCGCGCGACGCGCTACTTCGCCGTCATCTAGTTGCCCCGCCGTTGGCGACGGGCCGCGATCCGGGCCGCGATCCGGGCCGCGATCCGGGCCGCGATCCGGGCCGCGTTTCGCCGTACGAAGAAACAGATGGGGCCAGAGGCGCAGGTCCTCACCTTAGAGGAACGGCGAGCTCTCTCGTCGATAAAATGGGGCTTGCTCACGGGGCGCGGGTGGCCGATTGTGTGTGTCGTGGCAGGTGAGCTGCGAGAAACGGTTGCAGCGCTCAAGCACGACCTCGCAAAGTCCGTCGCGTGGCGATCGGCAAATCTCGAGCCGGGGGCCTGGGCCGCACCAATGGATGCGGCGTGTGTCGACGCGCTCGTGGGAGACTTGCTCTTCACGCGTCGGCGAGCCGGATCGGTGGAGAGCGCGTGGCAGGTGTGGGAGCGATTGAGTGCCGACCTGGTCCAGCCGTACGCCAGCGTCGAACTGACGCGTGTCGCGGCGGCGATCGAAGTCCTGAGGGGGATGGAACCGATACTTCGCTCGCGGGACGTGGCGTCGCTTGAGGCTGCTGGTGGTGAGATTCGTGCGGCGCAGTCGGTGATCCGTCACGAGTTGGCGGCATTGCACCGGCGGCTCGTCCGAGGGAATCGTCGCTGATGTCTTGCATCTTGATTGTCGACGACGAGGACAAATACCTCGAGCTGTGCCGGCGCTACATGCCCGAGCATGAGTTCCTCGATCCGGCGCGCAACTACAAGGAAGCGGCACAAGCGCTGTCGAGCGAACGGGGTCGAGTTGAGCTCGTGTTGTTGGACGTGCATTTCGACATTCCGGACGCCGATCTCCTCCCCTTCGACAAGGAGCGATTGTTCGAACGGAGCGATCGAAAACGGGTGCTCGAACGCCTGCGCCGCTCCCAAGGTCTGCGGATTCTAGACCAGCTGCGGCGTGACAATCCCGACCTCCCCGTGGTCGTGATGACCTCGCGTGACGACCTGCCCATCGAGGCGGACGCCGAGCGCCTACACGCGGAGGACTATACCTATCTTCTGGACGACGACTACCTCGACGCACGTTCCTTGCGCATCCAGGTCGAGGGCATCTTGGCGCGGCGTCGTGGCGAAGCTCACGACGAGCCTTTCTATTGGGGCGTGACGCAGCGCATGCTCGGACTACGTCGCAGAATCAGTATTTTGGCCCGTGGGCAGTTGCCCATCATTATTCAAGGGGCAACGGGTACGGGCAAGAGCTTGCTCGCACGCGAATTTATCCACCGGCGGTCGAACCGCGAAGGGCCGTTTGTCGCTGTGGACCTTTCGACGCTTCCGCCGGAGCTGATGGGGGCACACCTTTTCGGTGTGGTGAAGGGTGCATACACGGGGGCGACTGCGACCCGGGATGGGGTCTTGTCGCGAGCCCGGGGTGGCACACTGTTTTTGGATGAGATCGGCAACCTCAGCCTGGAACTGCAGCGTTCGCTCTTACTCGTGTTGCAGGAGGGCCGATATCGTCCGGTTGGGTCGGTAGAGGAGACCGTCGCGGACGTAAAATTGGTCGTGGCAAGCAACGAGGACTTGGCGCAGTTGGTGCGGGGGGGCGGTTTTCGCGAAGACTTGTTTATGCGCCTCAACCCGGCGACCGCCATCACGCTGCCCAGTTTGCGTGAGCGTCGCGACGACTTCCAGCGCTTGATCGAAGTTTTTATCGTTCGGGTTTGCCAGGAGACCTACAACCAAGATTTACTACAGCAGTATCTATCACAGCGCGGTCTCGTGGGAGGGAGCCAGACTGAGGTCACGGTGGGGCGCAAGCTACCACCCAAACGTGATACCGGTCGGGTTCATTTCTTGTTGCACGCCAACAGCTTCAAGCTCTTGCGAGAGTTTGATTGGCCCGGAAATTTCCGTCAGATCGAGATGGTGCTGTCGAATCTCGTAACCTTTACGCTAGTTGATCTCGTGGACCAGGCGGCTCAGATCGAACCGGATCACGATGATGTGATGAGTCGGTCCGATGTCGTGCCCATCCAGGCGAAGACCGTCACAGAACTTTTGCGGCCCTGGGATCAGATGACGCCGGTCCCAGCCTTGTCGTCGGAGGACGATGGCGACAAGGTGGAGATCGTGGTGCGTGCTGCAGAATCGCTCAATGGTGTGAGTTGCGATGTGGAACGGCAGTATCTTGAGAAACTATATAATCGCTACAGCGGAGAGTTGGCGAGAGTGGCAGAGGTTCTTGTCGGCGACCCCGCTGCCGGCCGCAAGGTCCAACTGCGGATGAATCAACTCGGTATCAAATTGCGTGCACTGAAGCATGTGCGTTCGGTTTAGCGGGTGAGCGTGCTCGGCGGAGTGTCCACTTCTTGGTTTGCGGTGTGGCTGCTTGCTGCCGTCCACACCACGACCTTGCGGCCGCCGCCACCGGTTGGCGGCGCTCCGAACGGACTCGGGGGGGCTGCGATCGAGCTGGTTGGGGAGGGCGGGCTCCCCCCCCCCCCGCTGCGCGATGACGAGATCAGTGATACGGGGGACTCCGGGGCGGCTGGAGAAGGGGTACCCACGGCGCAGCAACGCCGAGAGAGCGAATTCCAGGGGCATCTGGTGCGTGGGAAACGAGCGGAGCGAGAGCGCCGTTGGCGGGACGCGGAACGAGAGTTCCGTGGGGCGCTAGAGCTTGAGCCGACCGATCCTGAAGGCTTGCGCGGTCGTGCCCATGCTCGGCACGCGAGGACGAAGCGTGGGCGATGCCCACGTTCTGCGATCGAGGACTTGGCGCTGCTCCAGGTGTACGACCCTCGTGGATTGTGGCTCACGGAGCGGAGCCATCTGCTTAAATGGACGGCGCCACCGTGCGAGTCCTACGAGAACGATCGACTGCAGTGGGCAGAAGAACTCAGTGCGCTCCGGCCTGGGCGGCGCGGTCGACCCCAGGATGTTGCGGCGCTGGCCGCTCGATTGCATACCGATCTCGCGCAGCAGGGACATCAGGTCGCCAGTCATCTCAGCGCTGCGCGCAAACAGATCGAGCGTTTCCTCGGGGAGTGTGTCAAGGCATCCCGTCGGGTACCGGCGGAGCATCTTCATCTCGCGGCGCTCATCTATCGTCTTTCCGGCCAGGTAGACAAGGCTCTCGGTATCTACGCCACATTGAGGGGTGAGTACCCAGACGACGTGCGTGGCAAGAAGGCCGAAGAGGAGCTACGCATCCAGTTGCGTGTCGCAGAACTCAAGGCGAAACAGGCGGGGCCCCCTACGCCAGAGGCCGAGGCGGCGTTGCGACGTGCCGTCGCGTTCATGAGCGAAGGCGATCTCAGTGCCGCGAGTGCTCAGCTGGATCGCGCCATTGAAATCTTTCCATGGTTCCCAGAGGCCTATTATCGTAGAGCGGATATCCATGCTCGAGACGGGGAGTTTAGCGAGGCGATCGTGGCATTTCAGACCGCGATTGCCATGGACCCCTACAACCACGCGGCCTATATGGCGCTGGGACTGCTTTACTACAAGCGTTTTCCTGGAGCCTCCGACGAGGAGGCTCGCACACAACTTGCCGCTGCACTCCGCCTGCGGCCGGACTTGCACACTCTACACTTCTATCTGGGGCATCTGCATGCACGCGCGCAGAGACGCGAGGAGGCACGCCAACACTTCCAAAAATTCATCGAACGCAGCCCGATCGACGATCCTCAACTTCGCGTGGCTCGCGACGCGCTTCGAGATCTTGAACGCGACACGAGAGAGTTGCGCTACAAACTCCCACAGCCGGCTCCGGATGAACTCAACCGTCTCGACCCTGAGTTGCAGCAGCTGATCAACGAAGCCTACGTGACGGCCGAACTTGGTGATCTAGACCGTGCGAGGCAGGGTCTGCAACGGGCGCGAGAACGGTATCCAGAGGAACCAGCGGTGCTCAATGCATTGGCAGAGGTCGTATACTCGCTCGGAGGCGAGCAAGAGGCCAATGTGTTTTGGAGCCAGAGCCTCATTTTGGATGACAACCAGATGCTGGTACACGAACGACTGGGCCTGTCCTCGCGTGATCCAGATCTGGCCACGCAGCACCTGCGCAAGGCGGCTTCGCTAGGGTCGGCGACGGCAAGGTTTAGCCTTTCGCGGCGGCTCTGGGAACAATTTTCCTGGTTCTCCGCATCTGAGGAACTGAGCGAGTACCTGAGGCAGGCAGGCCCCTACGACCTCAATTGGGATCGGGCGGAACGCTTCCGCGAGCGGATCGATCAATTCTTCTTTCGGTTCTACACCGTGTGCGGGAGCTTATTCGGCCTTGCACTCGCTCTGGTGCTTTGGCGAGTCTATCGTCGGCTGCGCGGGGCGTCACTAGCCCAGTTTTTGCGCCAGGAGCCCAAGAGCTTTCCCGAAGTGGCGAGAACCCTCAGCCTGATTCGCCACGAGATCCTAAAACACAATACTGCGTTTCTCAGTGACGTGGGACAGGCGATCGCGGTGGAGGCGGAGGACGCGGATACACGGGCGATCCTGTTGGCCCGACGCCTCTTCGGCGACGGACCGATGGCGCCGAAGCGCGGTGGCGGGGGCCGCCCTCGTAGGGGGCAGCGAGGCATATACGGGCGTTTCCTCGGCTATATTGTGGATCTGGAGAAGGTAGGGCGCAGCCACGGCGTGCACCTTAACTTGTTTCGCAAAGATGCGACCTTTCGAGCCATGATACGCGCTTTCGAAGCGACAGCCGCCCATGTGGACGAGTTGCGTGCGCCGTACGCCTTGCGATCGAGTGAGCGCCTTGAGCTTGCTCGAGTGTTGGAACGAAGTGGGGACGTTCTCGGGCGGCGGGCGTTCGAGCAGCTGTCCGGCACGATCAACTCGTTGTGTGTGGTCGACGTGATACCCAGGTTGCTCATCTCCGTATTGCGCCGTGTCGCGGCCGAGGACCAGTTTGGGTCCGTCGAAATCGCCCCCCTGAGGGTTCGCGGTAGAGGCGCAAGAATCCGTGTCTTTCGGACGGACCTCGAAGATATCCTCGCAAACGTGCTGCGAAATTCCTTGCGGTCCTCGGTGCTCTACGCCGCCACACCCATCGCGTTGGCGGTGGACCTGACCACCGAGGTGGATGACATCACCGGTCTTACGACGCTGGCGATTCGGATCAAGGATCAGTCGACCGAGCGTCTCACCAACGAGATGTTGCGAGGGCGGTACGTGGAGCGAGGTATGGGCATCACTGCGGATCTGCTGTCTCGCTACGACGCCTCGATTGCGGTCGAGCCCGAACCCCACTGGGCGAAGGCGGTTGTGCTACGCTTTTTTGTCGTGGAGGAGACGAGCCATTGAACGTTTCTCCCGTACGTTGCCCCCCAGGTGATCTCTTGGTCCTTGTGGTCGAAGACGGGGACGAGTACCTCGCCAATCTGTCGACGTTTGTCTCGGGCGGCATCAGCTACGTTCAGGCAAAAAATGGCCGTGACGCCTGTCGGATGGCGCGGGACCTTGCCCCCGATGTAGCCTACCTTGATATGCGTTTCGATCGCACTCCTGTGGAGGATCTGCTCGGGGATATTGTTCAACTGACGGAACGTTTCAATGGCGATACTGCACGGGCGAGGCGGTTTCAGGAAGACAACCAGGGACTGTTCGTGCTTCGCGCTTTGCGAGAGGTCGGCTATGCGCGACCCGTTGTGCTGTCCTACGACTTCTCGGCGGAAGAGGGTCGCTTCGCCGCGCTCTCCCTCCGGGATCCGGGATTGAGCTATTGTCCGGACTACGCCGACGCCCGCACGATCCGCGCGACCATCGAGCGTGCGGCGGGTCGCGACGTCTGATGCGACCACTTCACGCTCCCGTCTTGATCATGCTTGCTCGACGTGTGGGCGTGGCGCATAGTTGGCCGGTGAGCGAGATCTCCAACACTACCGCAACGGTCCCGGCGATCCGCACGACGATGATGCCGAGAGACACGAACGCGCACGGTACGATTTTCGGTGGTCATATTCTGAGTCTTATCGACCAGGCCGGCGCGATAGGGGCTCATCGGATAGGGGCGCTCAAGGTGGTGACAGTGGCCATGCGCGAGGTGGAGTTCAAACAGCCTGTGCATGTCGGCGACCTGGTGAGTTGTTACACCGATGTTCTACGTGTGGGCACGACGTCGATCACTGTCCACGTACGTGTGACTGCCGAAGCTCCCGCCGAGCCAGGGAGGGGAGTCGTGGAAGTCACCGCCGCGGAAGTGGTGTATGTGAATGTCGACGACGCGGGGGACCCCGCTGCTCTGGTTGCGCGCGGATGAGGTTCTGTGACTAGCTGGGCTTGGGCTTGATGCTCGCGCGGGGCATCTTCCGCTTGTCGTGCGTGGGCCCAAGGTTGGCGCCGCAGGCCATTCGCGTGCAGGATGCCATCCCAGCCTCGCTGCACACGCAAGTATTGCAGTCTAGTTTCCACGATTCCCCTACTTTGTACCTCCCGTTCTCACAGGTCTTCGCCGCCGTTGGTTTGGCGTGGCGAGCGGAGTCCGTCGCGGTCTTGAGACCGGGTTTGGTTCGTGGCCGCGCGGTGTCGGTCGTAGTAGGGGGGGCAGCGGCGGGCGACACTGTCGGCACGTTCGTGCCTGTCGGGTGAGCCGGTATCGGGGCTTCAGCGGCGGGAGCCGGCGGATTGGCCGGCTCGGCGCCCGCCTCATTCCCGGGGCCACAGGCTGTCGCTGCGTTCGAGATGAGAGCGGCCAGAAGGGTGCGTCTGAATAGCCGATTCATGGCACCATGCTTAGCACAGTCTCCTTCATTCCATGCGTCTCCCCCTTCGTCATCCGCCGCCCGCTCAGGACCCGGCGTTCGAAAGGTGTGCGTACCTTGAGCAGCTCGCGGCAGCGAGCGTCGGCGTCCCGCTGGGCGCGACCGCGCGAGCCCTCACAGCTCGGCGTTCGCGCGGGCGCCACGGCAACGCGCTGCAGTGGCATCTGGGTCTGGATCCGCACGACAGCGATGCGAGCCTAGACTGGGAAGGACGCATCGAGATCAAGCTGGTCTCTGTGTGGCCGCGGCGTGACGGCAGGGTCGTCTGCGACAAATTGAAGGTCGGCGAGCTGGGGACGGACCCTTGGCACAAGCTCGCCAATGTGTTGTGGATTTTTGCCGATCGTTTGTCGCGGGTGGTCGTTGGGTATCGCTTCACCCATTTGGGAGGCGAACGGAGACGACGTCTCGCACGTGCATGGAGTCTTGATCCGCACTTCGATCGGCCGCCGATCTTCGTCGAAGCGCGGCAATCGGGGGCCGAAAGCGCGCCAGCGTACTATCTTTCCGCGCGGTGGTTCCAGCAGGAGGGGGTACTCACTGGGGTGCGGGCACTCTACGGGTTCGACGCGCGTTGGTGGTCCGCGGCGCGACGTCGCTTCTCAGATCGAGACCCGGCCATCGCCGTGACATGGAAGGGGGCGAGGCGGATCCGGTGTCCGCGGTGCGACGGCAGCCTCCGCGCGGTCCAACATGATGCGGGTGGGGGTATCGGTTGGTGGGCGCCAGCGTTGCACGAACTTCCGCTCGGAGCCGCCTGTGCCGTGCGGGCACATATCCTCATCGCGGGAGAATGCCTGCCTCGTGTCGCATGTGCCTCCATGCGGGAGGTCATGGCTGCACTCGAAGGCGACCTCAAGCCATCCGAGCTCTGGCGGCTGGCTGACCGCGTCGGCGAACCCGAGGATCACATGCACTAGCGAGGGGGTGTTCGTTTAACAACCAAAGGCAAAACCCGGGGCGGGCGACCAGACCATCCCGGGTTTCGCTAGTTTACGGTTGAGCACCGAATGCAAATACGGCGTGGAGGACCACGCCTACCTCGTTGCCGCCTCGCCGCGGCGTGAGAGCCCGATGCGGGGGCGAGCGCTAAGCCAAGTACAAGCAGTCAAACTGGATCGGCTCAAGTCAGGTCAAGTCAGGTCAAGTCAGGTAAGCCAGGTAAGTCAGGCTAAGTCAGGTAAGTCAGGCTAAGTCAGGTAAGTCAGGCTAAGTCAGGCTAAGTCAGGCTAAGTCAGGTAAGTCAGGTAAGTCAGGTAGCTCAGGTAGGTCAGGTAGGTCAGGTAGGTCAGGTAGGTCAGGTAGGTCAGGTAGGTCAGGCTAGGATGCGCTGTCGTGCCGATCGTGTGGCAAGTACAAGGTCGAGAGGTAAGCTACGCAGCACCAGCGCGTGTGGGCTCCGGGGCTGAGATACCAGCGGTGTCACCTTCGCCTCACGCTGTCTGACGGCCATCTCTGCATGCGTCGGGCCAATACCGGACGTTCCTGAATTCGTTTGCATTTTCGCAGACGTGGCGCGCGACGAGTCGTGGCCGGCCGGGGCGCTATGACGCAGATGTCCGGTTTGTCGGGGTGAGCCCGACCGGGCGCATGACATCCGCGTCGCGCGGAAGATCGTACGTTACGCGACCTTCGCCGAATCCGCGGCAGGTCGCGAATATAGGGACGAAAGATGCTACATGGGGCCTCGAAAGGCCGACAGACATGCCCCGAACATCCTCATCCACCGAGTATCGCGCCGCCGTGATCGGCGGCACGGGTTACGGAGGCGCGGAGTTGATCCGTTTGTTGCTCGATCATCCGCGTGTTGCGCTGTCGCGCGTCACGAGCATCGACCACGTGGAAGAGTCGCTCGAATCAGTGCATCTCAACCTCAGCAACACAGGGCTGCGCTTCGAGAACATCGAGCCGGCGCGGGCAGCGGATGACATGGATGTCGTGTTTCTAGCGTTGCCCCACAAGGTGAGCGCGAGCTTGGCCCCTGAGCTGGGGCCAGTCGCGGCGAAGATCATCGATCTGTCGGGCGATTTTCGCCTGCGGGATGCGGGCGCTTACGCCGCGTTCTACGGGCAGACCCACCCACACCCCGATCAACTCGGGCGCTGGGTCTACGGTTTGCCCGAGCTCAATTGCGAACAGATTCGCCAGGCGACCCGTATCGCGTCGCCTGGTTGTTTTGCTACCTCTATCGTGTTGGCCTTGTTGCCACTGGCCGGTGCGGGACTGCTCAGCGGGGCGGTGCAGACCGTCGCTTGCACGGGCTCGTCTGGGAGTGGCGCCTACGTGAGTGCCAGCACCCATCACCCTCTGCGGGCCGGGAACCTCAAAAGCTACCGATCGCTTACCCACCAGCATACGCCGGAGATCGAGCAGGCGTTGCGCGATGGGGCCACGCGAGCGGGGCATGCCGGCAACGAATTTGCGATCAATTTCGTGCCGGTCTCGGCCCCGCTCTCGCGAGGCATCCTTGCCAACAGTTTCGTCTCGTTACCTGCCGACTTGGATGCGCACCGGATCGAGGAATTGTTCGCTGATTTCTATGCCGATTCGGCGTTCGTGCGGGTGTTGGCCCCCGGTACACGCCTTGCCGAGGTCGTGGCGGTCAAAGGCAGCATGTGGGTCGATCTGTCGTGGACCCTCGGCGAGCCTCAGCATGATTCTCGTCAGCTCGTCGTCAGTACGGCTCTGGATAATCTGGTCAAGGGCGGGGCGGGACAGGCCGTTCAGTCCATGAACCTCCTCCTCGGACTGCCCGAGCGCGAGGGCATCGACGCGCCGGCGTTGTGGCCGTGAGCCAAGAGCCCCGCTCGGGGCCGATCGCCGTACTGAAGTTCGGCGGAGAGGTCGTCGCAGACGCTCCGGCGCTCGCGGGTGTGTTGGCGGAAGTGACTTCGCTGACTCGCTCGGGGTGGCGTTTTGCCCTGTGCCACGGTGGAGGACCCCAGGCCAACGCGCTGCAGGCCGAGTTGGGGCTCAAGCCGATCAAGGTGGGGGGGCGTCGCGTGACAGATATCGCTACATTGCGCGTGATGAAACAGGTGCTCGCTGGTCAGGTGAGTGTGGATGTCGTTGCCGCTGCTTCGGCGGTGGGCTTGGACGCGGTCGGTATTTCGGGGGTCAGCGCTGGACTCGTCACCGCGCGGCGGCGACCGCCGAAGATCGTGAGCGGCGGCGGGCCAAAACCCGTGGATTTCGGGCTGGTGGGAGACGTCCTGCGGATCCGCCGTGGCCTTGTGCTGCATCTATGGGCCGGTGGCTACACGCCCGTGATCAACACGTTGGGTATCGGAGAGGCGGAGCCCCCCGGACCGTGCCCGGTATTCAACATCAATGCGGACACCGTAGCTTCGGCGCTCGCGGCGAGTCTAGGTGCCGACCATCTCTTCCTCATGACGGGCGTGCCTGGCGTGCTCCGCGACAAGGATGACCCGAGCACCCGAATCCCGCGGCTGGGGGCTACAACGGCGCGACAGGCGATCGCGGACGGCACGATCGTGGGGGGGATGATCCCCAAAGTAGAGGAAGCCCTCGAAAACCTGGCTCTGGGCATCAGAGCTGTCCATATCGTCGGCAGTGAACCGGGTACGCTGACGGCGGAGGCGAAGTCTCCTGGTGCGCGCGGCACCGTGGTCTGCTCGTCGTGATACAATCAAGTTGCCCGTGAGCGCCCCGTCGACGCGTCTAACACAGGCCTTGTGCGAAGCGGTGGACGCCTCGTTCGAGGCCGAACAAGTGATCTGGCTCCGGCGTTTGGTCAATCGACCGAGTCATACGCCGGCCGCCGACGATGTTGAAGCCGCGGCGCGCGTCGTGGATGAACTCGCTGCAGCGATTGGGCTGCGCAAGGAGTTGGTGCCCGATCCCGGCGGGAACTTTGCCGATCATCGCATCTATCACGGGCCGGGCGTGGCGGCCGACGACCGGGCGATGGCGTTGGTGGGGCACGTCGACACGGTGTTTCCAAAGCGCCTCGGATTCTTGAAGCTGGAACGTGACGCCAGCGATTCCCGGAGCGGCGGGGATATTGTGCGAGGTCCAGGGACGTTGGACATGAAGTCGGGTCTAAGCTCGATCTTGTTCGCGTTGCGGGCTGTTCAACGCGTCGTGCCTCAGGTTCTCGATGTCCTCAAGGTGCGCTTCGTATGCAACACTGACGAAGAGGTTGGTTCGCCGTCGAGCCGAGCGTTGTTCGAGCGACTTGCAGCCTACACTTCAGTCGCCCTGATCTTCGAAGGTGGTCGAGACGAAGATCGCGTGATCACTTCGCGCAAAGGCGGAGGCTCGTTTCGGTTCACGGTCACGGGCAAACCGGCTCACGCCGGTATCGACCACCGTGAGGGCGTGAATGCGATACACGCCCTCGCATTGCTCATCCCTCGGATCGAGGCGATCACCGACTACGCACGCGGCGTGACTGTGAACGTCGGGATCATCGAAGGTGGCACCGCCAAGAACACCGTTCCAGAGGAAGCTTGGTGCCAGGTCGACGCGCGCTTTGTCACCCAAGAGGGTGCCGACCATGTGGTCGCCTGTCTCGAGGCGGTGGCGGAGCGGGCATTCGACGACCTCGACGCCGTGTCGGACAGGCTGCGGCAGGCAACCTGCGTACTCACAGGTCGTGTGACCCGTCCGCCAATGGAGGCCGAGCCTCGCAATCAGGCGCTGCGCCGCTTGTACGAGCCCCATGCGGCACGTCTGGGCTTGGGGATCGGGGAGGCTCCACTGCAAGGTGGTGGCTCCGACGCGAATCTGTTGTCGGCATTCGGGGTGCCCTGTATCGACGGGCTTGGCCCCTTCGGCAAAGGTTTCCACAGTCCCAGCGAATGGAGCAGCCTCGAGAGTCTTCGTCGCCGTACTTGTGCGTTGGCCTGCTTTTTGGCCACCGACGGAGCCGACGGCAGCGCCGGTGCTGTGGGAGGGTCACCGTGACCTTGCGTGCGGTCGGGGCCCCACATGTTTGGCGACGATGCGCAGGATGAATATCGCTGATGGATGATGCGGACACGTTGGGGCTTCTTGTTGTGCTGCTGTGCCTGTGCGGAAGCATGTTCTTCTCCGGAAGCGAAACTGCGATCACAAGTTTTGACCAGCGTCGCGCCAAGCGGATCGTCGAGGAGGGCGGCGGCGACGGTCGGGCCTTGCGGGCCTGGGTGGAGCGACCTGTGGCTGTGTTGTCTGCCGTGCTGTTGGGCAACAACGTAACCAACACCTTGCTCAGCGCGACGGCGACCGCGCTCGCTATCCGGCATCTGCAAGGTGGCGCATGGGGTGAATACGCGGTTCCTGTGGCTGTTTTTGTCGCCACGGGCTTGCTTCTCGTTTTCGGCGAGATCTTACCCAAGGCGATCGGCCGGATGTACTGGAGTACGTTGACCGTTCCGATGTTGCGCGTGCTCGGCGTGTTCGCCAAACTCACCTTTCCGGTGATCTGGTTGTTGACGCGTTCGACGGAGCTGATCCTGGGTCGTGCCGGGAAGGGGGACGACAGTGGCGGTGGTTCGGAGGCGATCACGTCGGGGGAGCTCGGCTATCTCGTGAAAGTGGCAGAGCGGGAGGGCACCATCCGCTCGGATCAAGCGGCCATGCTCCAGGGCGTATTTCGTTTCGAGGCCAAGACAGTGCGCGACATCATGGTGCCACTCGATCGAGTGACCGCGGTGGACATGAGTTGGAGGTTCAGCGAGATCAAGCGCGTCGCAATGGCGTCAGGCCATAGTCGTCTTCCTGTCTACATTCAGGATATGGATAACGTGCGGGGAGTGCTGCACATTAAGCAACTTGTCGGCGTGGCCTCGGACAACGGTGATGAAGCGGCCCTGCTGCGGATCATGCGGCGCCCCGTGTTTGTGAGTGAGAGCCTGCGTATCCACGACTTGTTGCGTCGGTTCAAAGAACAGCGTGTGCACCTGGCCATCGTTGTGGACGACGCGGGCGATACGGTGGGGGTGGTGACTCTCGAAGATGTGCTCGAACAGATCGTGGGCGAGATCTTCGATGAGACCGACCTCGCTCCAGCGCCCAGCCCTGCCGAGCGGATCGGAATCTACTATCTTGACGGCCAAGACAGTCTGTCTCGAGTCGAGGACGTGCTGGATATCGAATGCGATGAGATCGACGGTGTCGACAGCATTGGCGATCTGCTCTGTCGCTTGGCCGGGCAAATGCCTATCGCCGGGTCGGTGTTCGTGTGGGATCGAGTGCGCTTCAAAGTGCTCGCAGCCGACGCGAAACACATCATTCGGGTGAGCGTCGAGCGCGTTGAGTTGGACAGTGAAGCCGCGAGCTGAGGGGGGGATCGCACTGAACCACGGAAGCGGCCTAGTGCGAGTGGGTCGGGTGTTTGTCCGCGGTCTTGGTCAGAATCAGGAAGTACTGGTGCGGCAGAAAAGTTTCCTCGCGCGTGAGGACGAAGCCAGCTGCCGTCAATTCCGTCAACGCAGTATCACGTCCGATACGCCGTGCTTTCGGTGGACAGTCGTGGGTGTCGCCACAAGCGGCGTGTTTGCGAAAGTCGACGATGACCAAACTGCCGCCGGCGCGCAACGCAGTGTGCACCTCGCGGAAGTAGAGGGTGCGATGGTCGATGTACGTGTACGTGTTGGACAAGAACACGAGATCGATCTGACCAGCCGGCAGAAGGGGGTTTTCGTAGACGGCGAGGCGCGGCTCGATATTCGGAGTGCCCCACGCCTCTCGGTTCGTTTCGATATAGCGCTTGAAGTCGCTGTCTACGTCCACGGCGTATACGACCCCCTTGGGCACGCGCGTGGCCAAGCGACGAGCAAAGTAGCCGGACCCGGCGCCGATATCCGCCACGGTCGCGGCGGGTCCGAGCTCCGGAAGCGCGTCGACGACACGATCGGGCATCGCCCACGCACTTCTCTCCGGGTCGTTGAACCGCGCGATCGCTGCGTTCTTGTCGGGGTAGTGCAGAGGCAGCTCCGCTTCGGACGGCGCCTGGTGGCATGCGGCCGCAGCCCCGATGATCAGGGCGAGTCGTCTGGTCCCGCTGGTGGAGCAGGTGATAGCGCGCATAGGCCACAAAGGTAGACCGCTGCGCGACCGTCCTCAAGCGCAAACGAGGGACATGGGGTCCATGGATGTAGTGATGCCGGCCGGGAGCGGTTACAATCCGGCACCGTGTCCCCTTGCCACGTGCACTCCGACCGCGAAGCCACCGGGATGTGCGGGCGCTGCGGTCGACCGTTTTGCGAGGAGGATCGCCGTGTCCAAGCGCGCGGCCCCGAGCTGTGTCGCGTGTGCCATCTCGACCCCCGCGCTCGCGCGATGCCGGTCGAAGTCGCGACTGGCGAGGGCTGGCTGCGTCGTTCGGCACTCACGCTGTTGCAGTTGCTCCGGTCCCCCAACTCGTCGTTTCGGCGGGTTCAGGAACCAGTGGATCATGGCGTTGCCCTGGCGTTCATCTCGACCATTCGGCTTCCTGCGTGGGGGTTTCTCCTCGCGGTGTTGCTTGTTCGTGCAGTCCTACGCGAGGCGCCCGAGGCCCTGACGCCCAACGGCTTGGGGCTCGCCATCGATCCTCATTTTGCGGACGCGCTGTCGTTGTGGCTGTTGCTCATGGTGCCGCTTGGAGCCCCCTTGCTGTACTTTATTGGCGGCATCATGGCTCACGGGGTGACAACGCTCACTGGCGGCGCCGAAGGGTCGTTGGGCGCGAGCATGCGGGCGTTTGGCTACACGGCGGGATGGCCACTATTGGCGGTGGCCTGCCTCGACGTCCCCCTCTACTTGGGTGCGATCCGGCCGGAGATCTACGCTTCTGTTTTCGGTGTCGTGTTGTGCCTGCAATATGGGTTGTTGGCACTGGCATTGGCCAGGACCCACGACATGGGTTTGCTCCGCGCTCTACTGGTTGCCACGGCACCCACCTTTCTTTTCGCAGCCATGGTGGCACTGCGTGCGCTGCTTGAATTGCCGCACTTCCCGTTTCTTGCACCTCCACCCCACCCCTACGTGCCCTTCATCCTTCCCTAGCCGATTCTCCAGTTAAGTCCCCGCACTGGCGCGTCAGGGATCCGATGCTCCCTGGCTATTCGTCTAGTCGGAAGGAAAAATGTTGGTCGGGATCGGGTAGCGAGGTGTGGAGAAGCGGGGAATAGGTGTGGACGATGACTGTTTGCCCATCGGCTTGTAGCTCGATGAGCCTCATGTACCCCTCGCCACCCAGTGCTCGCATCTGGTAGTTGGACAGCATTTGGTGGCAGGTGTTGCCTAGGTCGGTGCGACTGGCGAGGTAGCCCGTTCCAGATCCCGTTACGTGACCGTTGAAGGTCATCACGAAACGATGATGTCGCACAAGTTTTTGCCACAGCTCCTCGCCATCGTTTACGCCACCGGGCGTGTGATAGTCGTGGGGGTTGAAACGTTGATTGAATTCCGGTCTTGTATGATCATGGCGCCGGTTGTCGTGGAAGAGGTAAGCGTGGGTGACAAGCAGGCCGAGCCGATCTGCGTGGGCCGTCATGACTGCGTTTGCCCAGTCGATTACAGCGTCCCGAGGACCCCACTCGAGCGCCAGTACGAGAAAATGGTGTCCGCCAGCGTCGAACATGTGAAAGGTGTTCTCCATGCGACCTGGCTGGAACGCGCCACCGAACGTGGGCTGTGCCGCGTGTTCCGCGAAGGGAAAGTAGTCGTTCAGCCCGGTTTCACGCGTGGTTGCACATCCGTGGGGACCGTAGTCGTGATTCCCGGGAACGATGGCGTAGGGCACGATGCCGTGGAGGCGCCGCATGGCCAGGGCCGCATCGCGCCACTCCGAAGCGGCGTTGCGGGCGACGATATCGCCGAGATGGAAGACGTAGCGAATGTCTGAGACCGCCGCATGGCGGGCGATCCATGCCGTCTGACTAGCGAACACGTAGGGGTAGCGGCGAGAGTAGTGCTGCGTGTCGGGCAAAATGGCCAGCAGCGACGAATCCGGCGCGAACCTCGGGCCCGACGATGCGCCAAGACCGGGAAGTGGCGCCTCAGAGTCGCGTGTGGGCATGGTGTGGGAGTTGGTCTCGATGAGCGGCCGTGGTGGGGTCTCCTCTACCGGCGGGGCGGCGAAAACTTGTTGGAGCACCGCAACGGAAGCGAGCCACAGTGCGAACTGACGCAGTGCAGCACGGCAACGGGCGGAGCCGCGGTGGCCCCTCGGATCGGCGTCGCTTTCCATGCCGGTAGCGTGTCGTGGTTTGCGGCGCGGGCTAACCGCAGGTTAGATCCGGCTGGCAGGTCTGTCCCTCTGGGCAATCGTCGTCCGTGGAGCAGGATGTGAGACCTGGGATGGTGACCGGAAGGGAGAACTCTCCTTTGACTTCGAATTCGACGCAACCGGGACCGATGATCGTGGAGTCGACGCTGCGGCGCGTGAGAAGCAGTGTCGGGTAACCCGACACGCCGGCGTCCATGAGTTGTGCAGCGATGTCTGCGGGAATCTCGAACGTGCCGCTGTCCGGCGCCACACACTCGATCCAGTTCCAGGTGCTGCCGTGAAGATTGATGTCGAGGTGGATCCGCATGGTCGCTGTTCCGTCGCCCGCGGTCCAGCGCAGGGGGATGGGGTCGCCACGACTGAGCACGACTTGGGTGCTGGTGACCGCGACGCGATCCAAGCCTCTTCCGTCGAGGCGGAATGGTTCGTAGTGGCCACCGGTCGCTACTAGCTGAAGCAGGTCCCCCTCCGCAAACGCAGGGTGTGGTAGCGTGCCAGGGTATTGGTACCAGCCGTTGTTCAGTTCGAGGGTACCTGCTACGTGCATTCCGTTGATGGCGACGTCACCGAATGTCAGGCTCTGTGGCGCGGGCACGCAGGACCCGTCTGTGCCGCAGACCTCGTTTGTGATGCAGGGCGGGTCGCAGAAGTAATTGTTCTTCGTGAGGAGCCTGCAGCTTCCACTCTCCGCGACAACAACCTCGACATTGCTGGGCATCACACTGTCCATGATGAGACCGACGATCGCTGTGAAACCGTCTGCGACCTCGACCCTGACGCTGCCGAGCCGGGCCTCGCTCGGGCAGGGTGCGTACACGGCCTCTGCACCGGTGTCACCCGATTGGGGGTCATCGTCGCCCTCGCTGCTGGCGTTGCCCTCGGCCTGGTTGCTGCACGCGCCAAGAACGAAGATAAGGAACGATCCGAGTACTGTCGCTCGCGCCTGTGGCTTGTGACTTTTCCGCATGACCCTATCTTGCCATGTGCTGGCGTGGATTCGCATTTGAGAGTATGCCATCGGTGATGTCCGTCGAGGTCCCCGACGACTTCTCGCCGCCAGGAGAGCCGCGGTCGCCGTTTACGATCGTGCAGTCCGTATCCTGGTCGGATATCGATGCGTTCGGGCACGTCAACCACGCCGTGTACCTGAGCTGGTTCGAGAACGCGCGCTTCCATTATTTTGAGCTCACCGGTGTCAGCGCGTATCACGCTTCGCGCAATCACGGGCCGATCCTCGCTCGTATCACCGTAGACTACCGTGCTCCCGTTCGGTTCCCCGACGAGTTGTGGGTCTCCATGCAGGTGCTTCGCATCGGAAACACCAGTTTCACCACGCGAAACCGTGTCTGGTCCGCTACCCAGCGGCGTATTTGTGCGGAGGCGCAAGCGGTGATCGTGATGGTGGACTATGGCGCGGAGGCTGCGGCCGTGCGGGTCCCCGAGCCGATCCGTGCGGCGATGCGGGCGATCGAGGGTATCGACCTCGAACCGAGTACCCAGTCGAGCGGCACGATCGCGTAGGTAGGTCGCCAGGATCCGTAGGACGCGCGTCTCGCTCGCTGCAGCGCGATGTTCACGAACGTATACTCCCGGCCCATGCGGAGCACACGACGCAGATTTCTTGCCTCGTCGGGGCTGGCATCGGCCGGACTGTTGGTGCCCGGTCGGTCCGTCCTCGCACGAATTCCCGGCGCACGAGAGCCGGCCCCTTCCAGCGCCCCCCCGTCTGGGGGCCATGCCCACGCCGCGCTGGCCGACAGCGCGTTGCTCAAGGACGAGAAGCTTGCTCTGCATGCGCTCGATGCAGCGCGTAAGAAGGGTGCATCGTTCGCGGACGTGCGCTTGGTCCTCTGGCGGCGGGAAAATCTCGGCGTGCGGGATGACCACATCAGTCGCATCTCTCGCTCCGAGGAGTACGGCATCGGCCTGCGGGTGATTGCGGATGGGGCTTGGGGGTTCGCCGCTACGAACCTGCTCGATCGAACCCACGTCAATCGAGTGGTCGACCAAGCGATCGCCACTGCGAAGGTCAATGCGAAGTTGCTCAAGCGTCCGGTGCAGTGGGCTCCGGCTCCGGCCGTGCTAGGCACGTGGGTCTCACCCTACGAAGTCGACCCGTTCACCGTGCCGTTGCAGGAAAAAGCGGACCTGTTGATCCAGGCCGCCCGTGGCGCGTTGGGGGTGAAGGGCGTGCGTTTTGTGCGGGCTGGCGTGCGCGTGCTCCGGGAAGAGAAGCTCTACATCAACAGCGAGGGTTCCCGGCTACATCAGATGTACTTCCGCCTCAACCCGAGTCTGAGCGCGACTGCGGTCGATCGAAGGCGAGGGGGATTCGCATCGCGGGATCACGAGGGCCAGCCCATGTTGGGAGGCTGGGAGCACGTTGCCGAATCCCGGCTGATCGAAGATGCGCCGCAGATCGGCGCAGACGCTGTCATCAAGCTGCACGCCGCAAGTGTGGAGCCTGGTACAAAGGACGTGATCTTGCTGCCCTCCAATCTGTGGCTCACGATCCACGAGAGCATCGGGCATCCCACGGAGCTCGATCGCGCCTTGGGTCTCGAAGCGAATTTTGCGGGCACCAGTTTCATCACCCCCGATCAGACGGGCAAGCTTCAGCTCGGCAGCGAGCGGGTCAACCTTGTCGCCGATCGTACCCAGCCTGGCGGTCTGGCTACGACCGGGTGGGACGATGATGGCGTGGCTTCGCAGCGCTGGGACATGGTCAAAAATGGTCGCTTCGTGGGGTGGCAGACGACGCGCGATCAGGCCGGCTGGATCGGTGAGGCGGCCAGCCGGGGTTGCAGCTACGGCGATAGCTACGGGTCTGTCGCGTTCCAGCGCATGCCGAATATCAGTCTCCAGCCGGGCCCGGAAGGTTACACGACAGAAGATCTCATCAACGCGACGGAAGACGGAATTGTGGTGTCGGGGCGAGGCAGTTGGTCCATCGATCATCAGCGCTACAATTTTCAGTTCGGCGGTCAGTTCTTTTGGGAAGTCAAAAACGGCCGACTCACACGTCCGCTAAAGGACGTCGCCTATCAGGCGAACTCGGTCGATTTTTGGAGATCTTGCGATATGTTGGGCGGCGCCGATACGTATCGGTTGGGGGCGAGTTTCTCCGACGGAAAAGGTGAGCCGGGGCAATCGAACGGTGTGAGCCATGGCTGCCCTCCGGCTCGATTTCGCGTGAACATCCTCAATACGGGAGAACAAGAATGAGCCTCAGCAGGACGGCAGCGAAACGGATTGCGGACCACGTGCTCGCGGCTGCGAAGCTGGACGAGGTCACGGTCGAGTGTACGGCCAGCCAAGATGGCAATACGCGCTTCGCCAACAACGAACCAACCACCACAGGCGACGTAGCCCGTCTTGGGATCAGTGTGACGGCGACACAATACGGTCGCTCGGCGACAGTCAGCGGTAACCGTAGCGACAAGGCCGCGCTTGAGGCTTTGGTCCAGCAGGCGGAAGAGATGGCTCAGCTGGCACCGGTGGACCCCGAGCATGTGCCCCTCCTCGGGCGCCAGCAATACGCGCGTGTTGTGGCGCGGGATAGGGCCACCACGCGCTTGGGGGGCAAGGAACGGGCGGTCGCAGTGGCGGAGGTGTTGGCTGTAGGCGATGCCAAGGGGCTGCGTACGGCGGGCCTCGTATCCCATGCGGATCGTGCGTATGCGATTGCCAACAAGGCGGGACTTTTCGCCTATCACGCCAGCACAAGCGCATCGCTGAGCACGACTTTTCGTACCGGAGACGGTACGGGGAGTGGGCGAGCCAGTAGCGTCTCGTATCGCTACTCAGATCTCGACGCCGGTGGCACAGCCGCAGTAGCCGCTCGAAAGGCTGAGTTGTCGCGCAATCCACAGGAGCTGGCGCCGGGGCGTTACACGGTCATCCTTGAGGCCCAGGCGGTGGCGGACCTATTGGGCTTCATGATGTGGTCGCTGTCGACCCGATCTGCGGACGAAGGTCGTAGCTACTTCGCGCGACCCGCCGGCGGCAACCGCATCGGTGAAAAGCTCTTTCACGATCGCGTGACGATCAAAAGTGACCCTTCCGACAAGGCGCACCCCGCGTCACCCGTTGGGAGGGGCGGATTACCCTTGGGGCCCCAAACGTGGATCGAGAGCGGCGTATTGAGGTCGCTGACGTGCGGACGTTACTGGGCACAAAAGACGGGGGTGGCCGCCGTTCCCTATCCGAGTTCGATACATATGTCCGGTACGGATCGTAGCGTAGACGACCTCATCGCCGGAGCGGACAACGCTGTCTTGGTCACGCGTTTTTGGTACAATCGGATGGTCGATCCCAGGTCGATTCTCGTGACCGGCTTGACCCGGGACGGCACGTTCCACATACGTGGCGGAAAGATCTCCAAGTCTGTCAAGAACTTTCGCTACAACGAAAGTCCTGTCACGCTGCTCAAGAACGTTGTCGCGCTAGGTAAGCCTCAGCGGGTCGAGGGGCGGTTCGTGACCGTCGTGCCGCCCATGGTGGTTCACGGTTTTAATTTCTCGAGCACGAGCGACGCAGTGTAGTTATGGATCGACCCCGTCACTCGCGGGTTTGGCCGCGGCGCGCGGGTGTACCGGGGCCATCGAGTCTAAAGGTTCTCCTGCCAGTGACGATGGCCTGTTGAGGGCTGCCAACCAGAGGGGTCGCATATGTCCACACTTTGTCTCGTTCAAACCATCGATCAAGCCGACACTCCCATTGTGACGACGATCTACGATCTCGTGGCTGCCATCCAAGAGGTCGTGGAGGAGGATGCAGACAACGAGGAGGAGGCGGACCTGCTTGCGTGTGTCGCGATATTGGGGCTGCGAGAACATATCCGTGCGGTTGATCGTGTTGGGCTCAAGCGCGCCGCCTGAGCAGAGGGTTGCGCCGGTGCAGATCCGAGCGCGCCCCAGGGGGGACGCTTCGGTCAACGCGCGCGCCGCGGCGAACGGTGTCGTCCGCGGCTAGGCTCGAGGGGCGGTGTGGGACAGGTCTGCTTGCGCGGTCGTCGCGTGCGGCGCGAGGTGTACTGGACTCGGTGTCGAGGGCCGCCCGTGAAGCGGGGATGCCGGATGGACGCGGTCGGTTGTTCTGGGAGTGGCACATCCCCCGACCGGCCCTGGGACATGATCGAGGCCGAACTCGGGCTCGCTGGGTATGCGGGTCGAATCGGACCATGTCGTCTGTGCGCGGAAAAATCAGACAGGCTTGCGGGTTGTCTCGGGGCGGCGCGCTCCACATCCGCGCTGCACTCGCGTTCGCGCTCACTGCCGGGCCCCGCTTCGCTTGACCTTGATTGCGGCACCCCGGCGCAGAGACACCGACATGCACTATCATTCGTTGATGACCGCCCGACTGCTCTCTTTGCTTCTGTTGATCCCAGTGGGATGCATCCTCTACGCCAAGGAAGCATCGGAGTCCCTCGACGACGACGGTAGCGGTGCGAAGGACGATGATGCGGACGACGATGGTGAGGACGACGATGATGCGGAGAGCGATTCGGAGAGTGATGCGGAGAGTGATGCGGAGAGCGATGCGGAGAGCGATGCGGAGAGCGATGCGGAGAGCGATGATGAGGGGGACGGCGGGGACGGGGACGTCGAGCCTGACGGCGGGATCGCTTCGATCGAAGGGTGCGTGGTCGGTCTTGACGGAGACGGTATCTTCGATGTTCGGTCTCAGTTCTGCGGCCCCATCACCGATGATGGCGAAGGCTCGTGCGCTTCGTTTCCCTCAGGCGAGGACGGTTGTTTCCAGTACGAGCCCAAGCAGGTCGGCGACTACAAGTTCATGTGGGTGCAGGGTCCTGCGCTTCCGGGCGTGGTCCTCGCCGATAGCCTTCAACGTGTGACCGTCGCGGAGGGGGATGAGCTCGACCTCGGCGACATGCTGATGCCCGAGGTGGGCGCTTCTGTCGATCTGGAGGGTCTATCAGAGACGACGCTGGAACTCGACGGCATGCTCGAGGTGACCATCGATCCCGAGAAAACGGACTTCGGCATCGGCGTGGCCCCGGCGTTCGCCGGGGTTCTCGTCCCCGAGGCGCGCTGGCCTTACGATGAACTCGATGGGGCCGAAGTTCTCGCCACCTGGGCGTTCAGGCCATTCGCCCATACCGAGGATGGGTCGTTCGCCGTCCGGATCTTGGATACCTTCGGACTCGCAGCCGGTACCGAAGTGGGGATTTACTATATCAACAAGGGGAACTCGGGCACGATCGACCTCGCCATGACGGGAGTCGTTGGCGAAGATGCTATCGAAATCGAGGACCAAAAGCTTCACTATCTTACCTGGATGATCATCACAAAATGATACGAAGAATGTTGACCCGATCCTTTCCTCTCTCTCTATCCTTGCTCGTCGGTGCTTGCGCCTTCGTCGTCGTACCCGCGTGTGACCCCGGAAAAACGGGAGACGCCGAGCCCGGGAACGACGACAGTGAAGCCGGCAGTGGCACTGAAGCCGGCAGTGGCAGTGAAGACGGCAGTGGCAGTGAAGATGGCAGCGGCAGTGAAGACGGCAGTGGCGGTGAAAATGGCAGCATGGGGGATGATGATGTCGCGCCTTCGGGTATCGCGGGTTGCGTGGTAGACAACGACGGCGGTGGCCTCGGGGGGGCGTTCGGGCAGCTTTGTGGGCCGATCGAGGGCGACGTTCTTGGGCTTTGCAAGCCGCTCTACGCAGACGATAGTGGGTGCTTTTCGACGGACGACGTCAAATCTGGCGGCGAGTACAAGCTATTGGTGGTTCGACCGATGCCCGAGCTTCCCGTCGCCGACAATCTCCGTCGCGTTGAGCTTCTACCGGGCGAGGTCCTCGAAGTCGGTGATATCGTGCTCCCGGCAGTGGGCGACGTGATCGCGCTTGAGGGCATGCCAGAATCCGATGTGGAGATCGATGCTGCCGTCACGGTGACCATCGATCCAGAAAAAGCTGAGTACGGCTTCGGTGTCGCCCCGGGGCTCGGTGGTGGCCGGATTCCCGAGTCGGCGTGGCCTTTCCAGGAAGTCGATGGCGCCTCGGTCGTGGCCATGTGGGCGTTTCGGGAGTTCTGTCACGGCACGGATGGGGGTTTCCGCGTACGTATCGAGGATAGCTTGGGACTAGAGGCCGGCAGTAGCGTGACGGTCTACTATGTCGACGAGGAGACGTTTGGCGAGGTACACGAGGCGATGACAGGTACGGTAACCGACGATGGGATCGAATTTGATGGGGACCAGCGTCTCTTAGATCTGACCTGGATGATCATCGCGCAATAGGCGTGGATCGTGCAGAGCTGCATCCGCTTGTCGATGCCGCGGCGTGGACCGGTCTCCTCCTGGGCAGGCGTGGACCTTGAGGTCCACGCGGAACAACAGACTCGGTGGGCGAAGTGGCGGAATCAGGACGGGTGGGGGAGATGCGACTCCCAACCACCCGTCCCTCAACTGGGACGCCGCGAGCTTGGCCCGTCCAGAACCGAGGTACTAGACTGTCTGGGTGTTTCCACAGGGCCTACCCACTCGGTCTTTCCTGACTTCCCTAGGTGCTCGCCTGGGGAGCTTGTTTCTTCTTGCGCTACCGTGTTTCGCGGCCTGCAGCGCGGATGGGACGCCGCTTCCACCTCTGCACCATGATTCTCAGGAAGAGATGGCGGACAGTGCCTCGCAAACCGGCGGGACCCACGATGGTGGGGATGGAAATGGAGATGGAGATGGAGATGGAGATGGAGATGGAGATGGAGATGGAGATGGAGATGGAGATGGAGATGGAGATGGAGATGGAGATGGGGATGGGGATGGGACATCAGGCGACACGGGGACCGAAGATGCCCCCCCGACCAATTGCGGCGATCTCGTCTGCCACGGCCATAGCAAGTGTGTGATAGACGACCTCGGTGGTGCGGCCTGTGTCTGTGACGAGGGGTATCTTCGGGACGAGGAAGATTTCCATCACCGGTGTGTGCTCGATGAACGCTGTATCCGGATCCGTCCGCTGAGCTCGGCCTGCAGGCAGGTGGTCAACGGTGCGCCTGCAGTTGCCGTGTACTACGCGGTGGAATTTTGCGCGGGTGTACCCATCACGCCAGAGAAAATGACTGAATTGGGGGCGACGGTTAAAGTGGTGGAAAACGGGGGGCATGAAGTGACGGACGACCCGGAGAGCCACGCGACGGTGATCGGCAAGCCGGTAGAGTCGTACATCCAAATCGTGCTCGACGTCTCGAAGTCCTTCACGGACGGCGGCGCGGAACTGAGTTTGGTGATCCCCGAGTTGCGCGCATTCGTGAAGAAGATTGCGCCGACGTCCGCCGACACCGCGGTTTTCGTAGGCGTTTCGGTGTTCGGGCGCGGGGTGGCGGAGTACCAGTACATGACGGATGACCTGGACGTGGTCGACCAGGCGTTGGCGGAGATTCAGTTCGACGTTTCGAGTGCGGTCGCGTTGGTGGGAGGGGACGGCAGCTCCCTGTATCTCGCCTTGGAGCGGGGCATCAACACCACCGAGCGCATGCGCGAGTTCCGAGCCGCGGTGACGAGCGACGGCATCCTGACGACCGGCGCCGTTATTGTTGTTACCGACGGTCGAGATAATTCGGGGGGCGAGCTCAACGCTGCCCTGGTGGCGAATACCCAAAACAACCTGATCTCGGTGGGAATCGGCTACGAGATCGATGACAACTACCTCGACCCGATCGGCCGAGACGGGTCGTTTCTGGCGCCCGAGCCCGACGACTGGAAGGCCGCTTTCGATGAGATCGCCCAGCGCGTCGAGGACTACCCGCGCCGTTCCTACTTACTGGGATACTGTTCGTCGGGCGTGGTCGGGAAACAGGAGGTTACCGTAGACCTGGCGTTTGCTGACGACGATGGCTTTGTCGTAGCCACGGCGGGTTGCCGGTACGATGCGGATCTTTTCGCGGCTGATCCAGCGCCGGAGTGTAGCGCGGCGTTCTTCGAGACCGACGAATGTGGGACGCACGAGTGCGGTGGGCTGAGTGCGTGTGGCGGTTGCTCGGGCGGCGCCTGCTGCGACGGGGCACGCTGCTTAGCCCCGAGTTCGGTGGCCGATAGCTGTGATGGGGACGATCAATTGTGTCGAAACGAAGCGGCCAGCACGGTCTGTAGCGAGGTTGCGGACGAGGGTATCCATATTTGTGACACTCCGTTCGGTGAGGGCGAAATCTGCGACAAGCGAGGAACGAGGCGGTGTGAGCCCGGGGTGACCTGGTGTGAGTTTCCTGAAGAGGAAGAAGAAGAAGAAGAAGAAGAAGAAGAAGATGGTGAGACGAGTGAGACGGGGGAGACGAGTGAGGCGAGTGAGACGGGTGAGACGGGTGGCACAGGGGACACAGGGGACACAGGGGACACAGGGGACACCGGCGATAGCGATGACGAGGATGGCAATGACGTAGAGGGCCTGTGCGTGCCGGTTTTCGAGCTGGGGGACGTCTGCGAAGCGCACGACCAGTGCCCGGCCTTGCACTGTGCCAAGTCTAAGGCCAGCAATCCCCTCGACTCGAAGATCTGTCAGCCGGGGGAGCCGGGGGCACGCATGTTCAGCAGGTGCGACCACGACAACGAATGTGAGGTCGGGACCTACTGTAGAGCCGGATCTTGCACCGCGCGCAGCCGCTACGTGACCAAATGCAAGAGCGCCGCCGAGTGTCACTACGGCCTGTGCTACGAAACTGGTTCGGACGGGAAGTACTGTGGGATAAACGCGTGTTTCTGGAGCTGGGACGAGAAGATCCCGGCAGGCGGCTGAAGGTAGCAAGACGGGTCCGGGGAGGGCGTGGTGGTGGCGCCTCGAACCTACACCAGCGAGGTCTTCTCCTCCCCAAGGCGATCTCTCGCGGGATGGTCGAAGCGGAACAACACGACTACGAGGCCAAGGTGGGCGCGTCCATAGGTTGGAAGCCTCGAGGCGCATTTGGCGCATTTGGCGCTCTTGTCCGCGACCCGATGAGACGCGGCGCCCGTTGGCCGATGAGTCGAGCAGGTCGGGGCGACGGGGATCGTTCGAGCTGGTCACACAGTCCCGATGGGATACGGACCCCGGCGGGCGGGCGGCCCCTCGGTGGAGCGCGCCGCGGAGCGTCACACCGGGCGGCGTAGCGTGGTGGCGTTCGCGTCAGCTGGGGAAATCCGCACACGCGCACCAACGTGATCTGCTATCTATATTCGACCATGTCTCTCCACTTGGCTCAACCTATTGTTTGTTTCACGCTCTCTTATCTCATCCTCGCACCGGGTTGTAGCCCGGGAAGCGACGACGGTGACGGCGCTGGCGATGCGACGGCTGGAAGCGATGGGGAGGGAGATGGTTCACAGGCTGGCGACGACGACTCCGGAGATGGGGATGCCGACGGCACGAAAGACAACGAGAATGGGGATGATGGCACCGGCGAAGAAGAAGACGACGCGGAAGAAGAAGACGACGCGGAAGAAGAAGACGACGCGGACGAGGCCGGCGGCAACGTCTGTGGCCTGCCAGCCTGGGCGGGATGGGCCCCCGAGCTGGGGACGGAGTTTCCGTCGATTGTAGGGACCGACGCCCACGGGAACGCGATCGATCTCTGCGACTACGAGGGCGCGGGTGTGCCCATCTTGGTGGAATTTTCGTTTCCGGGGTGTCCGCCATGCGAAGAACTTGCCACCTATCTGTCTACGGGTGACGAGAACCAGACCCTCGATCCTAGCTGGTACGTGAAGGTAGCGGGGAACATCAACGCGAAATTAGAGGCAGGTGAGTTGCTCTACCTTGCCCTGCTGACGGACTTGGCAGACTACGAGGCCCCGGGTGTGGCGGTGACGTGGGAGGAGAACTATCCCCATCCCAATATCAACACGCTCGACCTGTACGCGTCCACTGCGGTTCCGTTGGCCGACTTGATGATCATCACGGCGGGTTTCCCCGGTTTCTACTATCTGGCTGACGATCTCACCGTCGACACCACCCCGTCTCCGGACGCAGCCTCGCCCGAGGAGGCCTGGGGCGGGCTGATCGCGGCGAACTCGGCTCCTTAAGGTCTCGGCCTCGGTCTCGGGGTCGTCGGCGCGCTTCGGGGTCATCTGTGTGTGCGCGGGCCGGCCTGCTATCGATCGCCGAGATGTGTCAGCCACTCGGAGAGTGTTCGCCGCTCATCGGTCGAGAGGGGGGTGGTCGGTGGCATCGTACCGTCGGCGACCGTCTCGCTGATCGCGTCTGCCTGGTGCATGACGCTCTTATACCGACTGAGATCGATGGTGCCTGCGGCGCGACCACCGGGGAAGTGGCACGAGGCGCATCTGAGGCGGATCAGCGCCAGCAAGGGGGCGGCGGTCGCCGGGTAGTCGGTCGCTATGGTGACGATCTTGGCAGCGACGAGCCTGGCCGTATCCGCGGGCTTGGGCACCGCTGCGGTGGGCAACCGGTCGAGGTGCAACGGGCTGTGCACACGCAGTGAGTGCTCCGGAATTTCACCAGTGTAGGAATGGCAAACGACGCAGTTCCCCACGTCACTTGGCCACGGAGGCATGAGACGAAGGTCGCCACGATAGGAACCAAGATAGGCAAGACGGTGCTCGCTGACCGCGGCGATCAGCTCCTTGGCCCGAGTACGTGGGCTGCGGACACGCGCAAGCTCTTGGTAGATTTGGCGTGCCTGCGCTTCGTGATCCCGAGCGAGGTGGGCTTCGGCCAACTCGAACATGAAGTTTTCGTAGGTGTTCGGGCAGTGTTGAGGATCCTTGGCACTGGCGCCCATCCGGTCCCAGTGGCGGCGTACGAATTCGAAATGCCTGATCCCGCGATCGATTCTTCGCCTTCGGCCGACCGGCACTTCGCCCGCGAAAAAAAGGGCGAAGTTCCCGGCGAGGGCTCGGAGCTCCACATCGTCGGGGTTGGCGTGTACGCGATCCTCGAGATCGCGCTCGAGTTGGCGCAGCCGAGAAAAGGCTCGCAATAGCTTGTGTTGGTCGGCGAGCCTGATCAGTTCGGCCAGCGAAAAGAAACTGTATGCGATGAAATGTGCGTCGGACATGCGGCGCGGGGATTGTTCGCCGAGGAGCGAAGCGTAGACCCGTTGCTGCCAGGCGGATTTGGAGAAGTCGTGATCAACAGCCCGCATGTTGTAGAAGCGACCCAGCGTGCGGTTGAGTTCGGCGTCGTCTTGGCGCAATTCATACGCCCGTTCGAGGTGGAGTTCGGCGTGGCGCTGCAGGTGAAGTGCGCCCGACAGGGTGAGATGCATCAAGGCGAATCCCGCGATTTTCTGAGCCGTGAAGTCCTGTGGAGATTCCGCAGCCGTCCCTACGAGCGCGCGGATGTGGGCCCTCTGGTCCGAGGTGAGCTCCGTAACGTCGTCGGGACCACGCAGGTCCGGCGCGGAGGCGGGTCGAGCACAAGCGATGAACGCGGATACGGCTGTCGCGTAGAGGACGACGATGAAGCGGAAGGGGAGGCGAAACCGCAGCTCAAGCCGGATGCGGGTCACGGGGCCAACATCGCGTCCATGTGCAGGTCGGTGGTCGGCAGCAAGGTGTGCCGAGCGTGGCAGGCCACGCAACTTGTGGCTCCGTTGGGCCACGGTGGCAACAGGGCAGGTCGTCCCGCGTAGCGTTGTAGATGATCGAGACGATGCCGTGCCACCACCAATAGCTGTCCCCGCACCGCGGTCGGGGTAGCGTCGAGTGCGAGGAGGCGCTCGTAGGTTGCGCGAGCTTGGTCCACAAAGTTGAGGTATAGCTGCGTCTCCGCCAAAGCGAGCATGAACACCGAGCGCGTGTTTGGGGCCCAGGGCGTGTCCTGTGCGTTGGGGCTCATGTCGTGCCAGCGGTTCTGCTGGGCTTCGAAGTAAGCCGCGGCGGCGCGGGCCCGCCGGCGGCGTCCCAGTGGGAGTGCTGCCGCGAAGGTGGATACGAAGGTGCCGGCCAAGGCGAAGCTGTCGATCTCGTCGGGATGGGCGAGGGTGCGCGCCCTCAGATCCCGTTCGAGGTGCCGGATTTTTCGCCAAGCGACGAACTTGCGCCCTTCGCCGAAGTCGAGCAACGCGGCATTGGCAGCCAAGAAGCTGGAGGTATGGAAGTCGAGTGTGGAGAGGTCCTCGATGTCGAACGTCGGTCGATCCGATCCACGATGTTGCAGGGATCGATACAGTTCAAGCTGGAGCTCGATCTTGCTCGTGTCGAGCACACTGTTGCGCATGTTGAGGAATCGCCCCAAGACACGTGCTGTCGGGTATGCATTCGGGTCGAGTCGGAACGCACGTTCGAGGTAGTGCTCCGCCTGATCTTGTGACCGGATATGTCCCTTCAAGACCGCGTGCACATGGGCCATGCCCGCAGCGAACTGCGAATCGACGTTCGCGGGCGAGGCATCCGCTTTGGCGCTCAGTATATCGATCGCCCTGACATCGATGGCGTCGGGGTGCTCGAAGTCCTCGGGCCGTGGCGCGTGCGGAAGGTTGGATCCGATGCTGCAGGCGGCGGACAACAGGAACGAGAGAGCCGCACGAGAGGTCGCCCCGAACTGGGTGCGGAGGCTGGGCCGATGCCTGCTGTGACGGGGGCTGGTCGGTCGGTTGAGGAAGGCGAGCGTATGCATTCGTCGCGCCGCGAGGGTAGCATCTCCCTCGACTCGGTTGGCTGCCCCCCCGTCACGCGCACGACCATGGTCGATAGCCGGGTTCGGCCCGAAGCTTGACGAAATCGGCCCTGTTGTCCCCCCGACGGCCTGGTAGCCTCTGGCGGGCGATGATCGACCTCTCCGTGCACAAAAAACTGTTGGTGCGCCGGAATGCCCTCACGCGGGCTGACAGGGCTGCCTACGCACACCATCGGCGACACCTCACCGCCACAATTCTAAGAAGTGTGCCCGAGAGATCGGACTCGATCCGCTTGCTCGGGGCCGGTAACTGCAACGATGTAGATCTTCAGCGACTCATGGGCCGATTTGAGCAGGTACATTTGGTGGATATCGATGCGGGAGCTCTCAAACATGCTCGACTGAGCTTGCCGAAAGCTTCGCGTTCTCGGCTCCACTGCCACGCGAACGTGGACCTCACGGGGCTGCTCGCCCGGTTCCGCCGGGATATACCGGCTCGGCCGACGGACCCAGAGCATCTCGCGGGCGAGCTGGTCGCCCGCCTTGCGTCGGAGCTTCCCGCTCAACATGGCGCCGTCGTATCGTGTTGCTTGCTCACACAGTTGGGGCAGACGCTCGCTGACGTATTGGGTCGCCGGCTACCTCGTAGTCCTGCGCTCGAGTCCCACCGGGACGGCATGATCTTCGGTCATCTACGTTTGATGAACCACCTCGTCTCGCCCGGGGGGATTTGCATACTTGCCAACGATCTGGTCAGTTCGGCCCAGGTCGAGCTCGCTCGGTTGGGTGAGGGGGCAGATCTAGCCGAGTTCGGGAAACAGCTCGTCGAATACAAGCGCGTTCGTCCTTCGGCAGACCCTGTTCGCATTCGCGGTCTGCTGGCGCAAGATCCCGTGCTTGTCGCCCAGTCCCACGGTTTCGACGTCCTTGGGCACTGGCTTTGGACGGTCACCGCCAAAGAACAGTACTTCGTGCAAACTATCTGTTTCCGGCGACGCTCGGACTGAAGCACGAACCAGACCGCGGAGGGTGAGGGCGCTCGGTAGAGGCGCGTCTCCCACCGGCGGAACGGCTAGAAGCCAAGGCCCGGTCGGTACGGAGGGTGTGGCGGACGTCGCCTCGCGTCCCGCTGTGACATCGCCGGTCGGTGCGTTTTCGACGAGATCCTCGTGGGACGGCAGGCTGCCGGGCTCGGTCGGGGAGTCGCTACGGTGGTGGTCAGAATCGTGGTCGACGTGCTCATCGCACGCCGCGCGGTCAGGAACGTCGTAATCATCGTGGTTTTCACTACGTTCGTCGTCGAGATCGTTGCCTGACTGTCCCTGTGTGCTCCGTCTGGAACGGGTGTGGCGCGCAGAACATCGGTCATATCGGTCATATCGGTCATATCGGTCATATCGGTCATATCGGTCATATCGGTCATATCGGTCATATCGGTCATATCGGTCATGTGGTTCGGGTTGCCCCGATCTGTGGTCACGTCTCTGTATCCGTGGGGAAGAGCACAATGGTGTTTCAGCAGGTTGGCAAGAGCCTATCGCCGACTGGGGGAGCGTGGAGTGTCGTTTTGGCTCAATCCCGCTGGCGATGGGTGCCCGCCCCCGCCAGATCCGAATTTCCGCTGGTATGGAACCATATGTGCTGAGATTGTCGTGTGGAAGTTTTTGGCAGCGCATGGGCATGCATCCGATTGCACCGAGCTCCAGTGGGGCGGGTGGCAACCGGGCGGTGACGCGTCGCGCCCGGTAGGTTGGAGCCTGGTTGGACGGCTTCTGGGTCGCGCGCCACCGCGCTCGTCCCTGTGGTGCCCCAACCGCGCCGAAGCGCTCATCCGTTGGCCGATGCGTACCTCGTAGAACGCTGATGGTCTAGACTCCGCCACGCGTGAAAGAGCGTTCCGCTGGACTCAGGCGCAACCCCCGATTGTTGGCGGGGTACCACGCGCTACACATGACGCTGTTTCCCGTAAGCATTCTCACCCTGTTTTGGAAGCAGGATATCGGGATGTCCATGACGGAGATCCTCGTGGTGCAGGGTTTGTTCGGTCTGGTTATGGCGCTGTTCGAGTTTCCGTCGGGCTATGTCGCCGATCGGTTCGGGTATCGAAGGACACTGATGGCCGCGTCGGGGCTGGGGCTCGCCGGGTGGGCGCTGTACTCGGCGGCGGACTCGCTAGAGGGGGTCATCGCCGCCGAAGCTGTTCTCGCGGTCTCTGTCTCGCTGGTCTCCGGCGCGGACTCGGCGCTCCTCTACGAGTCGCTGCGGCAGACCCATCGAGAACCGGAGTTTGGTCTATGGAACGGGCGAGTCCGCTGTTGGGGGCAGACCGGGGAGGGCAGTGCAGCGTTGGCGGCGGGGCTATTGTATATGTGGTGGCCGCCGCTTCCGTTCATGGTGCAAGCGGGCGTGTCGCTGTTGAGCTTGGGCACGGCGTCGCTTCTTGTGGAGCCGTCGCGGGAGCCCCCCGAACCCGTGGCTCACCTTGAGAAAATCGGTTCGATGTTCCGCTACGCGTTCGTCGAAAATTCGCGACTGCGGGCCGTGATTGGACTCACGGTCGTGCTGGGGATGTCGTCGTTCATTCCGGTGTGGCTTGTCCCCTTGTACGCGACGGGAGCCGGTGTGCCCGAGGCGTGGATCGGGCCGATCTGGGCTGCGGCGAACTACACGGTCGCAGCGGGCTCGCTCGCGAGTCATGCATTAGCACGGCGTTTCGGTCTCCTCTCGAGTCTCGGCGTGTGCATTGTGTTGGTCGCAGCGGGCTACGCTGGTCTCGCGCTCACCTACGGCATGTTTGGATTCGCGTGGTATTTCTGCCTCACACTCATGCGTGGTGTGTTTGGGCCGGTACTCTTGCACGAGGAAAATCGACTGATCCCGTCGAGCGACCGGGCTGGCTTCATATCGATGCGCAGCTTGGTGTTCCGTTTGTGTTTCTTGGGCATCGCACCTGCGGTCGGCGTCGCTATCGATGCCCGGGGCCAACATTGGGTGCTCGCCGTGCTCGGGGGCGGACTGGTGTCTGCCGCGCTCGTGGCCTGGCTTTGCCTTCGACGTAGCTGCGGTCACTGCGTAGAAATGAGCCCGGGTGGCCGGTAGACTGGAAACGTGACGAGATGGGTCGTCCAAAGACCTGGTGGCAGGTGTGTATGTTCAGGTTCGTGTCCTCGCTGGCGACGGTCTCGGCGTCTGGTTCGACGTGTGGCGTGGCGTCTGTTTTGGCGGTTCTGCTGCTCTCCTGTTGTACGCCCTCGGATGGAAGGGCTTGGGTACGAGAGCGGGCCGAATCGCGCTCTGCCGGGTCACTACCCGCGGTGGCAGAGGTTCGTGAGCGTAGTGAGAGGGCCGCGGTACCGCAGCCATCGCCTCCTGTGTCGCTCTCCCTCTTCGCCATCACGGATCTCGATGAGGCGGCGCTCGGCGCAGAACGCCCTCGGGTGCGGCAGCTGGCACGCGTGCGGATTTTCCGAGACCGCCGAGCCGAGTCGCCGACCTTCGAAGCTCAAGCGGCGATCAAATACCGAGGCGCGTCTTCGCTGAACTACGAGCAAAAAAGCTTCGCCGTCGAGTTTCGCGACGATCAGAATAGGGAAATCAAACGGCGTCCTCTAGGTCTTCAGGCCGGGTCCGATTGGGTATTGGTGGCGTGCTGGCTGGATCGAACGTGCATGCGCAATGCCTTGGCCTATCGCCTAGGTCATGCGTTCGGACGCTGGAGTCCAGCGTTGCGCTGGGTGGAGGTCAGCGTCAACGGGAACTATCGTGGCATCTATCAGCTTGTAGAGGCGATCCGATCGGGGTCGCATCGCCTGAATCTGGTTCGACCCGCGCCGGAGTCGTTGTTGGGAGATATCACCGGCGACTATGTGTTTCGCCGGGAACACGCGGGGAAGTCCCGGCACGAGCAAAATCCGCGGCTTGCCTACGACTGGGTATCTGCTGCCCGGGATCCCAACGGGCGTCGGAGTGTCTTTACACATCACTATCCGCGTCACGACGACCTGACCGAGGGACAGCGTCAGTACTTGCACACCTTCGTCGCGCAGTTCGAAGAGGGGATGTACCGGGGTGCCGCGAGAGGTCAGAAGCTGGAGACGCTCCTCGATATCCCGAGCTGGGTCGACTACGCCCTCGCCACGGAGTGGTCGCATGACGTCGACGGTTGGATGAAAAGCATGTATTTCATCAAGCGCGCCGACGCGGTTGGCGTTCGTTTGGAGCTGACCCCTCTCTGGGACTACAACCTCGCCTTCGGTCAGGTGAAGGTACGCGATGCCAACAACACGGCACTGTGGCAGCATGACGCCGGCAATCGGGATGGGTTTGCATGCTCCCCGCTTCTGGCGACTCCGGCCGGATGTCGCGCGTGTCGTCGTGGCTTGAAATGTGGGAACTTGGCATATATTCCCTATTGGGCGCTGCAGCTGTTCAAGAACCCAGTCTTCACCGACGCGCTGGCGTGCCGCTGGCGACAACTGCGTCACGGCCCTCTGGCGGATGCAGTCATGTTCTCGACGCTCCGCAGATGGCACAACGAACTGCGGCTGGCCATGCGCGAGCATTTTGGTCGATGGCCACGACTGCTCAAGCATGGCCTGGTGGCGCGCCCGGCCGGGAGAGAGCCAAGGCTTGTCCCAAAATCGCCTCTCTCGCATCTCGTGCGCCGCGACGACGACCGCGCACGGCGGCAGTTCGGCAAGGAGGTCGCTTGGCTGGCCGAGTGGATCCGTCGCAGAAACGTGTGGCTCGACCACGAGCTGGGCACCTGCCACACTCCCAAGCCGTGATGAGCGGCCGAGCTTGGGGGGGGGGCGGGGCACGCGTTCGCCCGCTATCTTGGGGGAAGAAGCGCCGGATGCCTCCACCCCCACCTCGCCCGACGCGTACCTGGCGCGACCGGGCGTCCGGCGGTATGGGAGGATGTGGCGCCGTCAGATTGGGCTCGTTGCCCGTCGGGCCGGACCGTGGGACGAGGCTCGATCTCGACCCTTCGGGAGATCAGATGGGACCGCCTGGCATGGCCTTCTCGCCGGCCAGTAGATCCGAACGTGCTCGACATACGTTGGTCCGGCTAGGTAGAGTGCGCCGCCGGTCACGATGCCGTGACCACGCGCTTCCGGCTATCCCGCACACGCGATGTGTGCGCACTTCCTCGCCGGCAACCCACCCGAGGCCGTAGATCCACGAGGGTCCGACGACCCCTAACCTCCACAGGAAGCAGCACGCAATGTTTCGCAAGAGCTTATCAACCTTTCTTGTTTCAACCCTCGCCCTTTCCTTCGCCGCTTGCGGGGACAGTGGCAACGGAGGCAGTCCCAGCGCTACCACGAGTAATGGAGATGGAGACGGAGACGGAGACGGAGATGGAGACGGAGACGGAGACGGAGACGGAGACGGAGACGGAGACGGAGACGGAGACGGAGACGGAGACGGAGACGGAGACGGAGATTGTCCCGACGGCTTTACGCCAGACGGGGACCCGGAGGGTATGGCGACCGATGGGCTAGGAGCCGGTCCCGTTGTGGCTGCGCTGTGGGGTGGAGGCGGGTACCTCCTCGAGGTCAGTTCGTACGCGGATTTTGGCGGCCCGACTGCTCCCGGCGAGTACGATATCACCGCGACAGAGGCGAGCTTCGCGAACTGCGGATTGTGCGTCTTCCTCTTCGAACCGATTCCAGCGGGGCCACCGACTTTCGTGATGATGCCCGTCATGGGTACCGGAAAAATCGTGATCGAGACCATCCCAGAGACCTTGGGAGCGGCGGCCCACGGTGCCGGCTTCAGTGGTCGTTTGGAGGGATTGGAGCTGCAGCAGGTCGCTGGGGATGGCACGGGTCCCGTGGAGGGTGGCTGCGGGATGTCGCTAGAAACGATGTCCTGGGATGTCACGCTCGTGTCTCAGGATGGGCCTGGAGACACCGGCAGCGGCGACACCAGTACGGATACGGGTGACAGCGACACGGGCGGCAGCGACACGGGCGGCAGCGACACGGGCGGCAGCGATACGGGCGGCAGCGACGCCACCGACACCGGTGGTACCGACAGCAGCACGACCGGGTAGTCGTCTCGAGTCGTCGAGCGCAGTGTGGAGAGGGCCCGTCGTGTGGAACACGGCGGGCCTTTCTTCGACTAATCTGTTGGACTGGCTCGTTCTTCTTCGCCCTCGATCGGTACGACAGCGATGGTATCGCTCTGTTCCCAGATCGTATGGATGGCGAGGGGCAAGATGTCGTCGAGACCCAGCTCACGCAACAACGCAGGAGGCATGGCGCGTAGCCGCAAACGCGTGTCGAGCGTCAGAGGTCCCACCGCGCTGAGTGGTACGTGGATCTTGTACTGGGGTTCACTCGCTTCGCCCGCCTGGTGTAAGTGTGATTCGTCGATGTCCACCGCTCGCCAGGTAAAAAATGTTCGATCACCGGCCGCGTCGTAGAGCGTCGCACTGTACAACGTGAGGTCCGGGTCGAGGTCGAGGTCAGGGAGATCACCGTTGGCGGCGGGGAGGCCCGACGTGTAAAACACGTTGCCGGCGGCGTCGGTGACCACAACCTCGATCCATAGCTCGCGTGTGAACGAGGTCCCCGAGGGGATCGAATGACCGGGACCGATCAATATCACAGGGTTTTGCTTTACATACACGGGGTCAGCGCATAGCCGTGTGACTGCCTGAGCGGCGGAATCCTCGAAAGTTGGTCGCCAGGTGGCGACTCGCACCCCAGGCCCGGTAGACACAGTGCGGGCGTGTGGGGTGCCTCTATCCTGGAGGATAGCCGAGGAGGCTGAGCCAGTCGTCGACGCGCTCCCCGGTCAGACACTCATATGGACGCGTTCCCCGGTGTCGCCCACACCGACGTCGCCTCAGGTTGTAGTGCGCGCGAAACAACTCAAGAAATCCTGCTGACACCCCTTTGTGCACATATAGAAATGGTCGAAGCGCAGCGTTGAATCCTTCGATTGCGCTCGACGCTCGATGTCGCCGCTCGAATATACTGTGTACCTGCTCGACGAGGGCATCGGCTTGCTGCACCCCCACACGCGAACGCAGCATGGCCATGGCTCCCGCGAGATGACGATGGTCCTCGGTACGCGTTCGCGCTCCCGGTTTGCGCGCTCCCCGGAGGTCAAAAAGAAGTCGCCAGATAACGCATGCCAAAGACACGGCTCCCATCCCATGGGCAGCGACCAACGGTGCGAGGCAACCAAGGAGCGCAGTCATGTACTTCGCAAGCCCTGCAGCCCGGTTTCCGATGTACTTCCCCACCTTCTTACATCGCGGGTCATCGAGCTCCTTCATCGTTGTTGCGGCTCGCTCAATCGTGGTTTGTGCATCTTCGGCCGTGCGCAGTTCACCACGTTCGAGGTCCACAAACTCCATCGCCTCCTGAACCTGGCACATCTCCCTCGAAAAAGTGTCGTACAGCTCAACTGCATCTCTGCACCGGCCCTCGGCCGAGCGAAGCCGCGCGACAAGAATCGCGCATGATTCTCCTTTTCCGGTCCGACGACGCTTGGCGAGCTTCGCTTTCGCCTCTTCTTCCTGTGCGATCGCCCCCCTGTGGCCCGCGCCTCCACAATCCGACGCACTTTTCCCATCTCGTAGTGGGCATGAAAACAGTCATCTCGTTGCTCCGCATCGGGAAAAACTGCGCGTACCCCCGCCGCGATTCCTGGTGCCGCATCCTTCACCACGGTCTTGAGGTCGAGCCCCTGCCGTTGGCCAGTCCTAAGCAAGTCCGCCCAGTCGTCTGCTCCACGGTGTTCCCGAAGTTCCAGGGTGAACAGATAGCCGCTGTCGAGGTCCACACCCGCAAGCACCGGCTGTCCCTGGCTGTACATCTCGTCCAACGCGCCCGCCTCGATCTTCGACAGGTCGCACGCTGCATTGTGCTTCGCGGCTCGCTGCCCAGCCTCCACCGCGATCTTTTGGACCGTCCCATACGACATCGTCACCCCCGGATACAAGATCGGGAGCAACGCTTTGATGGGACGAAGCGAGTTGGGGGCCATGACACGCAGCGCGACCACCGCTCGTCGAATCTGAGCCTTGTTCACTCGCACCCACGTTGTGTTTGATGCTTCCTCATCGAAGTGTTTCGTCCGCACCTGAGCGGCGGTCGCCTGCGCTGCGTAGACCGTCGGGCGCGAAACTCCGAACTCGCGCGCGAGTTCGGTCTTCGCCCCGTGCTCCCGCTCTCGCCCCAGCGCCTGTCCGGCCAGCTCTACCTTCTCTTCGGTCGCGAGTTGGGTGCGGTTGAGGAAGGTGGGGTGTACGGGTTGTCCATGTTGCCGGTCTTTGAGAGCGTGCTCGACGTAGGGCTGCATCGCGTTGCCTTCTGTTGTTTTGCAACCCAGATGATGACGCGATGTGGCCCCGCCTTTTGAGTCCTATCAGGCCTACATCACCTCACCGGTTCGCATGTTCAGGTTCGGCCCGCTACGCCCCGCGAACCGGACCCAGGTGCCTTCTCGCGGCTGCCTCGACCTGGTCGCCCGCCTTACGTACTCCGGCTTTCGCGCTTTCTGGCCCACTCCCCGCCCACCTGTAACGCGACTTGACCAGTCCC
>JAZGFE010000006.1:0-12272 GCA_036479215.1 Nannocystaceae bacterium | reverse complement strand
GCAATCGTTAACAAGCGACATGCCTACATCGCACGGGCCTCCGATCCCGGAATCGGGCCGTGACCGCGCCATAGCGGGCCCTCTGCGGCAGTTTACTTGAAATCGTCGTCTGGAACTTCAGCTTAGGCGGCGTGACGGGTCGGGACACCGTCGGGTCCAGCCACGATCTGGCAGGCCGCCGCCACCGCGTCGCGAAAGGCCGCCCAGGCGGTCAGCGTCCGCTGCATGGCCGCGACCACAGCCTCACGCTTGGTCGCGTCGACCGAATCGAGAATCATGCGCCAAGCCGCCGCGCGATGACTGCCCTCCACACTCCGATGCGCCTTGGTCAACGCCAGGGATGCGACGGGCAGCCCATAGTGGCGCACCAGCGGATGCTCCGCCAAGCAGGGCTCGGGACGGCGAGGCGTCGAGGCATCGAGTTCCGCCCGCTCGTAGGCCGTCCCTTCGACGAAAATGGTGAGGACCGCCGTCGCCACTTCCCAGCCGCGGTCTCGACTCGCCTCGTCGAGCCAACGGCGATAACTCGCGGCAGCGGGGAGGAGCTCCACCGATGTGAAGCGCGACAGGTCCATCCCCAAACCTCGGGGATATTCCAGGAACAGCTCCGGGTGGGGCCGACCCGCAGCGAGCCCTCCCGTCTCTTCCTCGTAGAGGTTCTCGGCCAGATCTCGCCGAACTGCGGACACGGTGCACTGCACGTAGGCATGACCGAGCATCACCGGGAAGTCCCGAACATAGGTGGCGTACTCCTGCTCGAGATGAAGATGGAGATCTTCCCGAGCGACCAGCCCCGCTGTGAAAGCCGGCCACGCCCAATGATGCTTGCGCTCCATGATTCCCACCAGTCGTTCGGCGAATTCGTCGCGGTCCATAGTTGATCCTGTGACGTGGCACCGGACACCAGGCAAGGGGGGCGTCGCAGGCGACGCGTCACCACCCGCCCGCCGCAGCTCGGAGACATGCATCCACTACGCCACGCGCGGATGGACGCCCGGATGGACCGCGCACCGCCACCTTCCAGAGCTCGCGCACGGCCGCAGCCCGATTCGGACCGCACATCCCGGCCCCGCCACCGCATGAGGGATGGGCCGTGCCCATCGACCGTCGCAAACTGGCCGACTACGCGCTCATGCTCGCCGATGACGTGCGCATGCGTGCGTATCAGGCGGCGATCGCCGCCGTTTGCCCGGGGCGCACCGTTTGCGAGATCGGGGTCGGGCTCGGGCCGCTGACGCTCATGGCGTTGCGTGCTGGCGCGACCCATGTGTACGGAATCGAGCGAGACGCTGGCGTGCTCGATCTCGCCTCTCGCTGCATCGCCGACGCAGGCGTCGGCCCCCAGCGTTTCACGCCGATACACGGCTACTCCCATGAAATCGAGCTGCCACGCCGCGTCGACGTGGTGATGTCGGAAACCCTCGATAGCATGGGCGTCGGCGAGAATACCGTGCACTACATGGAAGACGCACGGCGGCGTTTTCTAGCTCCCAACGGCGTGTTCCTTCCCTCTCAGCTTCGCTGTATCGTCGCCCTTGCATCACCACGAGCGCACCTCGACAAGCTCGACCTATGGAAGCGGGGCCTGGTCGAACGGTACGCGATCGACCTAGGCGCCGTCCTCGACGCGACCGCTCATCACAAACAGACCATCTCGGTGGGCACAGACGAAGTTTTGTCGGCCTGGCAACTGTGGCAGAGGATCGACTTCGCCACGCCCCGCACCCCTGATCCCAAGCCAGCGGTGGTGTTGCCGGTGCGGCGCGCCGGCGTGGTGCACGGCCTCGCTTTCGCCTTCGACTGCGACCTCGCCGTTGGGGTGATACTCCGGACGCTCCCCGACGATCCACCCACCCATTGGCAACAAGGTTTCTGGCCAGTGCCGGCACCTCTGCACGTCGACGTGGGCGACGCCATCCACGTCCGGTTCGCGTTGTCCGACGGGACGGGCCCGAGCGTGAACTTCCGGGCCGAGATCCGCCACATCCCTGCGAGCCTCCTGACGCCGCGCTGCGCGTAGGAACGACCTCAGTGCGTGCCGGCGGCTCCGTCCAGCGGCGGTACGAGCACCTGAATACGAGACGCCGGACTGCCATCAGCCGCCGTCCCGGCCAGAAGAAACGTGGCCCCGGTGGGGAGACGCACCGCCTGCCCTCCCCCACCCCGCTCAGCCCCAGCGTCCTGCAGATACGTCGTCAGCTCCACCGTTTCCACCCTCACCAACGCTCCTTCTCCCTGGACGTAAAGCAGCGATTCGGCCGGGAACGGAAACGCAAGCGGTTCGGGGATCGACCTCGGTAGCAGATCGGGCAGCAACTCGAACCGGCACGTCTGCGCAGCTCCGAGCGTATGCTCGATCAGAACGCCGTCCGCCGTCGCCTCCCCGTCCCGCACCCCTCCGACACACACGACACGGGACGTCGCACTCGCCTCGGGCAGCGCCCCCACCGAGGCGCAGGCCGCCCCCGTCCAAGCCGAACGCATGTCGCCAGCGACAGGAGCTCCGCCCCATAGGGCGACAAGTGGCGCGGCTGCGTCGCTGCCGCCGAAAAGAACCACGTCCCGCAGTTGATCCGCACCGTGGTCTATCCACACCGCGGTCGCGCCGGTCCGCGTGCTCGCCAGCTTCGATCCCTCGAGCCACGACACCGCGAGCACGCCGTCCGCCGTCGGAACCAAGTCCAACGAAAAAGCGTCGAGCGCGCCCCCGCCACCGAAAAACAGCAACCGCTGGTGGCCGTCGGGTAGCACCACCGCCCCCCCTCGCGGGCCGAGTACCGAACCAGCCGGTAGATCCACCGGCGCCCACATGTCTTCGCCCGGGTCGAAACGCCATGCCGCCAAGCCATTCTTCCAAGCCACCCGCATCACAGCCCCGTCCGCCGCCGGGAACAAACCTCCGTCGTCCGCCTGCGGCGGTGGCGAAAGGCTCGCCGCACGGTCGACGTCGTACGTGTAGTGATTCATCAGGAAGGTCGCACCATCGGAATGGAGCATCACGATACCGCGGGCGGGAGCGTAGCTCGCAAGCATCTGTGGGTCTGGAGTCGACAACGCCGTCGGAAACGTGGACAGCCGGCCCGGCAGGCCGATGAACGCTGCGACATCCTCCATGAGCGGTAGGGTTGGGAAAGGCACGGTCGATCCCCAGCCCAACAGCGTCGTGTCTCGTGCAAGATAAGTCGTCACCGTGCTAAGCTGATCGCTCGGAATCACGGCGACCGGGGCGTCGAAATCGATACCCTGCACGTCGAAACTCCGCACCAGCCCTTGGGGTTGCACGACCACACTCACATGATGGGTCCGCTCGAGCGAATCGCTTTCCTCTGGCATCACGAGCCGAATGTCGAGCTCCACCGTGGACTCGCATGCCCCGATGCCAACGAGTCCGCACACCAGCCCAACACCTTGCGCGGCAGCGACGACAGAACGCCACACGACGATACCGGGCACGCCTGACAGGATGGATGGAGTGAACGACCTGGGCACAGTGGGCGACGTGGGCATGGTCGGCGAGCAGCCACCTCCAGTGGAGCGGAGCTAGTGTAGGCGCTTTGTTGGGCACACCGCCCCCAAGAAAAGATTCTTTTAGCGTCTTTCTTGGTAGCGTGTGAATCGCACGCGCCCCGGGACCGGAACAGACCCCGGAGTCGTGCCCGAAATTAGACGACTTGTCCATGACTTCGATGCTGGCATGTTTCATGCCTTTGCAATCGATCATGACAATGGACCGCGCCGAGTTCACCCGCCTCGCGGAGCCCCACCGCGACGTCTGCCGGTTGGTCGACCTGGAAGGCATGTCGTACAAGGCGGCCGCGGCCCACCTCGGTTGCCCGGTAGGCACCGCAATGAGCCGCCTCCATCGGGCTCGCAAGCAGCTTCGGAGCGCACTGGGCGCGTACGCCTACGCGAACGACCGCTTCGGTCCCCCGCGCCGCTACACTCCTCCACCGTGACCCGCATCGCTCGGTCCATCTTCTCCTTCCGCCGGTGTGCCGCTTCCGATGCGGCCACAGTCGCTATCACGACAGCCGTCGCCGCCACCGTCGCGTCGTGCACGCCGAATCGGGGATCCCAACAAGGCGTGGGTGAGCCGGCGCCGCGCTATGCAGGGCACACGCTACGCGGGTCGACCTTCGAGCTCGCGTCTCACCGGGGCGACGTGGTGCTGCTCAACGTCTGGGCCACATGGTGCCCGCCTTGTCGCCAAGAGCTCCCCGAGCTCGCCCGTCTACACCGCAAGCACAGCGACCGCGGTTTTTCCGTGGTCGCTGTGAGCGTCGACAACGAGGATGCAGTAGGCCGCGTCCGACAGCTCGCGGAAGCCATGGCACTCCCCTTCCCCATCGTGCTCGATGCGCGCTCCCATGTGACGGGAAGGTTCGACATTCGAGCCTTCCCCACATCTGTACTCGTAGACCGGGAAGGCATCGTCCGTTGGCGACGAGAGGGCATGATCCACGACGGTGACGGAGAGCTCGCGGCGACCCTCGTTCATACGCTCGGCAGTGTCGCGTCCCCCTCCGCTCCCGCCACACCGACATCGCCGCCTTCGCGACCTCTTTGACCCGAGCGGCCACGCCTCGGCAGGCCCGATCCGTCCCCTGGGGCGCTACGCGGAGGGTTCGGGCTCAGCCACCACACCGAACCCAGGACTTTGCCGCGCCACGGAACGCTCGGGTGCCGCGGGCTGGCCGGGCTCGGCCTCCGTGGGGTTGTCCGTCGAGGATGGAGCGGGAAGCGGCGGCAGGACGCCACCATCAACGAGGATCTTCACCTGAACGGCGTCGAGCACCTCTCGAACCACCAACGCGTCAGCCACCCGTGTGAGCGCCTCGTAGTTCGTTTCGAGCAATTCCCTGGCCCGCCGATACTGTTCTGTGACCACTCGATGCACCTCAGTATCGATATCGCGGGCAGTCGCCTCGGAGTAATCCAGTCTGTGGGAGAGGTTCCGCCCGACAAAAGGCTCGGCCTCGGCGCGCCCGTAGCTGAGCGGACCCAGTTTGTCGCTCATGCCCCACTCGCAGGTCATACGGCGGGCGATGTCGGTGGCCTTCGAGATATCGTCGCCCGCTCCCGTGGTCTTGCGACCGTCGAACGCGAGTTCCTCCGCGATCCGACCGCCCATCAGCATACAGATGGTTCCCTCGGCGTGGTCCCGGTCGAGACTGAGGCGATCTTGATCGGGAAGAAGATGGGTGACCCCGAGCGCCCGCCCACGCGGGATGATCGTCACTTTGTGGATCGGGTCGATGGTGCCACGTGGCAGGAGCATGGCGATCAACGTGTGCCCCGCTTCGTGCCAAGCCGTGGTCGCTTTCTCCTGGACGGAGATGTGCACGCTCTTGCGTTCGGTGCCGAGCATCACCTTGTCTCGAGCAGCTTCAAAATCGAGAGGGTCGACTCGATCACGATCGTGCCGGGCCGCGTGCAGGGCCGCCTCGTTCACCAGATTCTCGAGATCGGCCCCTGAAAACCCGGGCGTCCCGCGTGCCACGAGGCTGAGGTCGATGCCCTCGCCCAAAGGTACTTTACGGGTGTGCACGGCCAGGATGGACTCGCGCCCCCGCACGTCGGGCAAGCTCACGACGATCCTGCGATCGAAGCGACCGGGACGCAGCAGGGCGGGATCGAGCACATCGGGCCGGTTGGTGGCCGCGACGAGAATCACCCCGTCGTTGCCCTCGAAACCGTCCATCTCGACGAGAAGCTGGTTGAGCGTCTGTTCGCGTTCATCGTGCCCACCGCCCAGGCCCGCACCACGGTGGCGACCCACCGCGTCGATCTCGTCGATGAAAATGATGCAAGGCGCGTTCTTTTTGCCCTGCTCGAAGAGGTCGCGCACGCGGCTGGCACCCACACCCACGAACATCTCGACGAAGTCGGAGCCGCTGATGCTGTAGAATGCCACGCCGGCTTCACCGGCGATTGCCCGCGCGAGGAGGGTCTTGCCGGTGCCGGGCGGGCCCATCAGGAGGACGCCTTTGGGAATCCGACCGCCCACGCGCAGATATTTGCGCGTATCACGGAGAAAATCGATGATCTCCTCGACCTCTTCACGCGCATCCTCGATGCCCGCAACATCTTTGAACGTGACCTTGATCTGGTTCTCGTTCAGCAGACGTGCCTTGCTCTTGCCGAAGCTCATGGCCTTGCCGCCGCCCGCCTGCATCTGACGCATGAACATGACCATGATCACCACGATCAAGATCATGGGCAGCCACATGATCGCGAACTGAAGCAAACTGCCGTCGTCTTCGGGCAGGATTTTGTAGCTGATTTGCTTCTCGTTCAGCTGGTCGTAGAGCACGTCGGTGACGGGGCCCGTCACCTCAAAACTCCGCCCGCCCTGATCGTAGGTGATGTCGACGTGGCTCGGGTGCACGGCGATGGTCAACTCGGAGTCATTGAACTCCTGCCAGCGCTGGTCCACCGCTTCGGCGAACTCGGAGTACGGTTTTTGCGACACTTGCTGGCTGTGGCTCCAAAGATTGGCCAAGACCAGCACGGCCACCACAAGGACGAGCCAGACGAGAAGCGTTTTGGTTTGCTGTTTCACAGTTTCCGGGGGTTTGGAGCCAAATAACGGCCAAACTCTGAGCGTGGAGCATAGCCGTGGCCCCCCGAGCGGTCAATGGTTCGACGCGGAGGCACGGTTCACCACAATCCCGCTCTTGTCGACCCTCACCCGGACTTCGGGATGTAGATCCCACGATTTAGGGCGTATCCCCGGGCCCGACTCCCTCCGTGCTCTCAACTGGGCCAAAACGGCGGCATCCACCGCCTCCACCACGCGACTACCCAATTGCTGCAAATCTGCGCCTCCCATCCGACAGATGCGGCGTATGATGCGCACCCTGACGGCGCGGGGCAGATCGTTGAGGCCCGTCAGCTGCCAGACCCCACCCGCGCCTCGACGCACTTCGAGCTCGCGTGCCGCCCAGCCCTGTAGGGCGTCCTCGGCATCCCGCGCCTGGCTGGCGGCAGAACACAACGCCCGCTCGAGGCGCGGGTTTTCGCTCCGCAACAGCGGCAGCACCTGTTCTCGAACACGGACCCGAAAGTGCGCGCGATCTCGGTTGGTCGGATCGTCGACGAACGGGCGATCGAAGCCCGCCGCCAGGGCACGCGCTTCCACCCGGGACAGCGCCATCATCGGGCGCACCCAGGGGAGGTCCACCGGGGCCATGGCGGCCACCCCCTCGAGGCCCGCACCGCGTGACAAGTTCATCAGCATGGTCTCCGCTTGGTCCGTGGCCGTGTGCCCCAACGCGACAACGTCGGCCCCGCAGCGTCGTGCATGCTCCCGCAGCGCCGCCCTCCGAGCATCGCGGGCCCGGGCCGGCAACCCCGGCCCCGGACACAACTCGAGCCGCGAAGTCACGAAGGGCATTTCCCAACTTTGGGAGATCTTCTCCACCACGTCCGCCTCCTGCCCTGAACGTTCGCGCAACCCATGGTCCACATGGGCGACGGTGGCCACGAAGTTGAGCGACCTTCGCGTGAGATCAGCCAACCCGACCATCGCCAGCGAATCCGGGCCGCCGGAACAGGCGAGGAGCACATGGGGGCGCGATGTGGCGCAGGCGGAAATCGCCCGCGCCAACACATCACGAAAGGGGCCCAACGCGCGGGCCAGCCGGGGATCGTGAGGCCGCGCCACCCGCCGACGATACCAGGTCGGCGGCGCCCTCACACCGCACGCGGCGAGGGTGGGCGCGCACCCGCCTCACGCAGGCGCGTGACCCACTGGGCGAGAACGCGACGAAACGCCTCGGGACGATCGAGACGATGGGCAGCTGCCGTTTGTTGGGCGCCGATATGACACGTGACCACGCCCGAGACACCGCTGCGCTCCAGCGCTTCGAACATCTCCTCGTCGGTCCGATCGTTGCCGGCACACAGCACCACATCAGCATCCGGAAACTTCTCCACGAGAGTGAGCACCGCGTTCCCTTTGGACACACCACCGGGTCGCACCTCGATGACTCGCGAGCCTCGCACCGCGTTATAGGGCATGTTCTGGAGTTGGCGATTGAGCAGATGATGGAGCTCCTTCGCCCGCCACGAACCCAGCTTGTGGTCCGCGGCTCGATAGTGCCACGCGATCGAGCCCACCTTGGACTCGATCTTCGACCCGGGCGTTCGGGCCACGAAGTCCTCGAGGACAGGCACGATCTGCTCGCGGAGCACGCTTTGGTCCACTGCTGGCGGCGTACTCCAACCCAGACCCACGTGTTTCAGCGACCACCCATGCTCGCAGACCAACCCCATACCCTTCACGCCACCGAGCCACGCGTCGAGGACTTGTGCAGAGCGCCCGCTGACCACGTAGACCCGTGCCAGCTCGCACAAGACCGTGAGCAAGGAGATCAGCTCGGGCTCCGGATGCGCGTTCCCCGCCATCTGAACGTGTTCGCGCAGCGTGCCATCGTAGTCCAGCAAAACCAGCGGACGCTGGGCGCGGGTCAACAGTGCGGCCGCCTTTCCGTGGGTCGTCGACAGCGGGGTCGCCTCCTCACGTCGCTCGGTCCGAGCGTGCGCCAAGCGAGAAAGAAATGCTTCCGCCCACACCGATGCCGTGTTTCGATCGACGAACTCGCGCATGTGGGCGAAGGCCGTGGCCGACGGTTTGGGCTCCGCGACAACTTGAGCCAACACCTCGCTCATAGACTCCACATCGTGGGGGTTGACCACATGCGCCCCCGGCAGGCAGGCCGCCGCACCGGCGAACTCGCTGAGGATCAACGTACCTGGTTGGTCACCACGGGCAGCGATATATTCCAACGCGACAAGGTTCATGCCGTCGCGCAGCGGCGTGACCATCGCCACATCGGCGAGTTGGTACAAGGCCGTGAGTTTTTTGCGCGACAGGTGTTGATTGATATAGACCACCGGCCCGATACCGTTCACCGAACCGTAGCGACCGTTGATGTTGCCCACCAGGCCATCGATCTCTCGCTTGAGTTCCTGATACTCGCGCACCTCGGTACGCGACGGCGAAGCGACCGGTATCAGCACCACCTGATCGCGTAGATGCGGATGGCGATCGAGCATGGCCCCAAAGGCCATGAGTTTTTCGGGAAGGCCCTTTGTATAATCGAGTCGGTCCACGCCGATAATGATCTTGCGCGACGCATAGTTCCTGCGCAGCTCGGCGAGCTCTTGTTGAATTTCACGCGAGCTCGCTAGCTCCCGGATCTCCACGGGGTCGATGCCCACCGGAAGCACCGCGAGGCGGCATCGTTCGCCCCCGGTCCACAGATTTTCCGGGTCCGATTCGACCCCCAATACCCGCAGGCATGCGTTGCGAAACTGGGAGATGTACTCATACGCGTGGAAGCCGATGAGGTCCGCACCGAGAATGCCGCGCAGGATCTCCTCCCGATGGGGAAGGGTTCGGTAGGTCTCCGACGAAGGGAAGGGGATGTGCAGGAAGAACCCCACGGGGCAACCGACGCCCTTGTCCCTCAGCATTTGGGGCACCAACATGAGTTGATAGTCGTGTACCCAGATCGTGTCGCCCTCGCGAGCCTGCCACGCGATGGCGTCGGCGAAGCGCTGATTGACGGCTCGGTAGTGCTCCCACGCCTTGCGATCGCGCTTGAGATGCTCGGAGAGGTTGTGAAACAGCGGCCAGAGCAGGCGGTTCGAGAATTCCTCATAAAACCCCTCCCGCTCGTCGGGCTCCAAGAAAATTGGGATGGAGGCGTTGCCCGAACGCAGGTCTTGGGTCACCTGCTCCCGCGCATCGAGCGGGACATCCGCACCGGGCCACCCGACCCACACGAAATCGCTCTCGCTGGCCACATTGCGCAATGCTGTTGCGAGCCCGCCTGGGCTCGCATGCACCCGCCACGTGCTACCTTCCGGACTCAACGTCACGGGCAAGCGCGTGGACGCCACAATGATCCGCTTCGCTGAAGACACCACGCCAGCTTCTCACACCACCAGCAACTGGGCCAGCCGAGGCCTTCGAGACCGGTGCCAATCGAAGCGTTGCATCCGCACTGGGGTCGAGTTTGGGCGCGGGGGTTCGGCGCGGGGTCTTGGCGCTCGCTATCGATCACAATCGAAGTACGACACATGCGATTCGGACTCATCGGAAACTGTAGCTACCAGGCACTGATCGACGACCGCGGCTGCGTGAACTGGCTATGCTGGCCGCGCTTCGATTCGAGTTTCGTGTTCGGCAGCTTGCTCGACAGTGAGCGCGGAGGAACGTTTTCGATCCAACCTGCCGGAGACGATTGGACGTCCGTTCAACGCTACGTGCCCAACACCAACGTGCTCCACACGCGTTTCGACACGCCGCGCGGGTCCTTCGAACTCCTCGATTTCGCCCCACGCTTCTCGCAATACGAGCGTTTCATCAAGCCGACCATGCTCATCCGGCGCCTGCGGCTGATCTGCGGTAGTCCACGCGTGCGCGTGCGGTGCACTCCGGTCTACGATTACGGGCGTCTCCAGCCCAACCCTGTGATCTCCAGCAATCACATCCAATGGGACCTCGGTGACGCATCGCTTCGCCTCACGACCGACGTACCGCTCTCCTATGTCCTTGAATCCCAGCCTTTCGTACTCGCTCGTGACGCGGATCTGGTCCTGACCTGCGGTATCCCCCTCGAAGCGCCTCTCGCCGAGACCGCCGAGCGATTCCTGTACGCCACCCAGCGATACTGGGAGACCTGGGTCAAGCACCTGCGCTTGCCGGGCATCTGCCAAGCGGAGGTCATCCGATCCGCACTCGCACTCAAGCTCCACCAATTCGAAGATACCGGTGCCATCACCGCATCGGCCACCACCAGCTTACCCGAAGCGCAGGGTGCCGGCCGCAACTGGGACTATCGCTTCTGCTGGATAAGAGACGCGGCGTTCGTCGTCGGCGCGCTCATGAAACTCGGACACTTCGAAGAGCTCGAACAGTTCGAACGCTACCTCGAGAGCATCGTCGGCAACGCAGGTGCCACGATCCAGCCCGTCTACAGCGTGTCGGGCGATGCCAGCCTCAGCGAGGAGACCCTCGACCATCTCGCGGGTTTCCGCGGCAACTTGCCGGTTCGGATCGGGAATCTAGCCCACGCGCAGCGGCAGCACGACGTCTATGGAGAGATGATTCGCTCCATCGCTCCATTGTTTTTGGACTTGCGCTTCCGAAGCGAACCCAGCCTGGCCAGACTCGAGCTGATCGACTACTTGCTCGACGGCATGAGCCGCACGGTGGGCCAGCCCGACGTCGGACTGTGGGAAAAACGCGACAAGCCGCGCGTCCACACCTTCACGCAGCTGATGCACTGGTCGGGAGCGCGCACCGCAAAGCGCATCGCGGAGAGCCTCAAGGACGAGGCACGATCACTTCGCGCCCAAGCCATCGCGGACCGGGCGAGAACCGAGATCGAAAAGGCATGGCGACCCGCCGGATATTTTGCCGACGCGGTGGACACGGATCACGTGGACGCCTCACTTTTCATGATGGTCAACCTCGGTTATCTGCAGGCGGACGAGCCGCGCGCGACTCGTCACGTACGCGAACTGCACGCGCGACTCGCCGCCAAGCCCCACATCCACCTTCTTCGCCGCTACGTCCACCCCGACGGCCTCGGCGAAACAGAGGTCACGTTCACCATCTGCGGATTTTGGTACGCCGAAGCCTTGGCCCGCCTCGGCGAAAAGCAAGAAGCCACGCAGGTCATGGAGGCGTTGATCCGACATGCGAACCATCTCGGTTTACTCTCCGAGGATATCGACCCCCGCGACGGATCCCAATGGGGCAATTTCCCCCAATCCTACTCCCATGTCGGTCTCATCAACGCAGCCTTCGCCATCGAACCGTGGCCCCTCGCGCTGGTCTAAACGATACAACGGGCACGGTACAACGGGCACGGTACAGCGGGCACGGTACAGCGGGCACGTGAACCGCAGCCACGGGCGAGCGTGTGCTTGCGCGACGTTGACGACAACGGCCGATAGCGTACTGCACAGCCATAGCGAGGACAAGACCGAGCTTCGACTCGATGACCCTGGGAACGCAGTTCTCGTCGGTACGCTTCAACAACAACGCGGGCAAAAAACCAAAGACGCGCCGGCCAAATCACCCGGGGCGAAACCCGCTGCCGGCCGACCTTGAGCGCATCGTCGTCGCGGAGAACCGCGTGCCCGATCTCATTGGGCTCTTGCGCGGCGATGCTCTCGGCACGCCTCCCGCATCTTGGCATCGGGAATGGGGGAAGCTTCTTGCTCGTCGGCTGCCTACGTCGCGCGACAGACGG
>JAZGFE010000005.1:0-3234 GCA_036479215.1 Nannocystaceae bacterium | reverse complement strand
ACCCACAACCCCTTTGCAGTGAACGATATCTATTTCGCACGCGAGTTCGGAATCGAGGCCGAATCGTTCAACAACAACGGTTCGTCGTTGGTCTTCGGGCACCCGCAAGGTCCGACGGGTGCACGTCTGGTCGCCGAGGGTGTGGAGGAGGCAAGGCAGGCTGGGGGCGGCTACGTGCTGTTCGCGGGCTGCGCGGCGGGGGACTCGGCCGCCGCCTTGGTGCTCAAGGTGTGAGACATACGGGCCCTTTGTGGCCTGTACAGCGCGCTACGTCCCGACGTCGCCAGTTTCCGTGCGGCGTCGCGTGGCCACCGAGGCAGACGTGGAGCGTCTTGTGGGCACTCAAGACCCAGGATACGCAGCTCGAAGCTGTACGCGAGCGTCTCGAGCCATGGCGAATTCGACAGCGACCAGCGCCTCGCGCACAGTAGCGTACTCGCAGCCTCCGTCGTCCCATGCGTATCGAGAAACTCACCGTCCGGAACTACCGCGTCTTCTCCGACGCCTGCATCACGGATCCCGGCGGGTTCGCAGTGTTCATCGGTGCCAATGGAACCGGTAAGTCGACACTCTTCGACGTCTTCGCCTTCCTCCGAGACGCGCTCCAAGACAATGTGCACGTCGCATTGACGAAACGCGGCGGCTTTCGCGAGGTTGTCAGCCGAGGTCGCAGTGGCCCGATTTCCTTTGAGGTCAAGTTTCGCGACCTCACCCACGGGGGAGAGAAGGCGCCGCTCGCCACTTACCAGCTCGACATCAGCGAACAGGCGGGCCGCGGCGTCGTTGAACGTGAAGTTCTGAAGTACCGACGTGGCCAGCACGGCAGGCCGTGGCACTTTCTCGACTTTCGCCGCGGCGAGGGCCAGGCCGTGACCAACGAAGCCGAGTACGGCCAAACTGGCGTGCAAGCGCAACGAGAGCAACAAAGACTCGACTCGCCGGACATCCTGGCCATCAAGGGACTTGGACAATTCCAGCGTTTTCGGGTCGTCAGCGCCTTTCGCCGGCTCATCGAACGCTGGCACCTCTCGGATTTTCACATCCGGGCAGCCCGGTCGTCTCAGGAGCACGGGTACGCGGAACACCTCTCCCCCCAAGGAGACAACCTCCCACTCGTGACCCAGTTTCTGTTCGAGAACCACCCGGACAAGTTTAATAACGTCCTCAAGCGAATGGCCGCACGCGTGCCAGGCATCAGCGACGTCGAGGCCACTGAAACCGTCGATGGACGACTCGTACTCCGCTTTCGAGACGGAGTTTTTCGCGACCCCTTCATCGCGCGCCACGTTTCCGATGGCACGATCAAGATGTTCGCCTACCTGATGCTCCTCAGCGATCCAAGCCCGCACCCGTTGCTTTGCGTCGAGGAGCCCGAAAACCAGCTCTACCCCGAGCTGCTTCATGAACTCGCGGAGGAGTTTCGCGAGTATGGAGCAAAAGGCCAAGTGATGGTGAGCACCCACTCTCCCGACTTCATCAGTGGCCTTCGCCCAGAGGAGGTGTTCTGGCTGACCAAACGAGACGGTTTCACCGAGATCCGTCGCGTCCAGGACGACAAGCAGATCCTGGCGCTTCTCGAGGAAGGCGATAATCTGGGCGCGCTGTGGCGCCAGGGTCTGTTCGAGGGCGCGCATCCGTGAACCTTGCGATTCTAGTTGAGGAACGCTCGATGAAGGCGTTCTTGGAGGGCTTGTTGCCCCGCATTCTTCCCGACACGACTTCGTTCCAGATCGTCGCGCACGAGGGTAAGTCCGACCTTGATCTTTCGATCCCACGCAAGCTGAGGGCGTGGCGGACGCCCGACACGCGGTTCGTCATCGTGCGCGATCAAGATGGCGAAGATTGCAGGGCAGTCAAAGATCGTATCGCTACGCTGTGCGCGGACGCGGGGCGGGGCGACACGCTCGTTCGTATCGCCTGCCGGGAGCTTGAGGCGTGGTTTTTCGGCGACCTCGTCGCGTTGTCCGCGGCGCTCAGCGAGCTTCCCATCTCCGCGATCGGCAAAAAAAAGCTCTACCGGGACCGGGATCCCGATGGGATCTGCAAGCCATCTGGTGAACTCGCGCGGATCGTCCCAAGCTACGGCAAAGTCAAGGTCGCTCGCGCCATGGGTTGTCGCATCGATCTCGCCCGCTGCACTTCGGAGAGTTTCCGCCAGTTCCACACCGGTATCTTGAAGTTTGCTTCACGATGCCAGTCGGAATCCGTGCCCAGCTCGTAGCTGCTCTCGAAGCCGCTGGCCGAGCTCTCGCCGCTGCGCCCGCGCGTTTCATGCTCGGCTCGACCCGTCCCGTAGGCCTCAGGAAAACGCTCCGCGCTCTCAAGGATCCCAAGCAGGTCGACGCGTGCGTCCTCGAGCTTCGCCGCCTCTGCGAAATCATCGAGGCCAGCCTACTCTCACGGCATCATGTGCGGGCGATTCGCTCTGGCGGAAATCCCGCATGTCACCGAGTCGCGCCTCCCTCGTATAGCTGTGTGGGTCCGTCGTAGCGACGTTCCCCAACGCTCATGCAGCTGTGGAAACCACGGAACGCACGCCTGGCCCAGTGGCTTGAGCGTGCACATGCTGGCGATCGCAACGCCTTTCGCGACCTATATCGCGCGCTTCATCCCGACGTCGCCAGCTTCGTGGGGCGCCGGGTGGCCAACGAAGCGGATGCGGAGGATCTCGTGGCTTGGGTGTTCCACAAGTTGCTCGAGCGCTTGGGGCGCTACGACCCGCAGCGCGGGAGCGTGCGGGGGTGGGTGTTCACCATCGCCCGCAACACCATCATCGATCACTTTCGTACACGTCGAGATCACGCTCCGTTGTGCGAGGAAAGTCTGGTGGCGTTCACCTGCCCCGCGGAGAAGATGGCGACCGACGAGGCCACGCGAAGGGTGGCGCAGCAGCTAGCGCAGTACCCCTCACAGATCCAGGAGATGTTCGCATTGCGATACGGTGAGGGTCTGCGCTTGCGCGAGATCGCAGACTATCTCGGCCTTTCGGAATCTGCGGTGAAGAAACGATTTTCTCGAACGCTGCGTGAGCTACGGGAGCGTAGCCGCAACCCCAGCAATGAGGTCGACTATGCCACCTAAACGCCTCCACGCGCTGTTGCGTGGCCTGTATCACCGCCCGCGCGCCAACCCGAGGCGGCGCGCGGCCCTGGAGGCCAACCTACTCGAGCACCATGCGCGTCGCCATCCTCGGGTGCGATCCAGTACGGGCGGCGCATGGATCCCGCGGTGGGC
>JAZGFE010000004.1:0-7457 GCA_036479215.1 Nannocystaceae bacterium | reverse complement strand
GCCCATCGAAGAAGCACCCTTGGAAAAAGATAAAGGTGGACGTCTACGGTACATCCCGTACTCAAAAATACAAGACGATGGACGCCCAGTGGTATCGTGGTGCCGGGATTCGCTTGCTTCGCATCGTTGTCGTTCGCGTGCCCCGCGGGTGTATTCCCATCCGTGTCTACTTCACCATCGACTTGACCATGAGCGTGCGCTCTATCCTCGAAACGTATGCCGGTCCGATGGTCCACCGAAGTTTGCTTTCAGGACCTCAAGCAGCTGCTTGGCTTTGGCGACTCGAAGGCGCGAACCCAGAACGCCGTCGAGCGAACCTCGCCATTCGTCGGCTACACGTACGTCTTGCTACGCCTCTGGTTTTCCACAAATGGAACATTCGAATCCCAGCTAGCGACGCCTCCGCTTCGACCCTGGTACGCACACAAGTGCGGCCTTTGCTTTGCGGATGTACTACGTTGCGCTCAGCGAGTCTTTGTCGGTACCGACTTTTTGGATCTGGCCCATGATTTCAAGGACTTATGTCAGCCCATCCCCATCCGCCCTCCGAATTCCGGCGAATCGACGGCAGCATAAGGGCGAAACACGAGTTAGACTTGAACGGACGGACACTCCGCCAGGCAACCCTGTCCGATCGAGTCGTAGCTACTACACACGGTACGAAAACGGCGAAGTTCCCCGTCTCGAACCTCCGCGGAAGCGAAAACCTCTGCTCAGGGTCGCCAGATGACGAATTCGTGTGGCCCCAGCAGAGCCGCACCCTCTAGAATCTAGAATCTTCGCGTCACTCCGAGCAATAGCTGGTTCTGAACGAGGCGTTGATCCTGGGCGACTTCAACGCGCAGTACGTAGTCGAGTCCGAGCCTCCAAGTTGGTGTTCCCTCCCATGCGGCCCCTGAAACGGCTTGTACGGCGAAATGGGCGCCCAGCATGTCGGTGCTCGACCACAGAAAATCGGTTTGGTTCCCGCCACCGCCTCCACCGTAGAGGTGCCAGTTTCCAACGAAGACCACCACTCTTGCAAGCCCGGAGTGACGAACTTGCGGTCCTTTGTGCAACCCGAGATAGTAGCGGAGATCGAACATGAGGGGACCCCAGTAGATGTGTGTAGAAGGGACCACAACATGGACACGAGCGTCACGGAACTCCAGCCACCAGTAGGCCAGTTCTCCGCGCCACGCTCCACCTCCAAACGACAGGGCCGAGCGCATGTCCGCGAGCGCGGAGTAGTTGGGCATGATCCCTGCCGTGCCCCGCAACTGAGCGACAAGTGCGCTCGCAAGTCGGAACCCGACCTGCGCTCCCACGAGGCTGTCGAACACCGGTTCGCCACCATAGTCCCTGACCCGCTGCTCGAAACCAAGGCCGCCCCACAGTCGTGGATGAGCCATCCAGCGCACAGCCGACTTGATGCCGTACATGTCGTGGCGGTCGCTCATCAGCGTGTAGCGGGGCTGCACGAAGACTTCGATACGCAACTCGTCCCGCGCGAGTGTGCGAGCTCGTTCGCAGGCTTCGGGGTGGGGTGTCGATGCGGCACATGAGTGTTGAAAGTCCTGTCGAGCCGAAGTCAGATTGCCCAACCTCTGGTGCACCAGGCCGCGCGACCCCGTCACCACGCCGTTGTGCGTTCGAAGCTCTAAATAGGTGTCGTAGTGTCGCAAGGCGGCAGCGTCCCGCCTGGTCCACCTCGCCAGGTCGCCGGCGAGGTGAAGGGTTTCGGGATCATCGAGGGCGTTCCGCGGGAGTTGTTGACACAGTATCCACGCCTCCTCCAGACGACCCGATCGAGCGCGCAATCGAACCTGCAATACACGCCAGTCGAGATCTTCGGGGTAGCGTTCAAGCGCTCGCATGACCCACAGCTCGGCCCGACCGTGCGCTCCACTTCGAGTTTCGGCCTCGGCGAGGCGTCGCCAAAGCGCGACGTCGTCCGGCGCTTTCTCATGGCATCGTGTGAGCGTGGCCAATGCGTCGGTTTGTTTGCCCGCTCCGGAGGCTGAATCGGCGTCGAGACAGCTGCCAGCCTGTGTTTCCAATGTCGGGTACGCGGGGGGCACAGCTGCGTCCGCGGAGGCGGTCCACAGCATGGATCCGCCCCAAAGAACCCAAATCACCCACAGAGCCCAGGCGCGAAGTTCGTGTTGGATTCGCCTATGCCGCACGCTGTCGACCCGCGCCCTTCCCGCCGACTGTCGTGCCGGCGCTCACCCGAGAAGCCGCCTCGGCCTCCAGATCTCCGCCGCCTTGGGACCGCGGCGCGCTAGGTGTAAAGTAGGGGGGGCCTGCATGCGCAGGCCCGTGCTTACTGAGACTCCCCAGCGATCGACGTTTCATTCTCCCCCAGGACTTGGCGCCCATGAAGTACTTCGCCAATCCGCGCAAGCGGTAGCTCAGACTTAGCTGTCTGTAGCCGAACCACTCCGCGAAACATGTGAACAAGAGTTGTCCACGCAACGGTCGCTCAAAGAGCCGCGTCGACGCGACGGCCTCCAGCAATATCGCCTGAACCGAGATTAGAAGCCCCCACAGGAACGCCGTGCAAGCGAACAAGACAGCGAATTCCGTATTCAGCTCCCCCGCCACGATGCAGTATGTGAACCACAGATAGCCGAGCATCTCGATGGGGGGGCCGAAGAACTCGAAGAATAGGAAAAACGGGTAGACAATCATGCCAGTGGCCCCGTAGCGCGGATTGAAACACATGTTGCGATGCCGCCATAGGGCGTCGCAAAGTCCGCGCTGCCAGCGATCTCGCTGCCTACCAAGTGTACGGACGCTCTCCGGGACTTGCGTGTAGCAGATCGGCTCCGCGATATAATGGACCCGATAGGGGATCTTGCGTCGGCGAAACTCGCGGTGCAATCGGATGATCAGCTCCATGTCTTCGCCGACGCAACCTCTGAGGTACCCTCCAACTTTGACAACCGCTTCGCAGTCGAACATTGCGAACGCACCACTCACGATGAGAGAGCCCCGGAGCGGGTTGAATCCCATCCGTCCGAAGAGGAAGGAGCGCAGATATTCGAAGACCTGGAACCGGGCGAGCCAACCCTTGGGCCAACCGACTGCCTCGACTACACCGTCGCGAATGGTGCATCCATTGGCGACGCGAAGCGTGCCGCCTACCGCAATGACCCGGTCTTTCTGGTGAAAAAAGCACCCCACCATGCGCAGGAGGGCTCCCTTCTCGATCAATGTGTCGGCGTCTACGCAGCATACGAGCGGCGACCGGCACAGGTTTAGGCCGGCATTGAGGGCATCCGCCTTTCCGCCATTTTCCTTGTCGACGACCAGCAGGTTGTCGTGCGTTCGCGAGCGGTAGATCCCCCGAACGGGTTTACTTTCGAGGCGCCGCCAAGTGACCATGTTGGACGGCTCCAACGCGAATCGACGGCGCAGGAGGTCCAGTGTACCGTCTCTGCTGCCGTCGTTGACCACAACGATCGACAGCCGCGGGTAGCCAGATCCAAGAAAGGCCAATACGCTTGGGATGATGGTGAGCTCCTCGTTGTAGGCCGGAGCGATGATCGTGACCGGTGGGGTGGTCCACTCCTGCCAGGCATCTGCGTCGCATTCCGGGCGGCGGACAGCGAATTGGTGCAGGATATCGATACCTGCGATATACACCAAAATCGTGTAGCAGCCGTTCAGTAGCAAGAAGTAGCACAGTATGCCGATCTCGACCCATGCGTTCATTCGGCTGATCCGGCATGCCAGCCGCATTCGCGTTCCAGCGTTTCGCGGGCTGCGTCAGTGGCGTAGCGGTCCGTCAGCGTAGTCGCTACTTGTTTGAGATCCGACTGAGCCTCTCCTCCGCCGCGAGCGAGGGTTGTGGCCGCGTGGTGACGCACCCAAAAGTGTGGATCGGCGAGCGCCTTGAGCAACCCCTTACGCCCGATAGGGGTCTGGGTGAGCTCAGCGCACACGCAGACTCGCGCTCGAACCTGCCATGCCTCGTCGCGTATGAGTCCCAGCAAACGTGACCGGGCCTGCGGGAACGGCGTGGCGACAAGGAGGGCGACACCCGCGATTCTCAACTCCACCGAATCGCTTTTGCAGGCGATGTCCACCCATTTGCTCGCCATCGTGACATCCTGCCGTGCCGCGACCGCCAACACCGCCTTGGCGAGATATGGATCTTCCAGTTGGTCCCAGTGCGCAACGACATGGGCCAGCGCGTCGGCGCTAAGGCTTCGAATGATGACAAACCAGGGTTGCTCCATGAGTCGGCTCGAAAGTCGTGTGGTTTTCAGCCGCTGCAGCACATCGTCCGGGGTGCCGATGCGAGCGAGGATTTGCGCCGTGACCAGTTGACTGAAGAAATCATCGCCCTTGACACGCCGTACTGCTGGTGCCTCGAGCGGCCCCGCGACGAGCGAGAGTCGCCGGAGGGCGAGCCGCTTTCGATTTCTCCAGATCGATCTGAGATGATCGACGTCTTGTCGAACGAAGCCGAGTTCGCGATAGAGATGGGCGTACGAGTGTCGCGTATCACCGCCCGTCGACTCCAGGCGTGCCAACAAGAACGCTTTCAGCGTTGATTCTTCAAACATCCGCGCAGATTGGAGCCATGCGCGCGCGGCATCGGTGTCGACCAGTGCCAAGGGTAAGTCTGCAGACAGCGTGCGTTCAAGTCGAAACAGGCGCTTTTGGCGTTGTCGAGCGGATGCCCCTAGGATGAAGAGTGCGGCGATATGCAGCGAGAGTAGACCCATTTGCACGAATATCGCGAGGGGCAAATTTTTGGCAACGAAGTTGTCTGGTTGAAATAGGAGGTCGTGTCCCACGATGAGTCGGGCCGGGGAGGGACCCGACCAGAAGGTAGCGTAGGAGGACCATCGTCCTACGCAAACAGGCCGGATGTGGTGCTTTCCACAGCCGAGATGACGAGCTATGGTTGACTGATGCGTCGTTACCGAGCGTTTGCTGCCGCAGGCGTTGCGGCGGCGATTTCCTGCGCAGGAGCGGGTGGGGATAGCGAGGATACGAGCCTCGTGGGATCCATCGCGCTACCCGATACCGAGTATCCGTGGCCGGTGCGAAACAGTGTCCTTCCCGTTTGTGTTTCGCATGCGGACGGCTTCCACGAACCCACGCTCGCCGCGCCAATGGGGCAGATCAAGTTCGATCTGGGCGCTCCGATGCTGGCGAGGGGTCGCGTCCAGCGTGTGGGACTACGTGTGATCGACCCGGAAACCGGCCAGACAGACCATCTGGTATCCGGTGACTTCGATGTGGAGACCAGTCCCGGCTTGGTCATCGTGTCGACCGCATCTTTGGCTGGAGGTCGTGGAGAGGTGAGTGTCGTCGCAGAGGAGGTAGGGGATCAGCATTTGAGCGTGGTGTGGGATGCAGACGCCTCCGTGGCGGGAAGAGTGGAAGTGCGGGCGTACGAGAGCCAATTGCCGATCTGGGAGCTAAACGTGGCCCCAGACGATCTCGCGCGCATTGTCGATAGCCCAGATGAGACCATCACGATCGACGGAAACCTGATCATACAGGGGCAGCCCTACGCCACCGCATTGCGGATACATGGGGGATCGAGTCGGTACTATCCCAAGAAATCGTTTCGTTTCGACTTGACCAACGGGCTCTCGCTTCCAACGGGGCAAGATCATTTGATCTTGCGCGCGGAGTGGAACGACAAGACTATGTTGCGCAACCATCTCGCTTTCGACCTCATCTACAGGTCCAGTCATATTCCCGCGGTACGGACCGAAGCTGTTCATTTTCGGATCAATGAACGCTACTATGGAGTGATGTGGCATGTGGAACGGGTGGACGGTGATTTTCTTCGCGCACGGGCACTTGATCCTGCAGCGAGTCTATACGAGGCTTCGCCAGCGTCGCAGTTCTGGGAGCCGGGAGGCGGTCTTTATCCACTGGTGGACCACGCCGCTTACGAGGGGACCTATGAGCATAAGAAAGGTGACCACGGCTATGACGACCTCATCGAACTCATCGAGGGGACGGTGGCAGCCTCCGACGATGAGTTCGCGCAACGGGTGGCGGACGAAGTGAAACTGGACGAAATCTTGGTGTACCTCGCTTTGATGGCCGCACTTCAGAGCAAAGATCATATCAAGAAAAACTACTATCTCTATCGAGATGATGACACGGTTGAAGACCGGTGGCGGATCCTCCCGTGGGATCTTGATCTCACTTTTGGCCATCTGTGGACGGAAGAAGACCAGGTGCTGGACGAGACCATTTTCCTTCAGCATCAGCCTCGCGCCGGACACGAGGATATGGGGTGGGCACCGCACAACCTGCTCTTTACTCGTTTGTGGCGAGACCCGGGCGTCGACGCTCGCTTCTCGGAACACTTGCGCGTGATCCTGGAGCGCTTCTTCGTCGAGGGGGTTGTGGGCCCTGTGGTCGATAACGCGCTGTGTCTGATGATGCCGGATCTACTGGCGGACACTCGCAAACGCGCGAGCAACGAGGAGTACCTCGAGCGCGTCGAGGAACTTTTTGGGTTCATGGCCGGTCGCTCTGCATTTCTCAACTAGGCTGAAGTTCCAGGCCCAGACTTAGAAAACACCCATGATTGTGGGCACTTCGACGGATTTTGCCGATGTGACCTTGCCCACCAAACGCGGACAGCCGGACGAAGGAATCGTACAGGCTCACAAGATCATTGCGAAAATCGTCGATAGATACTGTGACGGGACCGAGGATTTCGCCACACGGTCCATGATGTTCCGCGGGATCTTGGGTCAACTCGCCAGTCACTTTTGTTGGAAAGGATGAAAAACGATGCCAGGAGCAGCCAGAGTCCCAAACGTTGACAAAGCTGATGGCGACCTTATGCGAGCGTTTCGGTTGATCTCGTCCCTTGCGGATCGCCGAGGGGGAGACTCGCCTGACTTCATGGGACGAGGCAGAACGATGCGCGACGTGGTGGGCGACATCCTCTGGCTCGGCGAGGAGCAGCAGCTCGAGAACGCAACGACGCACGCACCCTTGGTCGAGGTCGGCGGAGAACGGTACCGCCGAGTCGAACAAGAGCGGCACCCTGAGACCATCTACCATGGACTGTGGGGCGCGCATCGCATCGAGGAACCCCTTTACAGATTGGTTGGCATGCGCAATGGGCCGACCATCAAGCCGCTTGCGTGCCGACTTGGCATCGTGGAAGGGTCGCTGCTGCCCGACCTTGCGGATGCGGCGGGTGACTTGATGGCGAGAATGACAAGCCGCAATACGGAAACAGTTCTCGCACGACTTGGCTTCCAGCCCCCGAGTCGTGCGACGCTCGAAAAGCGTGTTGGAGGACTGTTCTCGTCGATGGCGGTGTGCGTGCGAGAGCTCGAATCGGAGTGCCGAGAACTGGAGGACCACGACTTTGAACTCGGGGTCGTCTCTTGTGGTCTCGACCGATTCGCTACCCGTATGGACGAAGTGTTGCCAGAGGGCCCGGAGCGGGAGAAGAAGCTGTCGAAGCGGCGCGC
>JAZGFE010000003.1:0-14744 GCA_036479215.1 Nannocystaceae bacterium | reverse complement strand
ATTTCTGCGGCCTTGACCATGCCCAAGAGGTCGTAGGCGCCTATATCGACGGCTTCTACAACCCCAAACGGCTCCACTCAACAAACGAATACATCAGCCCCATTGAGTTTGAAATCGCTTCCGCTCTGCAAGAAATTGCAGCATAGTCCCACTGTCCACTTTTTGAGGGCAAGGTCAGGTCGGGGATGTCCGCAAAATGCGGAGCGAACGATTCCGCGCCCGGCGCGCCCGGCGTGGTTGTTTCGGTTTCGGGAAAAGTGCGTGGCACCCGCCCAGGAGATCCGAGAACCGCACAGTTGGCTAGTCAGTCCGCTAACTTGCCGAACTCATTGAACGTTTGGTGCGATGGCCCTGGCTCATGTCCCTACGGCGTTGGCCGCTTTTCGGATTTCACGGACCGCTCAACGGTGTGCGCGTTGCGATCGATCGACGTGATCTCCCTCGTGCAATCGAGGCACGCGACTTTCGTGACGCCGCAGGCCATCTCACTGATCCTGCAGTTGTCCGAAGCCAACTGCTGGAGTTCGCCAGCCTTGACGGACAGCTCGAGGCGGCAACTGGCCTCGCCCATCGAACACAGGCCCCCGGACACGCGGCAAACTTGCAAGCAGCGAGGCTGGTCGACCATGTACGTGGCCGAATCTGGAAAGGCACTCGGCGGGGCTGGACTGCCAGACAGTATGCCTTCCGCGCGGAGGAAAGTGATCTGGTTGGCCAGTTGGACCTCCATCTTTACCAGTATGTCGCGCGCCACGAGTTCCCGGTCCGGTTGGCTACCCAGCGCGCTGTCATCCTCCTCTACCGGCATCGCGTTGGCGCGGCCCCCAGTACCGCTGAACGAACAGGCGGCGAGCCTCAGTGTAGCGGCGATCAGCCATGCCCTCACTGCGACTCCGTAGCGCGCGGTTGGGCCTACGCAACCCAACGCGGCGCGCACTGCCGCAGAGGAGGCGTCCTGATGCCGGCGAGGCCGGCCCGAGCGCTGCGGCCCAAAACGCTGCGCTCCGCTTCGGACTTCGACACCCCCGTGCCCCGACCGTATTAATCGGCTGTGAGGAGTGTTTCGCGCTCGGCCGGATCATGGCGCCGCTTGGCAGTACTTTGGATCGCGGCGCTCCTCGCCATCGGCTGCGGCCCCCGCCGCGAGCACTTCGGCAGCTTCCGCTACGAGCGGACGCTCCGAGGCGACGATGTCGACGTCAAGGAAATAGACGTCCTTGACGTCGAGGCGACCTTCGAGGAGGCGCAGCCCGAGATCGCACGGGCGTTTGCGCCGCGAGTCCCCTCGCACCCGATAAGCATGGTCCGGGATGGCCCGCCGGACGCCTACCGTCTGGGCGCCGGCGACGTATTGAGCATCTACTTCGTGGACCACCCAGAGCTGAGTTCCCAGCGTTTCGGCGCAGGCGGTCTTACCGGGACCGCGGTGCGCCAAGACGGTGCGATGCAGCTGCCTACGCTCGGTGAGATCCCAGCACGTGGCAAGACGCTGTCCGAGCTCCGCGATGAGCTCATCGTGATCGCCGACAAGTTCGTCTACGACCCGCGCATCAGCATCGAGATCATACGCTATGCATCGAAGTTTTGCTACGTGCTGGGGGAGGTCCGCAACCCTGGCGTGTTCACGATCGACGGCAACACGACACTGCTTGAGACATTCTCGCGTGCAGGCGGCGCACTCAAGACCGGCGACATCGAGAGCGCTATCGTCGTCCGCGGCGGGGATGTGATCCCGCTCGATGTCGCGTCTATCGTCACCCGTGGTCGCTCGGACCTGGATGTATACGTCTCTCACGGCGACCTCCTTTTCATTCCGAACAACCTCGATCATCGAGTCTTTGTGTTGGGCGAGGTCAAGACGCCAACCGCGGTCCCGATGATCAACGGCCACCTGTCGCTTGCCGCCGCGTTGGCCGCCGCCAATGGTCCCCTGCCCAGCCGGGCCCGACGCTACGTCTACGTGCTGCGCGACTCCGTCATCAAACCGCAGGTATTGGTGCTCGATCTGGAGAAGGCGTTGGTGGTCGACAGTCGCATTCGACTTCGACCCGGAGACCGAGTCATCGTGGCGCCGACCGGCCTCTCAAATGCCAATCGCTACATGACGCAGTTTCTCCCGTTCCTCCTCGGCGCGCAGGCCACGACGTCGCTGCCCGGCGCTCGCTGACAACTCGTTTTGCACATTCACGATGGACCAAAGTTGGCTCGCGGACACGCCCGGAAAGAAAGCGGGTAACCGTGCCTCGGCGGCGAACGGCCGCCCTGATCCTGGTGGCGATCCGACGCTCTCTTCCGAACAGCCCCCCAACTTCGTCGGGCAGCTCCTCGCTATCTTTGCCCCCGCTATCGCGGTAGCCCGGCGGCATCCGCTCCTGGTGGCCGTCGGACTCTTGCTGGGGATGGTGGTGGCCGCCGCAGCGGCAGCGCGCGTTGTCCCGAAGGTCCATGCCCGCGCGGTGGTTCAGTTCACGCCCGCGCCCGAGAACGAAGGCAGCAGCCGGCCAACAGCCTCATTTCTATTCCCGGCCGAGACCACGGCCGAGATCGAGGTACTGCAGGACCCCGAGCTCATCCTCAAGGCCTTCGAGCGCGCGCGTTACAACATCCAAGCGATTCCCGTGGACAACGGGGGCCCGCTGGTCACCATGGGCGAGACCCACGACGACGTCCACTTGGAGTTCGGCTACGTGCGTGCGCTGTTCTCCCACGCGCGCGCCGAGACCGACGCGACCGTAGAGGTGCTGGCCGGGTGGGGCGAGGACATCGCGCTTCGCGTCGACAAGCGCATCGTCTCGCTGCGGCCCGGCGAGACCTTCACCGCAGAGGGACTCGAGCTGACCCGCGCCGAGGACGTCCGAGTGGCGGCCGCGGGCACATCCTTCCGGATCTTGTCGTCCAACACGCTACGCAGCAGCCACGCTCCCAAGCTCAAGGTCGCCAAGATCGAGGAAAGCGAAAGCGGCTCGCTCATCGAACTCGACTTCGAGAGCCCCGAAGAGGAACTGGCCGTGCAGGTTCTCGATAGTCTACTGGAGGTCTATCTCGAGCAGGCCGAAGCAATGGACAAGTTCGACCCCGACGACGTCATCGGCGCTGACGACCTCGAGGCCGCGCGCCGGGAACTCTCCGCGGCCGAGGATTCGCTGCGCCACCTCATGGTGTCCAAGGGCGTGATCGACCCCGACACGGAGGCACGTGTCGCCCTTGAAGGCATCGCCGATATGGAGCGTAAAGCGCTCACAACCGAGATGGAGGTGGACGCCGTCCGTGAGGCCCGCGCGTCTCCCGACGGAGCGGGCCACATGCCGGCATCGTTCCCCCCGGACCCCGTTCTGCGTAGTTCGTTGCAGGACCTCACCCGGGCCGAGGCCGACATGGATTCGCAAGCGTCTCGGCTCAAGGAAGGCCACGCCGACCTGACGGCGGAGGGCGGCGCACTTAGCCGTCGAAAGGCCCGCATGCAGAAGCAGCTCAAGGCGGCCGAGGTGAGCGTTCGTGGGCGACTGTCGAGCCTCAAGGGTCGAGCCGCTCGCCTCGCCGAGCAGCTCGAGCTTCTGCCGGAACTCAAGGCGAAGCTCCGTGAACGCGAGCGACGGGTCGTGTTCGCCGAGCAGGTGTACCTGACGCTACTTCGGCTCTCGCAAGAGCGGCTGTCGGCGGTCGAGCTAACGAATCGGCGACGCGTGCTGCGTGACCCGTATGTTCTTTCCAAGTCGCACCTTGCGCTCAGCGCCCGCGTCTTTGCCGGCGGCACGCTCGTGTCGCTCCTGCTGAGCCTGCTCTTTGCACGCTGCATCGAGCTGGTGCCGCGGCCCAAGATCAAGGGCGTGGAGTCGCTTGCGAACCTGCAGGACGCCTCGGTCATCGCCCACCTCATCGTCGACCCGAACCGTCCGGCGCCTGCCGAACATGACGCGGACCTGCGCAACGCCCGGGCACACGAAGAGATCGCCACGGCGTGCCTCTTGAACGGGAAACCGGACCGAGGCGCGCTGATCGGCATCACGTCCACTGCGCGGGGCGACGGACGGTCCGTGCTCGCGTGCCACCTCGCCACAACATTGGCGCGAACTGGCAATCGCGTTTTGCTCGCCGACTTTGACGCGGGCAATCCCGGGCTGCACTTCGTTTGGTCCCGCGATCCGGCGCGGGGCATCGTGCAGTTCCTACTCCAGGGGATGTCGCCGCGAAAGCTCGCCGGACTCGTCCACGAGGTCAGTCTCGGAGACGCAACATTCGACGTGCTCTTGGGAAGCCAGCGTCCATACGCGGCGCCAGGTCTCCTCAACGCCCGAGTCCGGCGCGGCATCGCGTCCATGCTGCGGACATACGACATCGTGATCCTCGATCTGGCGCCGTATGATCACGCGGTCACGCGGGTGATCCTCGAATCTTGCGATTTTCGCTGGCTGGTGGCCAACCAGGCCCGCAACAAAGCGAAGGAGGTCCGCGTGGCCGCGTCTGCCGTCGCCAGTCTGGGGAAGTTCGGCGTCGTGCTGGTGGAGATGGAATGCGGCACTGCCAACGGTGCCGGACCCCCGCGCAAGCCTGGCGGCTCCGAGCGCCAAGCCTCCCTCTCGTTCGTGGATTTCGACAACGATGAGGACGAAAGGCAGTCCGCCTAGCATGGCGAGCCAGCCGAGTCCTGCCGACAAGACGCGCCTGATGCTCTCGTGCGCGATCCTGTGCCTCTTCTTGCTGGCAGGGCGATGGTCGGCAGCCAGAATGATCGAAGGCATGGCGGAGGGCCTTATCGTCCAGCCGCGTACGTATCTGATCCTGGCGTTCTTAGGGATCGTCGCTACCGCGACCCCACGGCAGGGCCTGGCGCGCTCGCGCGTCGTGACAGGTTTCGCCGTGTTTTACACCTACGCTGCGATTTCGCTGTCCTGGGCGCCCAACTGGGATATGGGCGGGGACAAGGCAATCGAGATGATCATGTCACTCATCGTGGTGATGGGAGCCTCGCGGCTCATCGACGAGTTTGGGGCCGAAGTCACAATCAACATGTTCTGGAAGGTGTTCTCAGCGCCGCTGCTCATCATGGCGATGCTCGGCCTGGTCCAGATGTCAGCGGGCGGCCGTATTGCGGTCTTGGGCGGTGGACCCAACGTCTTCGGCCGCAACATGGGCGTGCTGTTGTTAATCGCGCTGTACAACGCCGGGGCCGCCAAAGGCATCCTCAAGCTATTCTGGGCTGGCACGCTCATGTTCTCCGGGCTGCTCGTGCTCGGCTCCGGTTCACGCGGCGCGTTGTTGCTTTCGTTCATCGGTGCGGCGACGTTCTTCAACGTCCGTCGCGTCAAAGCCGGAAAAGTCCTGATCCTGTTGGGGATCCTCATAGCGATCCTATGGGCTGCGCTTGCCCTCGGCTACTTCGCCGACGTCGCCGAGACCGTCGAGAAGCGCTTCATCAAGGCCACCCTCGAAAAAGGGCACGACGGTGCGCGTGGACCGATCTTCGACCGTGCATGGGAGATGGGCTTCGGCTCGCCTCTGCTCGGTGAAGGGGTCGCGGCCTTCGCTAACCTCGGCATCGCCGTCTATCCGCACAATATTTTCCTCGAGGCATTCGCAGAGCTGGGGGTCGTCGGCGTCATGCTCGTGACATGGATCCTGATCGAAGCCGCGATCGCCAGAACGTGGTACCTGTCGGTCGCCGCCGTCTCCAAGGGCGGATTTTTCATGATGGGGATGTCCGCGATGGTGTCGGGAGACTTCTTCGACTCCCGCTACTTGTTCCTGTTCGCGATGTTCGTGATGCGCCATCGGGATGAGTATTGGTTGGCGTTGCGTGGACAAGCGACTGCGAAACGGGTCCCCCGTCTTGCTGCGCCGACGCCGCCGCCGCAAGATCAAGCCGTCGGCCCGGACTTGGGCCGTCGGGGGCGAGCGGGAGTTCAGGGCGCAACGCGGACGGGTGGAAGCGCTACATCGCACGTAAGGACGTCCGATGCATGAGAAGTGGGCGCTTGGTCCACGTCTTACCCTCGGAGTCTCGAATGCCCCCAAAACCACCAGATCAACCGCATTCCCCGCCTCGTAGCGCCTGCGCTACAACCATTCAGGCGCGACCGCGACTGAACATCGAACGCCTCCTTGGACGCGACGTCGTCGGCAGCGCCACCACCCACGCGCCGGATATCGCAGAAATGTTCGCGGACAAGCGTGTGCTCGTCACCGGTGCCGGTGGGTCGATCGGCTCCGAGCTGTGTCGCCAGCTGGCGGAGTACGGTCCCTCCCGCCTGATCCTTGTCGACAACAGCGAAAACAACCTCTTCGACATCGACAACGCGATCCGAGGGCAGATTGGCTATCGCGCCAGCCCCTGCCTCGTCGACACGCGCGAGCGCGTCAGCCTCGCTCGTCTATTTTCCAGTGAACGGCCCGAGGTGGTGTTCCATGCCGCCGCGTACAAACACGTCCCGATGACCGAGCTGCATCCCGCGGCCGCAATTCGGAACAACGTGTTCGGAACGCAGCGGCTTTGCGAGGCCGCAGTGGCGCACGGCGTTGGACGCTTTGTGATGGTGTCAACGGACAAGGCAGTCAACCCCACCAATATCATGGGCGCCTCGAAGCGCCTCGCCGAGATGGTCGTGCACGAGCACGCTTTGCGTGCGCCCGACTCGCAGTTTGTGTGTGTTCGCTTCGGAAACGTACTAGGCTCACGCGGCTCCGTCTTGCACACCTTCTACCGCCAAATCGAGGCAGGAGGCCCAATCACCGTCACTCACCGGGGCGTCACACGCTTCTTCATGACGATTCCCGAGGCTGTCGGGCTGCTGATTCAGGCCGGTGCCAAGGGACGATCCCACCACGTCCTATTGCTCGAGATGGGCGAGCCGGTGCGGATCTACGACCTCGCGGAGCGAATGATCCGCGCAATGGGACGCACCCTCGATGACATCAAGATCGAGCTCATCGGGCTGCGGCCGGGCGAGAAGCTCTTCGAGGAGCTCCTTTTGGACCACGAGGTGACGACCTCGAGCGGGATCTCCGGTGTATTGTCCGCTGTCGCCAAGCCAATGAATTCGCGACTGCTGGAGCGTGTTCTGGACAACCTCGCGCTCGCCGTTCGCGACGCAGACCACGAATCGATTCGTCGGATTCTCGCGGCGACGACCAACTACCAGCCGACCGGCGTGCCGGCCAACTCTAGCCCGGAGGCCGCTGAGGCCGAGCGGAGAACGGCGTCGAGGTAGCCGATGCGGGTTCTCTATCTTCATCAGTACTTCGTGCCACCGACCGGTAGCGGTGGCACCCGATCGTACGAGATGGCAAAGCGCCTCGTTGCGCGCGGCCACGATGTCACCGTCCTGACCTCCGAGAGCATGTTCCCTGAGTCAATGAAGTGTGGTCGCAAAGCTGAGCACTGGATCGACGGCATCCACGTCATCACGCTCCCGGTGAGCTACGACAACGCGATGAGCAATGCGGCGCGGATCGTCGCCTTCTCCCGCTTTGCCGGCCGCGTGGTATTCGAGAGTTTGCTGTACGACGCCGATGTCGTGTTTGCGACGAGCACGCCGCTGACCATTGCGGTCCCGGGTCTGCTCGCACGGCTGCGCGCTCGGTGCCCGATGGTGTTCGAGGTCCGCGATCTTTGGCCCGAACTGCCGATCGCAATCGGGGCCCTGAACAACCGTGCCACGCAACTCGCCGCGCGGGCACTGGAATGGGTTGCCTATCACGGGTCCGCTCAGGTCGTCGCGCTGTCCCCCGGGATGGCCGATGGCGTAGCTAAGACCGGATACCCGCGGGATCAGATCACGGTCATCCCCAACGGCTGCGACATCGCGGCCTTCGAGGCCGACCCCGGACAAGCCGCGCGGTTCCGTCGCGCGCTGCTGCCGGAGATCGACGCGAGCGACCCCCTGGTGGTCTACGCCGGGACCTTCGGCAGAATCAACGACGTGGGATGGCTGGCCGACGTCGCGGCGAAAATGCGGACGGTCGCCCCAACGGTGCGCTTTGCCATCGTGGGTTCCGGCGCCGAGGCCAAAGCGATTGAACAACGTGCACGCGCCGCCTCAGTGCTGGGAGAGAACCTCTTCGTACGCCCACCGATCAAGAAGTCCGAAATGCCACTGCTGCTGTCCACAGCGCAGGTCTCGACCTCTCTGTTTCAGCCACTCCCCGAGATGGAGAACAACTCGGCGAACAAATTCTTCGACACGCTCGCCGCGGGACGGCCGATCGCGCTGAACTACGGCGGTTGGCAAGCCGACTTGGTGCGGGAAAGTGGCGCTGGGATCGTCATGCCCCAGTCGGACGCGGCCGCAGCGGCCGAGCAACTCGGCGCGCTAGCGACCGCTGAAGTCCGCTGTGCGAGGGCGGGCGAAGCCGCCCTTTCCCTGGCCAAGCAGAGCTTCCACCGAGACGCCCTCGCCGACGCCCTCGAGGCGACCTTGCTTCGGGCCGCGGACCCTCATGGGGGGCATCAGCCTATGGAAACCGCAGCGTGACTCGAATCGTGATCCTCGGCGCGGGCGGCCACGCTCGGGAAATCGCCAACGTAGTGGAGGCCTGTCGTGACGATGGGGATCCGATCGACATGTTGGGATTCCTGGACGACAAGCCCGAAACGCACGGATGCCTGGTGATGGGCCTGCCCGTGCTTGGGCCCACCGAGTGGCTGTACCAGCAGAACGATACGGATCTGGCGGTTGTTGCGGGGATCGGCGACCCGGCTGCTCGTCGGCGTGCGGTCGGCCGTGCTACCCAAGCCGGGGCCCGTTTCGAAATCTTGGTCCACCCCACGGCGACGATCACGCCTTACGTCTCGCTCGCGCCGGGCGTCGTCATCACCGCGGGTTGCGTGCTCACCAACAACATCACCATCGGCAGACACACCCATATCAATCGACTCACGACCGTCGGCCACGACTGTCGGGTGGGCAGTTTCGTCCACCTCGCGCCCGGCGTCGTCCTTTCCGGCAACGTCACGATCGGCGACGAGTGCTACATCGGCACCAAGTCCTGCGTGATCCAGGGCCTTACTATCGGCGCGCGAACCGTGGTGGGCGCGGGGGCAGCCGTTGTGCACGACATCCCGGGCGGTGTCACGGCGGTGGGCGTCCCCGCCCGCATCTATCAGAAACGGAAAGCAGCGTAGGTCGTGGTGGGGCTGCCGGGTCGCTGCCGCGCCGCGTGCCGGCATTGGACGGCGGCCGCGGCGCGATTGTTCGCTTCGCTTCGCTTCGTTCCGTTCCGTTCGCGGGCGCTGCCCTCGCCGTCTGTCACATTGCAAGATGGCCCGCCCGGTGCCTCGCCGGCCCCTTTTTGAGGCCAACCGCGTCCGACGTGCCGTGATCGCTATCCCACCGACCCGTCGCGTCCCAAGATCGGGTCCGGGCGAAACTTGCGGACAAGACCCAGCGGTGCAACGAGAACAAGGTGGCGCGAGTCAAGAAGCTCTCAACGCGGGCGAACTTCGCATGGACCGCGTTGGGACGTGCCAGCTACGGCGCTTGCCAATGGGCAATTCTGGTCGTGCTGGCCAAACTCGGGTCCTTGGCGATGCTGGGACGCTTCTCGCTGGCGCTCGCGGTCACCGCCCCGGTAATGGTGTTCCTGAACCTACACCTCAGGAACCTGTACGCCACCGACAGCGGCAGTCGCTTTCCCTTCGCGACCTACCAACGCCTACGCAACCGGCTCACCACACTGGGCCTGATCCTCTGTATCGGCATCGCGACCTTCGGCGAGTTCCCTTTGTGGACGCGGCTGGCGATCGTCGCGATGGCCGCCGCCAAGGCGATCGAGTCGCTGCAAGATCTGCACTACGGCGTGTTCCAGCGCTTCGGCGGCATGGACAGCTACGGTCGGTCGCTCTTCTTGCGCGGGTCACTCGGCTTGCTCGCTCTGGCGGCGCTTGTGTACACGACCGGTCGCGTCACGTGGGGCCTGGCTGGCATGGCGGGCGCTTGGGCGGTCGTGCTCGTATTCGTGGACCGGCCGAACGCGGGTCGGATCCGTCGCATGCGCACGACGGCCGTCCCTAACGTGAGCCACGAGACGTTGACTTTGGCGCGCCTGGCTGCACCGCTGGGCATCGTGCACCTGCTCGACTCACTCAACGCCAACATTCCGCGCTACTTCCTGGACTACCGGCTCAACGCCGATGCGCTCGGAATCTTCGTGCCGATGACCTACTTGTTCACGATCGGGAGCGCCTTTGTATTCGCGCTGGGCGCCCCGCTCGCGCCTCGCTTGGCCGAGTACTATCGCGCCGGCGATCGACTTGGATACCGGGACCTCGCGCTCAAGCTCCTGGCGCTGGCGGCTGCAATGGGCATTGCCGGAGTGGTCTTTGCTTGGTTGCTCGGCCCGTGGTTCCTTGCGTTGGCGTACACGGAAGCCCATGCGGCGCACGGCACGGCGTTCATCTGGGTGATGGGAGCCGGCGGCCTGCACTACATCATGGTCATCTCCCAGTACAACCTCATCGCCGCGCGCGCACTGGGGGTTCAGTCGATCCTCTACCTCCTCACCACCGTCGTCACCACGTGGGCGTCGTGGATTTGGATCGGGCAGCGCGGTGTCGAGGGCGCCGCCCAAGGCATGACGCTGGGGCTCGCCCTCGGGGTTGCAGCAACGATGGCCGTCAGCGTTCGAGTGTGGTCCACGATGAGCCGCTCGACCTGATCCGGGGCCGTGCGGCCCCGATATTTCGGGACGCTCCCGTTGCACCCGGCGCAGGAACTTCGACAAAGTACACATGTCCGCCGCACCGCTACTCAAGCAGAGCCGCCTAGCGATCGAGGGCTCGGCCCCGGTCCGAGATGTGGCCTGGCCGGCCTGGCCCGTCTTCGAACCCGATGAGCTCGAAGCGGCGAGCGCTGTCCTGCGCTCTGGCAAAGTAAACTACTGGACCGGCGAGCTGGGTCGGGAGTTCGAGAGTCAGTTCGCGCAGTGGGTGGGTGCCAAGCACGCAATCGCCGTATCCAACGGAACGGTCGCGCTCGAGTTGATCCTTCACGGACTCGGGATCGGACCGGGCATGGAGGTCATCGTGCCGAGCCGGACCTTCGTTGCCACGGCCAACGCCGTCACCACCGTTGGTGCGCAACCCGTGTTCGCCGATGTCTGTCGCGACAGCGGCAACGTTACGCCGCAGACGATTGCAGCCGTCATCTCGCCGAAGACGCGCGGTGTGATCGCGGTGCATCTGGCCGGGTGGCCTGCCGATTGCCACGGAATCGCCGACCTCTGCAAGGCCGAGGGCTTGATGTTCGTCGAGGACTGCGCACAGGCACATGACGCTCGGCTGGGGGAGCACCGAGTCGGATCGTTCGGCGACGCTGCAGCGTTTTCCTTTTGCCAAGACAAGATCATGACCACCGCGGGCGAAGGCGGGATGATCGTCACCAACCATGACGAAGTATGGCGTCGTGCGTGGAGTCGCAAGGACCACGGGAAAAGTTGGGCGGAGGTTCATCGCAGCGACCACCCAACTGGCTTCCGCTGGCTTCACCATAGCGGCGGAACGAATGCCCGCCTCACCGAGGTTCAAGCTGCGGTCGGAATCAAGCAGCTCGGCAAGGTAGCACAATGGGTCGACCAACGGCGCGCGAATGCTGCGCAGATGATCAACCGCCTGTCGGGCCACGATGCCTTGCGTATCGTGGAGCCGCGGCCCCCCTACCGGCACGCCTTCTACCGGATGTACGCGTACGTACGGCCCGAGGCCCTTCGAAGCGGCTGGGACCGGGACAGGATCATGGCATCGGTCGCGGCCGAGGGCGTGCCGTGCCAGTCCGGCAGCTGCAGCGAGGTGTACCGCGAGGCAGCCTTCCAATCGGTGTGTCCGCCCCGCCTGCCAGCCAACTTCGCCGCCGAACTCGGCCGCACAAGCCTCGCGTTCCTCGTCCACCACACAGTGGGGGCCGCTGACATGAATGACCTCGCCGCCGCCGTGACCAAGGTGCTCGAGCAGGCTACACGATGATCAAGCCCGGCCAGCGCCCCGGTTTGTACGCGCGCTATGGAAAGCGTGCACTCGACGTTGCGGTCTCTGGCACCGCCCTCTTGGCCCTCGCCCCTGTCCTCATAGGCATTGGCGCGGCGACACGGGTCGCGATGGGAACCCCGGTGCTCTACAAGCAGCGCCGCCCGGGTCGGGCGGGTCGCGTCTTTACGATCCTCAAGTTCCGCACAATGACCGACGTGGTGCGCCCAGACGGAACGCCGCGCTCGGACAACGAGCGAATTACTCGCTTCGGTGAGTGGTTGCGCAGCACCAGCATGGACGAACTCCCCGAGCTCATCAACGTCTTTCGAGGAGACATGAGCCTCGTGGGTCCGCGCCCTCTTCTCGTGAAGTACTTGAGCCTCTACGATCAGCGCCAGCACAAGCGGCATGCCGTCCGCCCCGGACTCACCGGGCTCGCACAGGTCAGCGGACGAAACTGCCTGGACTGGCTGGTACGCCTCGAGTTGGACGTGCGCTACGTCGAGACCATTTCAGTCCTCAGTGACCTCCGGATCCTTCTGCGCACGGTCTCCACCACGCTGCGGCGCGAGGGAATCGCCGAGCCCGGACAGTCGACCATGAGCGAGTTCACTGGGAGCCCGCAACGCGACGCCGACCCAGTCATCGACGGCCGTGACGCACCCGTAGACGATGGAGTGATGTCGAGCGAAATGTAACCGGTCAGCGGGGGACCGCTACCGCGCAAGCGGGCCAGAGTGCAGCATCGGGGCATGAAGACCGAAAGCGACAATTGGCTCTGCTGGCGAAAATTGATCGGGTGCAGCTCGTCTCAGATCCAACTGCGCGAAACCCGGCGCCGATGTCGTAGACCCGAGCCGGAATTCGCTGCAATTCAACCCCCAACGCTATTGATCTCGAGTCCCAGGCCGCCCAGGATCCCTCTCTAAGTCGCTGAATTCGGCGTTTGCAATGAGACGATCTGCACCCAAATTGATCTATGAGTTCGAGGGCCCTGCAAGGCGGCGGCGGAGGTCTTCCGTCACCCGTTCACCGCCCTGGTCGTTCGTCAGAAGTTGCCGTCGATACCAGTTGGCAAGGTCCTCGTGCTCACCATGGCATGCAGTTGCCACCGCATCAAGGTAGCTGATGGCGTGATAAAAATCGACGAACTCTCGACGAGGTACGCCTTCGGGCAGCCGCTCTCGCAGCTCACGCCTCAATGGCTCCAAGTCACGTGTTCCGTCCTGAATACATGCAACCGGGATGTCCCGGCGTGAATCTGTGAGGTGCAGCACGTCATCGACCATCCGTGCTGCCAGTACACCAGGGTCGTGCTCCGCATCCACTCCGTATCGGTCTGCTTTGGTTCTGTCCCTCGGCCACCCCGAGAACAGCCCCACGCCCTCTCGCAAACTTTGCCGTAAAGGCGCGTCGCGGGGCGTTCTTGGCCTGATCGGGTCCCGAGTTTTTCAGACACGCGCGCAATCGCACGACACCAACCAGCAATGCGCGCACTTCACACCCGTGCGCGCTCTCCGACCTCTCCGACCCGGCTCATGCTACTTAGGAGCACATCCTGAGCCTCTGTCGGCAGGCCAATTCACTCCTTGTTCGCTTCGTCGCCACGCGACCATGTCCAATCGCACAGGTGACGCCACCCGTGTCACAATCGCGGGCGAAATCACCCCAGAGCCAAACCACAGTAGCGCCCATTTCTGCCCGGATACCATGCTCGCGCGGATCACCTCCCCATCGATCTCCATTGTGCCTAGGCGCAGTCGCGCACCCCCTCATGAGTGCCACATCAAGAGATACAAGATTCAGAATAAATCGCTTGCGAGAAGCACATTCTCCAGCTACACATGAATGCGATGTTCGCCGAAACGCCGAAACGCCGAAACGCCGAAACGCCGAAACGCCGCATTCGCTTCACTCGTCGTTCTCTGCTGCCATGCCTCGTGTGACAATTCAGCCGACACAAGTACCGGTGACGCGAGCGCCGAGGACGACAATCCTGAGCTATCCGATGGACAACGTGTGGCAGCAAGCATGCTGCTTGCGCAATGGCGCTCGAATCTGAATCAGCGTTCAGGCGAGGAGATTGTCTACTCATCTTTCGCGGTCAGTACGGATTCCGGCCCTGTGCGGGCGGAGCAATTTGCGAATTGACTGAAGACCTGCGGAGGCGCGTTGCAAATCCGCGGCGGTATCGTGACGAGGAGTATCTGTACCACGAGGACGCCACCGCGGGCTCTGTCGAGGCGGACAAGGCGCTTGGCGTTCGGACGTACACGGTGACCAGGACAAAAAATATCGACCGGCGCGTACATCGGCCGAGTATCGCCGCACGGCCAAGACCAACCAAACGCTTCTCGGACTTGCTCCAGGCGGAGGATAAATCCGCACGGACAACTGTAGCGATTGGACTACGTGGCATTCCGGAGTGGGACATACCCACACTGCCGGAACTTGGCACAGTCCCAACTGACGAAGCCACACTTCTTCTGGCAGAGAGAGACGCCCGCATCGTCGCCCGCAAAGCTCGTGTAGCGAACAGGGCAAACGGAGTTACCTCGGCAATCAAGAATGGCGACGGCCATATCTTGCACGTAGGCTGGTCGACAGGGGTCGTATTCGCGGAGGTGCCGGCCCAACAACTACTTATGCTGATGAGTCGCGAGGATCTGCGCTCTCTAGATCTTGTCGACATGGATTCCGTAGAAGATTCTACAGTCCAGCAAGCATCAGGGACTCACGCGGCGCCAGCGTCATCCACAAGGCGAGCTGCGACGGACTGGACGTTGGG
>JAZGFE010000002.1:0-26186 GCA_036479215.1 Nannocystaceae bacterium | reverse complement strand
CGCATCCGCGAACTCGTCCCCGACGCCTGGGCCGCTGCCCGAGCCCACGCCAGCACGACCGACCCAGCTGGCCAGTAGGTGTAGGGCGAGAGCCATCTCCGCGAGTGTGCATCAGCTACGCCGCCTGTGGGTGGGGGTGGTCCGTAAGGGGTTTACGGATCAGGGGAATATCCGTGGGTACGGGCTCTCTCGTGTAGAGCGTTTCTCGGATCTTGATCGTGTCCGTGTCCGTCACCTCTGGGGACATCGTCCGATGCGCGTTGGGGTTGAGGGTTCCGGAAGACCCAAGCCCGGGGGTGGTGGGTGTCCACGCCGCCGACTCGGTCGGCAGACGGCCGTTCGCGGGCGGGGGCACGCGGCCGACGTGCGGCCCCGGTACGCGGGTCGGATTTGCGGGGGGAACTTCGGGCGCGACGCAACCGCCGAGCCTCGGGAGCGGGTCCTCAGTGGGACCGTCTTCTGTCGCAGATTCTTGCTGCCGACTCTTGTTGTCGACCCGTTGTGAGGGGCGGCGCGATGTCCCCCGGCATCTCTGTTCTCGCCGCGTTTGCTGGGAGGGCCTGGACAACTGCGGGCTGATCTCGACGCGTAGCGGCGGGCGCTGCTAGGGTGCTTCGCATGTTGTGTTGCCGCCTCCCATCTCCGCTCAGGTCGCCAGCGCGGCCGTTCCAGTTGGCGTCTTTGTGGGTCCTGTTCGTGGCGTGTGGGGCCGCGCCCGCCGAGACTGCCGATGCGGGTACGGTCGCGTCCGCTTCCGTGCTCACGCTCGAGCACGGGCAGACGCCCCCTCCCAAAAGCGCAAAGAAAGGGGAAGCCTTCGCGGCGCCGACTGTGGGTGTCGAGAATCTCTCTGGCGGGGCGGCATTGGAGAAGTCGGTCGTTGTTGCGGTGCCGGAGCGACCTGCCGTGGCCAAGAAATCCGAGGCCGCGCGTCCCCTCGCTTCCGGATCCCTCGCCGTTCCCCCTCGGCGCCATCGCGGGTCCGCGCCTGCGAGTCTTGGAGTGCCGTCGGCACTTCGGGGTGTTCCGGTGTGCAGGCATGTTGGCACGCGCTCCGAGGCCTGGTTCTGGCCGGATGATGAACGCATCACGTACGCGAAATGCGATGGAAAGAGCGTTGCGTGCAAAAATGTGGGGACGCGTTCCGAGGGCTGGTTTTCCGGCGAAGATCGCGTGGCCTTTGTGAAATGCGCTAAGTAACGTCTCGCGCCTGGCAGGCCCCGCGGTGGCCCCCGCGGCCCGGGTCCGCGCGTGCGCCGCGTGATCCGAGGGCCCGCGCCGGCACAGGTCGCGTGGGATCGGCCGACGGAGCCTCGTATTTTCACCCAACGGGCGCGAGGTCGTCAAAAATGACCGTACGGTGACAGTTCCAGATCGGCAGCTGGGCCATGCTCTACGCGAGCCCCTATGTCGAAGTGTCTTCCGCGTCTCCTGTGCCCCGGTCACACGTTTCACATCCCTGTGATGGGGATCGGCTTCACGCTCGATACGCCGCTTCGCATCTCGGCGTATGGAATTTCGTCGGTGATTTCGTTGGTGGATGACGTGCTGATCGAGCAGGCTCGCCGGCACTACTGCGAGCTCTCGGGTGAGCCTTTTGAGGCGGTCGATGGAGACGACGCCCGTGCGCGCCGGATCACCGCATATCTCGATTTCGTAGATCGTCAGGTTCAAGCTCATACAGAGGCGCTGCGTTGTTCGTCCTTCGATGACCCGAAGGGTATTCGTCGCTACTTTGAACTCTTACCGTCTTGGCATCCGCTTCGTCACGAATACGGGCGTATGTGCGAGATGACGGACGCGGCGAGCAAGCAACGTTGCGCGCAGGCGCTCCGTGACGCGGTGGTCGCCGGTTCGGTGGACGTCAACATCATGACGAAGCTGGATCGTACGGTCGACAGCAAAGGTGAGCCGCTCGGTGACGGGCGCTCGGATGCAGTGGCGGCGCTGCGGGGCTTCGCCAACAGTACCTTGCGTTCCTCCGTGGTGTTTTCGGCAGGTTTCAATCCTCGACTGTTCGGCTATCTGCCGAAGTGCCCAGATTTCCTGCCGCAAGGGGGCTGCGAGCCCAAGAAACGAGTGATACTTAAGGTCAGCGACTATCGTTCGGCTCAGATTCAGGGCAAGTATCTCGCCAAGCGAGGCATTTGGGTATCCGAATTTCGGATCGAATCGGGGCTCAACTGCGGAGGTCATGCGTTCCCCACCGATGGCTTGCTCCTAGGGCCGATCCTAGAATCTTTCCGCAATCATCGCGAGACCCTGCGCGCAGAGATGTTCGAATTGTACAAGATGGGGCTGGCGAGTCTGGGCCTCGACGCCCCTCGCACGCCGCCGACGATGCTCGTAGGGACGCAGGGTGGGGTGGGCACAGCCGAAGAGCACGTGATGCTCCTCGAACGCTATCGGGTGGACCACGTGGGGTGGGCGTCTCCGTTTTTGCTTGTGCCGGAAGTTTGCCAGATCGAGGACGAGACGCGTCAGAGGATCGCCGAAGCCGGGGGGGAGCAAGTGCGCCTTAGCCATGGTTCTCCCATCGGTGTGCGGTTTTGGCTGCTTCGTACCTGCAGTAGTGAGGTGGCGCGCCAGCGACGGTATGCAGATGGGAAACCGGGGAGCGCGTGTCCCAAAGGCTTGCTGACGCGTGAGACGGAGCTCTCTAAGGCTCCGTTGTGCCTCGCAGCTCGGGGCTATCAACGCAAGATGTTTGCCAAGGTCGACCCGGACCTCGATCCGGTGGAAAAACGCCTGCAGACCTTGAGGATCGCGTCCCCCACTTGTATCTGTCACGATCTCGGGGGGTCCTTTAAAATGGCTCGTGGCATCGAAGATGCGGCCGATTCCTGCGTGTGCCCGGGCCCGAACTTGGTTCATTTTCACAAGATCTCCAGCTTGGATGAGATGGTCGATCATATCTACGGTCGCGGAGACCTGCTGGCCGATCACGCCCGCCCCCACGTACTCTTGAACGAAACTCGGCTGTATCTCGACTATCTCGCTGAGCAACGGGGCTACGAGGGCACGTCGGTTTGTGAGCTACGCCCGGCTACGTTCAAGAAGTTCGAGAAGAATCTCCTCGATGGCCTGCAGTACTACCGGGGACTCAGTGAGGAGTCGGACTTGGACCTTGGGCCAAATTTTAGGGCGCAGCTCGAAACCTTGGCGGGCCGACTTTCTCGGCTGATGGCATCCGGTAGCCGCCCAGGATCGGGAGAAACGCTGGAAAGCGTGTGCGCCGCGTGGGTCATCGAGGGTGGCGTGCACCAGGCCACGACGACGCCAACGACGCCAACGACGACCGCGACTACGACGAGTCGCGTGGCGACGTTGTGCTGAAGCCGGGGCGGCTCTACTGGCCTGAGGCCATGCGTGGGGCGTGCGCGACCCAGTCGGGGCGCTCCGTCTCGAGACGACGACAGCTCATCTCGAGATAGTCCGTCTCAAGTTCGATACCGAGATAGCGGAGCCCGAGCCGGGCGGCCGCCACGCCAGTGGTGCCACTGCCGTTGAAGGGATCGAGAACGAGGCCGCCCGCGGGGCATGAGGCCGTCAACAGTCGCTCGAGGAGATCGATGGGTTTCTGGGTCGGATGCTTGCCGTGGAGTTTCTCGCGCTTGCCAGCGGCCGACATCCGCCACACCGTCTTCATCTGCTTCCCACCATTTCGTTCGCGCATCTCCGCGTACGCGAAATGGTGTTTGGACTTGGGATCACGTGCGGCCCAGAGCACCGACTCCGTGGCATGGGTAAAGTAGCGGCAAGAGAGATTTGGGGGAGGGTTCGGCTTTTCCCACACGATCTCGTTGAGGAACTTGAAGCCGATCTGCTGCATGGCGAAGCCCACGCTGTAGATGACGTGGCTCGTGCCGGACACCCAGATCGTGCCATTGGGCGTCAATACGCGGCGGCAAGCCTCGAGCCAGTTGCGGTTGAACTGGTGGTTTTCTTCTGTCCCGCGGCTTTGGTCCCATTTCCCCTTGTGCACGCTGACGCGACGACCCGCGCTGCAAGTTGTGCCTCCGTTTGATAGAAAATAGGGAGGGTCGGCGAACACCACATCAACCGATTCAGCGGGAAGGGTGGCGAGTACCTCGAGGCTGTCTCCGTGGATCAGTTTCGCCGTCCCGTCCGGGCTCGACCAATACTCACTTGCGCTTGGCGGCACCGGCGACGGCGCGCGAACGGAGGTCTTGGCCGGCTTGCGTTTGAGGGGGGTAGGGGGCTGGTCAGATACCTTCACAGCCGACGATTTCGATGCCGGGCGGGTCCGCACGTGGCGAGGATCGCCGGGAACACGGAAAAACCAAATTTCTGACGCGAGAGGATCGCGGGACCTTCTTTCTCGATTTTCTTGCACGCTCGCGCGCTTCTGTTAGTCGATCCTAGGATTCATGTTGCTCCCCAAACGGACCGCGATATCCCCACTTCCGCCGGTGCTCATGGGTCTGCTCGGGTGTCTGGCCTGCCACGCGGAGCAGCCAGCTGCGGTGCCTCTTGATGCGTCCGTTCCGGCACGTCGAGCGGCCCAGGCGTTCGTGCATTGCGTCGAGCAAGACGGCGCGCACTGTGTGGACTGGGCGGCCAGCCAGGGGGCGTGGGACGCATTTTCGCTCTTGGGCTGGCTAGAATCCGGGTCGCCGATGGCGATTCTCCGCGCGTTCTCGCGCGAGCTCGATCACCACAGAGACATACGCAGTGTCGAAGCTCGTTTTATGGCTCAGGTGCAGACGTACGCGCCTGTCTTGCGGGGGGCCGGATGCGAGACGACGAAAATGCTGCCCACTGGCGATCTCGTCGGGCCCTTGCGCGCGGGTGCACAACAGCGACTGACCACACTTGGTCTGTGGACGGACGAGGTGGGAGAAGTCGTGGCAGGCCTGGCCCAAGAAGCCAGCGACGGACTCGGCGACGGCTACCTGACACGACTCGATTGCCCGGAGGACCCTTGGCGTTTCTACGTCGCCACCGCACAAGATGGGGGGCGCTATGCCGTTGTGGGTCTGGTGGCTGCCTTGCCCCGTTTCCTCGGTGGCGAGGGGCAAGATCGGGAGGTGTCGGATCGGGTCCGAAGTCGCGTGTTGGGGGGGTCGAGTGCCGTTGCGGCCGGGGAAGGCACCCTTCATCCCTGGTTGCCCCTGCCAGTGGAGGAAATCTAACAAATGGCGTTTTTTCTTGCGCTTCTCTCTATGTTGCTCGCCCAGTCTCCGGGCCAAGCCGGCTCGGATTTCGAGGATCTTCCGGGGTTTCGTGCGGTCGTAGCCAAACATGTGGGCGCCACCATCGGTTTGGACCGGTTGCCGCGCGCTGTGGGATTGCCGGTGGAGCCGGGCGTATACGTGACGCTGGGGCGGGATCAGATGATGATCTTCGATTCGCCGGTGGCGAGCATGCGTGACGGTGCACTGGCCGAGGACGCGATTGCGGCCGCTTGCGAGAGTGCTTGCCCGGCCGCAGCTTTCGAGGCGTTTCGTACCGTGTGGTTTGACTTGGCGCGCGAGTCGAAGGCTGTGGTGGTGGACTTTCCGTCGCGGGTCCTATTCGCCGCGGACGCGGGCGTGTTGGCCCATACTTTGGTTGTCACAGCCTACGCTGCCAGTGAAACGAGAACGCGTGGCAACCCCAGCCTACAGCTTTTGGTGCACCGCTTTGTGGCTGGCGTTCGTGCGCGGCCGTTCTTCTTGCTGCCGCCGCGCGGACTCACGCTTGAGGCGGACACCGGTGTGCTCGGCCTGCGGATCACCGTGCAGCCAGGGGGTGTGTATACCGTGGACGCCGCGAGTCCCAGGTTCCAGCGCACCATCCGGTTGCAGGGACTTGAACTTTTGCGTGCGACGGTTGCAGATATCAAGAAGCACTATCCAAACAAAGAGATCGTGCAGATCGAGGTGGGGACGGCAGCCACATTGGCGGACGTGGTGGGCGTTGTGGTGGCGGTGGAGGGCAGCTTTCGTCACGTGATCTTGAGTGCCGGTCAGAGAATCACGTTGCGCTAGGTTGGGCGGCGGCCAGGCACGGCGATGGAACGCGTTGGTGGCGCAGCGATTCAATCGGGACGCTGGAGCGACAACTGGCTCGGCGCGGACATGCGGCCGGAAGGTGGGCCCCGGCGCGGCGCGGTGCTGTAATTGCCGATGCGCTCCGGGGACTGACCGGTATACGCGTGATGGTCCATTCCCTTGTGGCGCTGCCCTGCCGAGTATTCCCCCCCCCCATCTCACCCGTGCGCCATTGCGCCCCGTCCGACGGCCGTGCGTTCGGCTACACGGCGCCGCTGCCTCGAAGCCTCGGTGTCGTCGGTTAGGGTTCCTGTGCGTCACGCTTCCGCGCTACCTTCCGGGGACCTCTTCTATTTCGCCATGAATCGACCTCGCCGACCGTCGCGCGACCTCTCGTCCGTGCCAGTGCGCGTTTCGGAGGCGGAGGAGACCGCCCTTCCTCCCGGAGATGATGAGCTGGTCGAAGGGGCGCGTCGCGGAGACGTTGAAGCTTGGTCGATGCTCTATCGTGCCCACTTCTCACGGCTCTATCGACATGTGGGATACCTCGTTGGGGACGTGGCGACGGCGGAGGACTTGAGCCAAGAAATCTTCGCGCGTGCACTCGCTAGCCTGCCTCGCTTCGACGGACGCTCTACGTTCTCGACCTGGCTATTCGGCATCGCCAATCACGCGGTCTACAAGCATTGGCGGGCGAAGGCGCGAAAGAAGCGAGCCTACGATCGCTATGAACTCACGCCCCCGCCCCAGGGGGTGGACCCCGAGGCGGCCCACCTCACAAAGCAGCGTGCGGCGGCGTTGAAGGTGGTGCTCGACGGATTGCCAGATCATTTGCGCGAGGCGTTTGTGCTTTTGGACCTGCAGGAGCTGTCGCCGGCCGAGGCGGCGGAGCGCGTCGGGATCTCGAAGGGGAATATCGCAGTACGCGCGTCTCGGGCGCGGGCACGTATTCGCAAGGAGCTCGCGGCGGCTGGTTGGATTCTACCTAGGCGCGAGGTGTCCTCGTGATCGACGGGAATAGCGACGACCTCGGACCTTTCACCCGGGCCCTCGCGCAGGAGCTGGAAGCCGATCTGGTTGAATGGGAGCCGGTGCCGGACCTCGGCGCCAGTGTGGCGAGGGCGCGGGAGTTGGCGCCCGACTTCGTCCGCGTGGCACAGGTCGCCGAGGCTCGTGAATCGCCTCTTTCGCTCGATCGGGCTCAGCCCTGGCAAAATCCCACGAATACTGCGGCGCATTGGAAGGACCTGGCGCCATTCACCGAACCGTTGCGAGAGCATATCGAGCGCGAGATCGGGTCGTCGCCGGTGGTGCCGGTGTCGGTTCCGGTAAAAACGACGATACGATCCTACCGCGGCGTGGCGTACGCGAGCGTGGCTCTGGCGGCGTGTGCAGTGTTGCTGTTTGGGGCGGGCCGGCTTGTGGACCGACTCGATCGGGCAGAGGAGCAGCGTTTGCATCACGCCGCCGTGTCGGAAGCGGCGGACCCCCCGACGAGGATGGAGGTTGAACCTAGAGGGCGCCGCGTTCTCTCGCGGCGCAATCATGTTGCGGTCGGCGTGACGGCGGCGCTGGGCGGGGGAGAGGGGGAGACCTCGACTTCCGGCCGCGCCGAAGAAGCACAGATTAGCGAGGAGGACAGGGTCCCCAACGTGGTGGTCTCGCTCGTTGCGCCCAACGTTGCGGCCGAACCATTGAGAACGCGATTGCGGAGGCTCGACGCGAGGGCACGCCGCCAGTGGAGTTCCGGAGAGTTGCGCGCCGCGGAGCGTAGTTTCAAGACGCTCATCGAAGCTGGGGGGCGGCGTCCCGAGGTAGAACTTGCGTACGGTGATTTGTTCGCGCTCCTCCGACAAGGCGGCCGCGGGAAGGCGGTTGTGAGCCAGTGGAAGCGCTACCTACGGTCGTTTCCGCGGGGACGTTTTGCAGAGGATGCGCGGGCGGGTCTTTGCCATCGCGTCGAACTCGATAAGGCGGAGCGCTGCTGGAGCGCGTACCTCGACGCGCATCCGCGGGGCACGCACAGCGTTGAGGCGCGGATGCATCTCAGTGCTAGCAAGTTGCCCTAGACATAAAACAGGCGAGTGAGGGGAGCGGGGAGCGGGGAGCGGGGCACGGCAGAAAAACACGCAGTCAAACAAGTGGACCGTTTGCTGAGCAATCCCGGCTTCAACGTCCCGAGGCTTGCCGCACTGTGGGTTGGGTTTGTCGTCGCCCAGCGCGCCGAGATATTCGTGAACATGGACTGGACGGAGTTCGACAGCGAGAACTGGTCCATGTTGGTGGTCAGTTTGCAGAGTCGGCACGGCCGGAGTTTGCCGCTGCTGTGGAAGACAGTGTGGAAGCCCAAACCGGTTCTGTGAGCGCCTGGGGGGGACGACTTACTCCACCGGGCTAGTAGACGGCGCCTCGCCGGGTACGCAGCCCCATTGAAAGTTGTCGAGGAGCACATAGCTGTCGAGAATCGCGTCGCTGAGATCGAATACGGCGAATACCATGGTGATCTCCTCGTGTTCCTCGACGCCCACCGTTGTGGTGAGCCATGCCGTCGCCGCGTGTGCCTTCATGCAGGTTTCCGCGAGCTCGGGAGCCACGCAAGCTCCGGCAACGTTGCACTCCTGGTCGATCTCGAACCCCCACGTCTCGGCGGTCGGATTGGGGACATCGCGGTAGTCCAGGAAGCCGGCGTTAACCGAGATGGGCTGGCCGTCCTTGTCAAACGAGATATTCCCGGTCCAGTTCCTCGACTCGAGCCAGCCGATGTACATATCGTTGAAGGGCGAACCGAAGTAGTAGGGGTATTCGGTGGAGAGAAACGCGAAATCGTAGCTTACCGAGGTGACGGTGGAGGGAACCTCGGCGGAGAAGCGGATTTCGGTGTAGTCGAAGGCGGTACCGCCTGGGATGCCTCCGGGCACGCCTCCAGCCGCAGCGGCGTCCCACTGTTCTTGCAGGGTATTGGAGCAGTCGCCGGTACCGATGAGGGCCGGATTTTCTGCGCAGTCCTCGTTGCCGACGCGTTGGACGTTGACGGGAGCGGGTAGTTCGCCCGGGAGATCGAACTCGGCGCCGAGATCCCAGCTGCAGAACTCCAAGTCGGTTGCGCTGGTCTTGTTGAGGTCTTCTCGACGTCCACTCCCCAAAATGACGTACTTCACACCCTCGGTGGGAGCCCAAGTGTCGGAATCTCCCACAGCGTCGATCACACCCATCGCCTCGGTGCTGCCCAGGCTCGTGCCATCGACCTGCGGCTCGTCGGGGCAGTTGAGGCCCAGCGCATGGAAGAGGTCATCATCTTCATCGTCGCAGGGCTCGTGCTCGGGTATGTCGCAGTCTTCGGATGGTTCGACATCGGGATCGACGTCGGGATCGCCGATGTCGAGCCGCGATGATTCGTCTTCGTCCGCGCTGCCGTCGTCGCTGTCGTCGCTGTCGTCGCTGTCGTCGCTGTCGTCGCTGTCGTCGCTGTCGTCGTCGTCGTCGTCGTCGTTGCCGGCATCTGCGATGCCTCCGTCCGGATCGGCCTTCTCTCGGCTCACCTTCTCGCCACAGGCAGCCAGGGCGAGGCTAGAGAACAGCAAAGGGAGTACAGGGATGCGGACGGGATAGGTCATGTCAGTATCGCGGTATCGAGGTGGCGGAAGCGGGGTATCCCCACGGCGATGGGAGCGCATTGCCCCATCGCAGCGTTACAGTCTTTCAGGTTTCGTGGCCAAGATCTAGCCCGTGACGATGGTATGCAGTACGGTTTGTCAAGCGAGCGATGGGTCATAGCCAGCTTCGCGGACCTCTTTCGCCACGCGCTGGGGTGTGGCCCGCCCCGTGACGCTCGCGTGTTTTTGAACGAAGCTCACCTTCGCGCTTTCTACGCCATCCAGTTCGCCCAGCCTTTTCTCTAGTTTTCGGGCGCATCCGTTGCATGTCATGCCCTCCACCGAGAACGTGAGCGTGGGCGCGGCGGTGGGCGCGGTGGTGCGGGTGCTCCTCCGGCGACGAATCCAGTCCGCGAGGTCGTCGAAGGCGAAGTGCGCGATGGCCGCTGTGAGCGCGATAGCGGCGAGTTGGGAGATCGCTCCGTGGTGCGTGTGCTCGGTGAGTACTTTTTGTGCGCTGGGCCCCAGTACAAAATCGAAAAGCAGCCCAAGTACGACGCTGCCGATCACGATTGTGGAGAGGTACACCCAGGTGACCGTCTTGCCGAAGCCCCGATAGATGGCTCCGATGGTAGCGAGGTTCGTGGCGGGTCCGGCCATGAGGAACACAAGAGCCGAGCTGAGAGGGAGGCCGCCGGAGACCAAAGCGGCTGCGATGGGGACCGAGGCTGTGGCGCAGACGTATAGAGGCACCGACACGGCGACAACGGAGAGTGCCGCGATCAGGCTACCGTGGGCCGCGACGGCACTCAAGGCTTCGTCTGGTACCAAAGTGCTGATCGTAGCGGATACGAGGACGCCGATGACGAGCCAACCCCAGATCATGCGCAGCAGTTCCACCGCATGATCCCAACCTCGCAGGAAACCTTGGGTGGGCCCGCGAGCTTGCGCGCTGGGCAGTTTGCCCGAGGTATCTGACAAGGCGGGTGGGGGTGAGGAAGCAGCCTGCTGCGGTGTGGGAGGGCCTTGTTTGCGAGGGGTTAGCCAATCGGCGAGCCACCCACCGACAAACCCGGTGACGAATGCCGAAAACACCTTGAACAGCGCGAAGGGCCAACCGAGAAACGACGCGCTGACCAGAATCGAGTCCACCCCCGTTTGGGGTGTACTGATCAGAAATCCGATCGCCGCTCCGTCGCTGGCACCATCTTTTTGGAGTCCTAGGCCCGTCGGGATGACGCCGCAGGAGCACAGGGGGAGTGGTACGCCTAAACATACGGCCTTGAGCACCCCCCACCGGCCCCGCAGGTGACCGCGTACAAAGTCTTGGGGCAACAACACGTGCAGAAGGCCAGCAACTGCGGCACCCAGTAGCAGCCATGGGGCCAACTCCAGCATGGTCTCCCATACGTGTCGTGCCATGGAGAGGAACATTATCGGCCTCCGATCCCCCCGTAGCGAGCGAACACGTCCATCAACTCATCGATGGTGGTCTGCCTGGTTTCCTCGTCGCCCTTTTGGAACGCATCGGTGACGCAGGTCTCGATATGCGATCCCAGGATCATCTCCCCCGCTCGGCTCAACGCGCCGCGTACCGCGGATATCTGCAGCAGGAGGTCGACGCAGGGGGCTTCTTGCTCGACCATCCGGCGGATGGCTGCGATCTGTCCCTCCGCACGCTTGAGGCGACTCGCTAGTCTTTTCTTTTCGTCTGCGTTCATGGCCAGATACCCCCATAGGGTATCCAAGAAGATACCCCATGGGGGTATGAACGCAAGGGGGGACGCGGGGGACGCGGTCGACGCGGTCGACGCCTCGACCGTAGCGCCTCAGCGCTCGAGATACGGATAGGCCCGGAGTAGGTTCAACGCCCAAGGTTGCCGAAGGCTCGTCTCGACCCCCACGTGACGCTCTATGAGCGCAGCGGTGACGCTTTGGTTGTCGTAGCCCATGGTCTCGAGTACCCCCTCGTTGGTCATGCCCTCCGTGATCTCAAGGAGATGACCTTCGAACTCGATCCTGTGGCTGCTTTCTCGTGCCGAAGGGAACGCGGCGGGGCGGACGGTGATCTCGTGGCAACGTGAGAACAGGTTGTGTGTCGATCCCAGGCTGTCTTGGTAAGCGCCTGTCATGAAAAAACCTAGGTAGTATTCACTGTCATCCGAATCGTCGTGGTGGAGCGGTAGAGCTTCGAGATTGTCGTCAGGGTGGGCGAAGGTTCGGATCGCGCCGTCACTGTCGCAGGTGATGTCGACGATCTGCGCTGTGATGTTGGGTTTACGATCGTGCCGGGCCAGGGGGCATGCCGGAAAGACGTGGTCGATGCTCCAGGCGTCGGGAAGGGACTGAAAAACGGAGAAGTTCGCCAGGTACTTGTGGGCTGCTCGCCCCAGATAGTCGACGATCTCCTCCGGCGGACGAATCATTTGCTGGACGAGATCCGCGCATTTGAGGCGTACGCGTTGGAACAGGCCTTCGGCGCTGGCTCGGTCCTCAAAGCTCAGATAGCCTTTGGAGAATAGCAGGAGCGCCTCATAGCGATAGTCAACCGCGTCGTGGAAGTACTCCTCTATGTTCTTTGACGTGATGTTGTCGAGAGTATAGCGCAGTTCTGCAATGATGCGGTGGCTGTCCTTAGAGGGCGTGGGCACGGGCAGCAGTTGGCCTTGGACCTCGCGAAGGTTTGTGATCGTCACCGAATGGCTGGCGACCAGCGTTCGGCCGCTTTCTGTGATGATCGTCGGATGGGGCACACGCATGCTGCGAGCGACTTCGTGGATTTCGAACACAACTTGGCTCGCGTACTCTTCGAGACTGTAGTTCGCGGAGGAAGGGTATGAAGTGCGACTGCCATCGTAGTCGACCCCCGCTCCGCCACCGATGTCGAGATACTGGAGTTGGGGCACGATGCCCCACAACCCCCCCCACAGGCGCATGCCCTCGCGGATGGTCTGTTTGATGCGTTTGATTTGCGTGATCTGCGAACCAGCATGGAAGTGCAACAGCGTCATGCGATCGACGATCCCCGCGCGGCGAAACTCTTCGATCACCGCCAGTATTTCGTCGCTGGTGAGGCCAAATTTTGCACCTTCGCCACCCGAATTTTTCCACCGTCCACTGCCTTTGCTGTAGAGCTTGGCGCGGACCCCCAGTTGTGGTGTTGCGGACCAGTTGTGCTCCCTCGTGACCTGAACATAGCGAGCGGCTTCCCGCCTGCCCTCCACGACGATCACGACGAGGTGACCGAGCTCGGCCGCGTGGTGGGCCATGCGGATATACTCTCGGTCTTTGAAGCCGTTGCAGATCAACGGCAGTCCTGTGACCACAGGCTGGGACATGGCGAGCAGCAGCTCGGGCTTGGATCCGACCTCGAGACCAAAACGGTGGCGTTCGCGAGCCGCGACCACGGTCTCGACCACGGTGCGTCGCTGGTTCACCTTGATGGGGTACGCGCCGATATGCGGCGCCTTGTAGTCGTTCTCCTTGACCGCACGAGCGAACGCTGAGGAGAGGCGTCTCATCCGCGCGGTGATCATCGTGGGGAAGCGGACCAGGTATGGTGGACGGATGCCTCGAGCGGTCAGTGTTTCCGCCAAGTGCTGGAGGTCGAGCTCGGGTGTGTCCTCGGCCCCAAACACCAGGTGTCCCTGGTCGTTGACGTGCAGAAACTCTCCACCCCAGCGGTCGGCGCCGTAGCGTTGGAGAGATTGGCGGAGGGTGCTGTGGCTGGGAGAGTCGTTGCCGCGGGGCATGGGGGCCGGCATGTTCCACGTCTAGGTGGCGCGGCGCAAACCGGCCCGATTCGGTGCCCAATACAGCCAGGTAGCGCATTTTCGACGCTTCGTAGGGTCGGGGCGTTGCGGGTCGAGCGGGTCGGCACGGGGCTTGCTCGTGTCGTGGGTGTGCGTGTTCGATACCAGAGCAGAAGGCGGTTCACCCTGCCATCTTGGGCAGCGTTGCTGGCGCTGGCCGGACTTCTGGCGCTGGGGGAGGGCCGGGTCGCCATCGCGGCTTCCGCGTTGCCGTCGGTTCGGATCTCGCCGGTCGACCCCAGTACGGCGCCGCCGGTCGAGCTCGCGCACGTAAGGCGTCAACAGGTTCATACGCTGCGCCTATTCGACGACGCGGGTCGGATACGCGTGGCCGCGCGGGCGGAACTGCGGGCCTTTCTCGCCTGCGTCCGTACGGGCGAAGACCATCCGATTCACTGGCGTTTGGCCACGGTGCTCGCAGCGGTCGGGGCCCATTGGCGCGGTCGAACCATCTTCATCGTGTCGGGCTATCGCCACCCATCCGTGAGTCGGCATGCCAAGCGCAGCAACCATACGCGCGGGCGTGCGATCGATCTGCGCGTGGAGGGGGTGCCCAATCGCGTGCTACGTGACGCACTTCGCAACTCTTTTGCGGGTATCGGCGTGGGCTACTATCCGAACAGTAGCTTTGTGCACATCGATGTGCGGGAACGCGACGGCCAGTGGATCGACTACGCGGGTCCCCGCCAAGCACCATGCTACAGCCGGGATGTGGCGGGTGACTTGCGTAGCGGTCGTGCCGAGACGACGAGTTACGACGATGCGCTGCGTGGGGGCTGCCGTGGCCACGGGAAGCGGGCCCAGTTGGGTCGCAAGCGCGGCGTCGTGGGTGAGCGAACCGAAACGGAGCACGGCGCAACCCGCACGATACGCGCCGATCCATGATGACAAAACGCGGGGCGTAGCGGTGACGGTGCTATGCTCCGCCGAAAATGGCGTCCTATCAATACATCTACACGATGCAAGACCTGCGCAAGGTGTACCCGGGTGGTAAAGAGGTCCTCAGTGGTATCCATCTTTCCTTTCTGCCCGGCGCCAAGATCGGCGTCATCGGTGGCAACGGTGCCGGGAAAAGTACGCTCTTGCGGATCATGGCCGGGCTCGACACGGAGATCATCGGCGAGGCGTGGGCAGCGGAAGGTACCACTGTGGGTTTTCTTTCCCAAGAACCCGATCTTGACCCGAAGCGCGACGTGAAAGGGAATATCGAAGAAGCGGTCGCCGATATGCGCGGTGTGCTGGCCGAATTCGAGGCCGTGAGCATGAAGTTCGGCGAGATTGGCAACGATGATGAAATGAACAAGCTGCTGGCGCGCCAGGGCAAGCTTCAAGACAAGATCGACGCGGGCAACGGGTGGGAACTCGACCACACCCTCGAGCTCGCTATGGACGCCCTGCGTTGTCCGCCAGGCGATGCCGACGTCTCCACCCTGTCGGGAGGCGAACGCCGTCGCGTGGCGCTTTGCAGACTTTTGCTACAAAAACCCGATCTCTTGCTGCTCGACGAGCCCACCAACCATCTCGACGCGGAGACTGTGGCCTGGCTTGAGCACCACCTGCAGGCATACCGCGGTACCGTGGTGGCGATCACACACGACCGCTATTTTCTGGACAACGTGGCCGACTGGATTCTGGAAATTGACCGCGGCAAGGGTATCCCGTGGAAGGGGAACTACTCGTCGTGGCTAGAGCAAAAACAAAAGAGCCTGGCGCGAGAAAAAAAGACGGCCGGCGCGCGGCAGCGCACGCTAGAACGGGAGCTGGAGTGGATCGGCATGACGCCCAAGGCTCGCCAGGCCAAGAACAAGGCCAGGATCCGAGCCTACGATGATCTCCTCGCCAACTCTGAAAACGTTGCGCGAGACCACACGGATATACGCATCCCCTTCACGCACCGCTTGGGGAACGAGGTCGTGGTGGCCAAGGGTCTGGCCAAAGCCTTCGGAGATAAGGTGTTGTTCGACGACCTCAGCTTCACGCTTCCGAGGGGAGGGATCGTTGGCATCATTGGCCCCAACGGAGCTGGAAAAACCACGCTCTTTCGGATGATCATGGGCACCGAACAGGGTGAATCGGGAGAGCTCGCCATCGGGGCGACTGTGGACCTCGCGTACGTGGACCAGAGCCGCGACGCGCTGGATGCCGCAAAGAGCGTATGGCAGGAGATTTCGGACGGGCAGGAGACACTCGATCTGAGCGGGAAAGAGGTCAACTCGCGGGCCTATGTTGGCGCGTTCAACTTTACCGGTTCCGCGCAGCAACAAAAGGTGGGTACCCTCTCCGGGGGACAGCGAAACCGTGTTCACCTGGCGAAGCTTCTCAAACGCGGCGGCAACTTGTTGTTGCTGGACGAACCGACCAACGACCTCGACGTGGACACGCTGCGGCATCTTGAGGAAGCCTTGCTCGGGTTCCCGGGCTGTGCCGTGATCATCAGTCACGATCGATGGTTTCTCGACCGTATAGCGACCCATATCCTTGCGTTTGAGGGCGACTCGCGGGTGGTCTGGTTCGAGGGAAACTACCAAGATTACGAAAGCGACCGACGCGCGCGCCTGGGTGACGCGGCGCTCGTACCCAAACGCGTCAAATATCGAAAACTGACCCGCGACTGATGTCCAGCTCCTGGCGCCGTATCTTCATCGTTTTTGCGATCTTACCCCTGGCATTGGTCGCTATCTCGCTGGGCTACATGTCGCTGATGGACGAGGTCGAGCACAACCCACGTACATTCCTTGAGAGCTTGGGGTGGGCCGCAGAGACGATCACGAGCACGGGCTACGGGGGGGATTCCAAATGGAAGCATCCTGTACTCGTGGTGTTCGTGGTGGCGGTGCAGTTTCTTGGCCTGTGCTTGGTGTTCCTCGTTTTCCCCGTGGCGGTGATGCCCTTTATCGAGGCTCGATTCGAAGGAAAACTCCCGCGTCTTATTCCACCGCATGACGACTTCGTGTTCATCTTTCGTCATGGCGCATCGGTGGAGTCGTTGATGCAGGATCTTCACGGGCAGGGCGTGCCGGTGGTCGTGTACGAGGAAGATGAGGCGGTGGCGCGACGCTTGCGAGATCGAAATATCGATGTGGTCGTGGGCTGTTTCGCGGAGGAGGATCCCGATCTGAAGCGGCTGAGCAGAGCGCGTGCGGTGATCGTGAACGGATCAGATGAGGACAATGCGCTCGTCACATTGAGCGCGCGCGAGCAGGGCTATGAAGGGCCGATTTATGCCCTCGTCGACCGGCCCAGTCACCGACGACCCATGGAATTGGTGGGGGCGACGGCGGCGTTCACCCCGAAACAGATCTTGGCGGCTGGTTTGGCGGCCAAGGCGAGCGAGCGTATCGCGCCGTGGATCGCCGGTGTTCAGCCTTTCGGTGAGGAGCTCGATGTGGAGGAGCTGCGTGTGCATAGCGACAGTGCGCTGGCCGGGAAGACCTTGCGCACGGCGAACGTGCGGCGGGAGACGGGAGCGACAGTTGTGGGGTTGTGGCGGAAAGGAGGGTTCGTTTACCTACCTGGGCCGGACGTTGTGCTTGAGGCGGGTTGTATTGTACTCGCGGTCGGCTCCCGAGCGGCAGTCGACAAGTTGCGGGCGATCACGCGGCCCATCGCGCGCACGGGAAGTATCCTCGTGGTGGGATATGGAGAGGTCGGCTCCAAATTGACCGATCTGCTGCGTGACGCGGGCGAGGAGGTTCGGGTCATCGATCGAATCGACCGGCCCGGTGTGGATGTTGTGGGCGATGCGCTCGAGCCGAGGGTGCTGATCGATGCCGGCGTCCGCGAAGCGAAATCGGTGATCTTGGCCCTCGATCGAGGCAGCCCTACGCTCTTGGCCGCAACGCTTACGCGAGAACTGGCGCCGAATGTGCCCATCATTGCGCGCGTAAACCGTGCGCACGATGTGACGCGCATCTACCAAACGGGGGTCGACTTTGCCATGTCGGTTGCTCAAGTTACGAGCCAGTTGCTGACACCGAAGCTGCTGGGCGAAGCAGCGACGGTGCTCGATTCGGATGTTCGTTTCACGGCAGTGCGGCCGGTGGGGCTCGTTGGCGACAGCCCGGCGAGCGCAGGGATAAGAGAGCGCTCAGGCTGTGCGGTGATGGCGGTGGCCCGCGGTGGGCAGATTCTCGTGCACTTCGATCGGAACTTCGTGTTTCGTGTCGACGATAGGGTGTACATATGCGGACCGCGCGCCGCGATTTCGCGTTTCCACGAGAAGTTCCCCGGCACCAAGTTGACCGCCGATGCCGTGCGAGACAGCCGCGTGTCGGCCCGCTAGCGAGCGTCTTGGACCATGGATGCGAGGCGGTCGAGTCCGAGTTCGACGTTCTCGCGGGGCGGTCCGAACGAGAAACGCATCCACTGCGAGAAGGGGGACGTTCCGGGGCGTTGTTTGTTGGGATTGACGTCGAAGAATGCTCCCGGAACGGTGAGCACCTTGCGCGCGAGCGCTTCTCTGAAGAATCGCTCGGCGCTGTCGAGAGGTGCGGGTAGTCCGGCGATGTTGCCCCACAAATAGAACGTCGATAGGCCCTTCGTGGTGAAGGTGACACCCATCGAAGCGAGTCGGTCGAGCATCAAGGTGCGCTTCTCGGCGAAGACATGGCGAAGCGCCGCCGTTTCCTGGTCGGCCCGTGCGGGATGGAAGACCGTAAGTGCGGCGCGCTGGATAGGCATCGGCGGTCCCCCATCGATGGCGCTCGCGGCCCGGCCAAGGGTTTCGATCATGGACTTGGGTCCGACCGTCCAACCGAGGCGCCAGCCGGGATAGCGAAACCCTTTGGTGAGTCCGTCGACGAGTAGAACCGGATCGCGGTCGACATCCTCTACGTAGGCGGCGGCTGACACCGGCCCGTCACCCGGGCTTCCGTCTTGCCCGTAGATGAACTGCGAGTAGAATTCGTCCAATACGAGCGCGCAACCACGTTCTCGGGCGATGCGGACGTAGTCGGAAAGACTCTGCCCGGCTACCACGTGACCGGTGGGGTTGCAGGGGTTGCTGAAGATGTACGCCGTGAGCTTGTGCGTGTCGATGGCTCGGGCGAGCGCCTCGGCGGGGAGCGAGAAGGCATCCTCGCGTTTCGTCGCGATGAGTACCGGCTCGACACGATGCAGGCTTGATACCATCATGTCCTCGTACGCCGTGTAGTCCGGGACTTGGTACCCGATCCGCCCGCGGTCTAGTGAGGAGAAAATGCGGGTCAGAGCGAGACGACCGCCCGATGCCACGCTGACGTTTTCCGCTGTGTATTGGCTCGCCCTGCCCTGGCGAAATAGGCGGTTGTAATGGGCTGCGATGGCTTCACGCAAGGGTTCCGTACCGCCGAGGGGACCGTAGGCGTGATCCTCGGGGGAGAGCGCGATGTTGTGGATACGCGGTGGCGCACCTCGCATTGGGCCGACTTCTGGTTGCCCTTGGCCGAGGTTGCACCACTGCGGATGGCCGTTGTGGAAGCCAAGCTTCATGGCCTCCGCCACCACATAGATCACACCCATGTAGGGTATCGAACGAAAACCGGGGGGCTGCGTGGCCGTATTCACGAGCGCAACCTACCCAAAATATCGTCCCGCGGGGCGCGGTCGATCGGATCGCGGACGCGCGCGCAGCTGGGGCACTTCATCATCGTCGCGCGCGAAGGTTGCGTAGATGAGCACGCCGTTGAGGCGGAGTCGTAGAGAGCATGCGGTCCCGTGCGCGGATCATTTGCTCGACTTCGGCCGGTGCGAAGGTCCGCGTCGAGCGTGGCGGCAGTTTGCGCTCGCGCTTGTTCATGATGCTGATGGAGTGGGTGGAGTGGGGTAGGTCGAAGAAATGGCCGAGTTCGTGGGCCAGCACGGTTGGCTGGGCGATTTCAGACATGATGAGCCAGCGCTCGGATACCTTTTGGCGGCGTCGCCAATGTACCCCGCGAATCTGACGCCCCGGATGATCCACATCGCCGAGTCGCGCCACGAGAAAAAGGGGGACGCTGCCGACATGCGTATGCCCGCGCCCTATCTCGTCGCGCTGGCTACGTGAGAGGGTGTGCGCATAGGTTGCCGATAGGGGCTCGACGCCGGTCACTTCGAAACCGACTTCGATGGCTGCGAAATGCTGGTTGGCCGTCTTGACCTGCGCGCGGAGCCAGGCGCTCCAGTCCATGCTGCGCCCGGTTTCGGGGACGACGTGCACCGCGAGCCCGAAGCAGTACTTTAGGTTGGCTTTACACCTGGGGGTCGTGGCGACCAGATCTGGGGGCCCGTGGCCGTCGGGAAGGCCGACTCCGGCGGCCCAAGCTGCGATCAACGAGGCGAGCGTCGCGGACATGAGGCTTGACCGTGGAGACGAGGCAAGCGCCGAGCGATGAAACACGCGGGTCGTACCGGCCCTGTCTTTCGCAGGCAGACGGCGGTAGGGCTAGCAAGCGGCGGCACGCTGGTATTCGCTGGGCGTCATGCCCATTTGGCGGGCGAAGGCGCGGCTGAAGCTCGGGTGGTCCGCGAAACCGACACTCATGGCAATATCCACGATGGGCATGGTGTGGGCCCGCAGCTTTTCGGCGGCACGACAGACACGTAACGTGCGCAGGTAGGCGCCTGGCGTCATGCCGACCACTTGAGAAAACTGGCGCAAGAAATGATACTTCGAAAGACCCGCGATCTTGGCGAGATCGTCTAGATTCGTGTCGCCCGGGCCATTTTCTCGGTCGAGGGCGCGGATGTAGTCGACAGCACGGGCGATCCGTCTGTGCGCGATGCGATTGGTCGAGCGCCACATGGGACGGCGCATATTCGAATAGTGCTCGAACGCGTGGTTCACGATGCGGTGCAGCGCACACTCCACGGCGAGCGTGGAGGCCGTGTTGTCGTGGGCCTCTGTGGCCCGACTTGCCGATGGGGCGTTTCGTCCGCGACGCTTGCGGGGAGGAACGGTTTGCTGGCGTACCAGGTCGAGCAGCTCGTACAATCCCGCCCCGATAACCTGTGGATCGCGTGCTTTGGTGACGGTGAACTCCGGCTCTCGAACGGGTGACTCCACCTCCTCCGCCAATCGGCGGACCACCGCTCGGTCGACGTAGACACTGACGTACTCCAAGCCCGTGGCGCCACGGTCGTTGCCCGTATGGACCTGGTAGGGGTTGATGAGGGCCGTATCGCCGGCGGAATAGTGCTCGGCCTTGCCGCTGATCGTCAGGTCCTCCTCGCCCATGATCTGCGAGCTGATCACGTATTCGTCGTGGAAATGTGGGTCCATGGGGGCCGCGCTATTGCTGCCCCACGCGTGAAACATTGTGAACCCCCGACCTCCGAAAAACGATCGACGAAGATCTAAGCGTGCCATCACAAGGGACCATACATCGATCGCGCTTGTGGGTCGAGTCGCATCTGCATGACCGAGTGATCTTGATGATCTTGATGATCTCGCTGATCTCGCTGATCTCGCTGATCTCGCTGATCTCGATGACCGCGTGATCTTGATGATCTCGAGGACGACGTGATCTCGATGACTACGGGGACTCGATGACCACGTAATCTCGAGGACCTTCATGACGTTTGTGAACTCGATGATGTTTGTGAACTCGACGATGTGTGCGATTCCCATCATCACGCCGACGCGGGTCCGCTCAGCGGTGCGCGCGCGGACGTGTCCCTACTGCGGGGGGGGACAGGCGTTCATTCGACGCGCTCTTGGCCACAGACGGCGCGAGGCATGGGTGGGCGGGGGAAGGCCGGGGTTCATTGCATGTGAAACACCCGCGCGGCGAGCGAGTCGGCGGGCGGGCGGCCAGCTCGGCTGGTGGCGATTCGCAGTCGCGCTGGAGAGCATGCTTATGGCTCACGCGGATGCAGCATAACTAAGTGAAACGCTGAGGCGGAACCGTGCCGGATTTTTCCATTCCAGGCGGTACGAGTCGGCATCGTGACGTAGTTGCGATGACGTAGCCGCGATGACGTAGCAGCGATGACGTAGGGGTGACGACCGATGTCCCATCGCGCCCGTCGGGCGCGGTCGAGCTGGACAGGCCGAGCACGCTCGTCGCGCGTCCGGGGTGCCGGGTCCGCGGCGCGCTTGTGGGGATGTGGGGCGCCCCGTGCAAGAGATGCGGCGCGGTCCGATGTTGCTCTAACCCGTAAGGCAGGGGGAGAGTCCCCAGAGGAGAGGGCGCGCGCCAAGCGTGGACAGCGCGAGGTCGGGCTCGCAGCACCAGCTCTGCGCGCCGGGTCGGGCTGGACCCGCGTCGTTCCTCGACTAACATGGACCCCAGTCCATGCTGCTCTTTCGCCAGCTCTTCGATCCCGTCACCTCCACGTACACGTACCTGCTTGCCGATCCGGGGGCGCACGAGGCCGTGTTGATCGACCCGGTCAAAGAGCAGGTTGACAGGGATGTTCAATTGCTGCGTGAGCTGGGCTTGGAATTGCACTATACGCTCGAGACGCATGTGCATGCGGATCACATCACCGCAGCGGGCCTCCTTCGCCGGCGCTGGGGGTGTCGAACGGTCGTGGCTCGGCGTGCCGTGGCCGAGTCGGTGGACGTGGAGGTTGTGAACCGTTCACGCATCTACTTCGGTGCACGCTACCTGGAGGTCCGCGAGACGCCGGGACATACAGATGGGTGCGTCAGCTACGTGCTCGACGACCAATCGATGGCTTTCACGGGCGACGCTTTGTTGATCAGGGGTTGTGGTCGTACCGACTTTCAACTTGGCGATCCGCGCAGGTTGTACAAATCCGTGCATGAGCGAATCTTTTCGTTGCCGGATGAGACCTATCTTTATCCTGGTCACGACTACAAGGGGCGGACGGTGACGACGGTCGGGGAGGAAAAGGCCTTCAATCCCCGACTGGGTGGGAGCAAGACAGAAGACGAGTTCGTCGAGATCATGCGTGGCCTCAAGCTCGCGCTACCCAGACAGATCGATGTGGCTGTTCCTGCGAATCTGCGATGTGGCATAGAGCCGAGCGAGGTGGTCACCGGTGAATGCATCGCTTCGCCCCAGTGGGCGCCCATCCGCCGAGCTGAGGACGGCGCTGCGGCGGAGGTCATGCCCGAGTGGGTCGCGGCCAATCGCTGCGACGTCCGCCTGGTGGACGTACGCGACGCGGGGGAGTTCGATGGGGAGCTCGGTCACTTGGACGGGGCAGTATCGATACCGCTGGCGGAGTTGGGGAATGTGGTGCAAGCGTGGGATCGCGAGCTCGCGCTGGTGGTGGTGTGCCGCACAGGGCTACGCTCTGCGTGCGCGGCCGTGGACCTTGAGGACTTGGGATTCCGGCGCGTGGCGTCTATGCACGGCGGTATGCGAGCGTGGCGAGACGGGGCGCCCGATTGACGCTCGCCTCGTTGCGCGGCGACGCTGCGGCAGGCTTCGTTTGTGCCTCGGTCCGAGCGTAGGTCCGTGGAGGAAGATCACGCGTGTGGGGTGAGATCAGCTGCGGCAGGCTTGCGGAAATGCCGGGGAATTGTCGACCCTCAGTTTCGCTGTTGGTCCACACCGGCCCTCTCAAGAGATGTGACCTCGACGAGGTAGGTCACCTGTGCGTCCGGGTGGATTTTTCTGCGTTTTCGCTCTCCTGACGCCATGGCTGCCGGCATCACGAGCTTCCGCAACGTGCCCACTTTGACCCCGCGCAGGCCGACTCGGAGTCCCGCGACTTGCTGGGCGCTGCCCATCTGGATCTTCTTCGCCGCGCTTGCGTGGGAGGTCTCCAAGACCGTGTTGTCTTCGAGTTTGATGATGTAGTGGAAATGCACGATATCGTTCTTTTGAGCCCGGGCTCCCGAACCTTCGTGGTACTCGTACACCTCGACTCCTGCCCGATCTTCCCGGTGCAGGGGCCTGCCCGCATAGGCCTGAGCCGGTTGAGGTTTGGGTCGGGCGGGAGAGACGCCCAGTAGCTCCACGTCGAAGATGACGGGGGTGTTGGGTTGGACGCGGCGGTAGCGGTTTTCTCCCCAGGCGAGGCTTGGGGGCGCATGCAGTCGACGCTTCCCGCCGGATATCATCCCAAGTAATCCTGCGTGCCAAGCCGGTAGGCCGCGTCCCGAGCCTATCGTCGTCTTGTGAGCTCGGCGAGATCCATCCTCCCGTGTATCCTCAAAAAGAGTGCCATCGGGGAGGTAGCCCCGATAGTGGAAGCGTGTGATGGATCCGTGTGTAGCCTCGTTCCCTGATCCCCTTTCGAAGTCCTCAATGCGCAATCCCGATGCGAGGTGCAAGGACGACAGCGGCTGGCCGCTGAAGGGCGGTTTGAAGTGCGGGCTCGTCGGCGTGGGGCCCCGAGCGGCCTGTGTGTCGGCGGGCGGCCTCTCCGCGGGCCGACAACCGAAGAGAAGCGCACAGGCGATCGTGGCAGCGAGCGGGCCGTGTCCCATGCTCCTCGTATAGCTGAGAGCAGGATGCGTGTTCGTCGCGTTCGCTCGCCCCGGCTTCGGCGAAGTTTGGGGCCTGGTGCCGGCGCCTTAGAGTCGCTGCGGCACGGCGTGCTCGTGTTCTTTGTCATTTCCGTGATGGTGCTGTGGGCGTTCACGTTCGGCATCGCGCCGCTGGTGTTGTCGCTCGCGCGTTCGCCGTTGGTGTGCGTGAGCCTCCTGCTGGCGCTTGTGTCTGCGTCTGTGGACTCTAACGTCACGTCGCACGTCGCGTCGCCGGTCACGTTCGATCTGTTGTGCGTGTCGCTCCGCTGCCCGTATCTGCTCCTCCCACTGGATTTCCAACTGGCCGACGTGCTGCCCGTAGGCCTCCCATTCCTTGACGTGGTCGTGCTCCCACGCCTTGAGTTGCCTCTCGTAGTCGTTGCCGAAGGTCTCGCTCCATTTTTCCATCTTCTCTTCCAATTTTTCGCCCAACTGTTCCATTTTTTCTTCCAGGGTCTGGGCTCGCTTGTCGATCTTCTTGTCGATGGTCTTTAGTTTGTTCTTGAGAGCCTCGATCTCACGCTTCTTGGCCTTGATCTTGTTGCTGCCGGCTTTCGAGGCCTCAATCTGCGACATCTCCTCGCGTGCATGATGGAGCGTGCCCGCAAGTGCTTCGCGCTTGCGGGCGAGGGTTCGGATTCCGTTCGCATCGTTCGCGGCGATGGGCACCATCGCATCCACGATGGTGGAGACCGTTGGCATGATGTCCATGGTCGGCATGGTCGGCATGGTCGGCATGGTCGGCATGGTCGGCATGGTCGGCATGGTCGCCGAGGATTCGGCCGACGCGGGAGAGTGACGCTGGCGAGGTTGGCGTTGCGTGGGGGGCTTTGTAACTGGGGCGACCGAATGCAGAGGGGTTGGCGAGGTTGGCGAGGTTGTGTGGGTAGCAAACTTGACTGGCGTCGCGGCAGTCGAGTGTGGGGCGAGTCGATTCGCTCGGGCCTGGGCGGCTTTGGCTTTTTCGAGCGATCGTTTCGCCTTACGACGGGCGCGGTCGGATTGACGGCGCGCGCGTCTGGCCTTCCTGCTCAGTTTGTCCGACTTGGTCGATGTCGTGGTATCCGACGGCATTGCGGGATGGGATGGCTTCGGAGATGGCTTCGGAGATGACGTCGGAGATGACTTCGACGACGACGTCGTCGAACGGGACGACGTTGTGGAACGGGACGACGCCGTCCCACGGGACAACGTCATGCCCTCCGGTGCGGCTGCCGTCTGGGCGCCGGTATCCGGGGTGGCGTGCACGACCACGGGCGCGAACAGAGCGAATGTGGCGACCCCGGCGATGCTAGCGATGATATGTCTGGCTCGCAGCCGCTCGCGGAGACGTGGCGGCCCATCATCGAGCAGTCGTTTAACACGGGTCACGAGGGGGCGGCGGCCGCTGGACATTGCGGGGAGGAGTCGTGAGCTTGGGTCTGGTTGTGTTTGCATACTTGCTACCTCGGCCAACGATCTGGCCAAATCGACGGCGTTTCCGGTGATGTTGACCGCCCAGTCGTCGCACAGAAATTCGGCGCTTTCCTGCATGCGTCGACGCGCAATACGGTTGAGAGGTTGAAATGCGAGTGCCGCTTCAACGAAGCTCGCGGCCATGAACCACCATGGGTCGCAGCGCAGGACGTGGGCGAGCTCGTGGGCGAGTGCGGCTTCTCGCGGCCCTGGTGCCATATCTTCGACGACGGTGGTGGGGAGGCAGATCTCCAGGTGCCATAGTGCAACCGGGCTCGTGATCGTTGCGCTGGAAGTCAGGGTGACCGGGTCGCGCATACCGGCCTGGCGGCACAACGTGTCGAACTGCGCCAAGATCGGACCGCTGCGGATCGGCTGACGGTTGGCGAGTCTCCGAGAGAGAGCGGCCAGCTGCCAGCCGAGGCCTGCGACGGAGGCCGCGGATACCCACAGCGCTGTGAGCAGCGCGATCAGGGGCCAAGGCACTGCGGGGTTGTGATCCGCGGGGGACGTGGAAGGGCCCTCGTGGAGTTCGGGGCCCAGCGCGGGAGCGGGACCGAGGTTGAGGACAGCGTCGGTTGGCCCGGCGTGGAGGGGGGAAAACGCGCCATGTGGGCGGCCGTGTGGGGGATGGATAGAAGGTGGAGGCGTTCCCTGGGTTCGAGTGGCGGCCAGTGCAGGCATGAACTCGGGTGTGTCGGGTGTGTCGGGTGTGTCGGGTGTGTCGGGTGTGTCGGGTGTGTCGATCAGAGCGGGTCTGCCGAACTCCCATCGATGCGCGGGGGCTTGATCGATCGGCGGGAGTGTCAGAAATTTTGTGTATGGGCGGACGAGCTGAGAAAGTACGGAAGCCATGCCCAGACGAACACAGACAGTAATCGCCGCAACGGACGACACTAAAATACGCGTCTCACTCCAAGACAAG
>JAZGFE010000001.1:0-3321 GCA_036479215.1 Nannocystaceae bacterium | reverse complement strand
CCGACACCACCGACACCACCGACACCACCGACACCACCGACACCACCGACACCACCGACACCACCGACACCACCGACACCACCGACACCACCGACACCACCGACACTGCAGACGAGCCCGGCAGCCGTGCGGGCGACCCAGGTAACCCCGGGGACGTACGTTCCTCTCCCTACGTTTCGACGCAACGCCGCTAGCACCACAAGGCCAGGCGCGCGCAGTATGTTCCTCGATTGGCTCCGCGAAAACAGACGACGCAAGATTCTCGCCGCCACGTTTCCTCGAACCTGGCGGCGAATCATCGACCGCAACGTGGCCCACTGCCGCTGGCTCAACACACAGGAGCAACAGCACCTGTGCGACCTGGTGCAAGTCTTCGTCGCAGAGAAGCGTTGGGAAGGCGCCGGTGGACAGGAGCTATCCGATGAAATTCGTGTCACCATCGCGGCGCAAGCGTGCCTGTTGATCCTGGGCCTCGCCCACCAGCTGTACCGTCGCGTCGATAGTATTGTGGTCTACCCGAGCACAGTCGTGCCGCGACGGCATCCACCTCGCATGCTCTCCGCGGGCGCTCTTATCTCGGAACAGCCCATGCCGACCCTCGGCCAAGCGTTCCTAAGAGGACCTGTGATCCTCGTATGGGACGCCGTCAAATCGGGTGGTCGAGACCCCAATGACGGCAAAAATGTGGTCTACCACGAGTTCGCCCACAAGCTGGACATGCTCACCGGCCACGCCGACGGCGTCCCCCCCCTCGCAGATCGGGACACGTACAACGTCTGGGTGGAGGTGCTCACCGCCGAGTACGAGCGATTGCAGCGGGATGCCAAGCGGGGCAAGCGGACGTTTCTCGATACCTACGCGCTCAAAAGCGGCGCCGAGTTCTTTGCCGTGGCCACCGAGCATTTCTTCGAGCAAGCGCCCAAAATGGCGCGCGATCACCCCGACATGTATCGCGTATTGGGAGACTTCTACCGCCAAGATCCGGCTCGACGACACGCGCCTGGCAACCACCCGGCCACGCATCGCTAGCGCGCCCACGACCCTGCACGATACCCATGCGGCAATACTTGCGGGAGGCCACCAGCTCGCCGTCACCGCGAGCGCGCGTACCGTGGTAAGCAGGGTGTCGGGGCCACCGATACCGGGGCCACCTAGGTGGTCGAGCGTGGGACGCCCCTCCCCCGACGCCCCTCCCCCACCGAAAGTCACCGATGGTCCTCGGTACCCCTACACTACCTATCTACCTTGCTTGCCGCCGCTGTGTTTGTGGGCTGCGGGCTCGACACCACCATCGGCGACGGCCCGACCCGAGCCTCTGAATCGAGCCATGCGGCCTCGGCCCAAGCCACCATCGAACTCACGGCGATTCCAGATGCGTCGAGCGTGGTGCTGCGGGTGCGCAAGGCCACCGGCGAACACCACCTCACCTTTTCTGGCGTGCGAGCGACCTCCACCGCTCTCAAGAGTCAGGTGGTTTCGCTGCATGTCGAGATCGACACGGCGTCGCTGTCGGGGAAGCCCGAAGCGCTTGCCCGCGAGGTGCGGGGCAAGGCCTTTCTCGATGCGCAAACCCATCCGGTCGCACGCTTTCGCTCGACGGTCATCGAACGCGGCACCCCCGAAGATGATCGCTACCGCGTCCGTGGAACCCTCGAGATCCGCGGCAAGACGACCCCGGTACAGTTCCCGATCTCGCTCACACGTGCGCCGGGACGCCTGATCGGCCGCGGCACCCTCCACATCCATGCGCAAGACTACGGCATCCAAGCGCCGCCGCTCATCGCGGAAGATGGTCGACCCCGAAGTCGAGCTCGAGATGCGCATCGTTTTCCCCTTCGTCCCGGGGGCCCAAGGCGTTCCCGCGCCAGCGTTGCGGGCGTCGATCGACATCGCGGCCCACATGCGTGACCACCATGATTGGGCCAACGGCATCCGCGACGCCGTGGTGAAAGGCGACCTCAAGACCGCCCGCCGCTTTGGCAGCGAACTCGCCGAGCACACACAACAACCGCGCCTGGTCGATCTGGAGCTCCCGCATCTGGTCGCGATGCGCTCCGCCGCGCAGGCGAGCGCCAGCGCCACCAAGCTGGACCCGGCTGGCGCCGCTCTCGGCCGCCTCGCTGCAACCTGCGGCGCCTGTCATCGAGCGCTCAGCGTCACGCCCCGCTTCCACCTCGTGCCGCGCCCCACAGGAAACCCCGATCCGAAGAGCCGCATGGCCCTCCACCGGTGGGCTGCCGATCGCCTTTGGGAGGGCCTCGGCCCCTTCGACGCGTCATGGCAGCAGGGCACGCAAGCGCTGCAGGGGAGCTCGCTATGTGCACTGTCCGATTCAGCCCGCCCGGCCGCCGCCGGCGCCGACAAGCGATCCGCACCCCCGCCCCCGCCCCCGCCCAGCCCAGCTGCGCACGATCTCCGGGTCCGTCTCGATGAACTCGTGCATGAAGCCCCACGCCTGGAGAACCCGGAAAAGCGCGGCGACTGGTACGGGCGGTTCATCACAACCTGCGCTCGATGTCACGAAGCCGGCTGCGACGTTGCTCCGCTCGGAAAGCCTGCGCAACCCAAATAGATAGGGCATACGGCGAGGCTCCCTTCGCCATCCTTGGCGAAAACAATGTTCTCGCCAAAGATATGGCGCGCTCTCGTGCACAGGAACTCCCTGCGCCTTTGGCTCGCCGACACGAGAAAATGAAACAAACGATACATACATTGTATCCCACGATACGTAGCCTCTCTACGCGATGCCGCTAGGGACACGCGAGCAGGCCCGGACAACACGATGCAATTCACCAAGACCATCGACATCAACGCCACGCCCCAAGAGGTCTGGACGGTCTTCGCCCACGGCTTCGACGACGCCTACAAATGGATGGCGTCGGTGCCACGCTCGTATGCCAAAACCAACGGTGAGTTGTTTGAAGGCGCCCGCTCTGCTGGGCGAGTCTGCGAGCTCAAACGAGAGCCAACGGGTCTGAAAGCGACCGAAAAGTTCACCGCGTACAACGAAGCCACCAAGACCTGCACCATCCGGATAGACTTTCTCGATGCTCCCTTCCTGTTTCCCGTCCATCACAATGCCGTGACGTTCTCCGTGGTGGGCGCGGCCAACGGTCGCGCAAAGGTCACTCTCGCGCTTCTTGCCCTTACTGGGGTTGTTTTTCTTCCCTGGCGGGTCACCCGATGGCGGCACATGCCCTGTGTGTCAAGATGTTTCCAGACAAGTACTTCTCAATATCTCAGAACAAAGGGCGATGACTGATGTAGCCCGACAATGCCCAAACCACCCACCATCTCCGACCCCGATACCGAGGTCGTACC